>CAZCBN010000094.1:0-12641 GCA_964496975.1 uncultured Phycisphaeraceae bacterium
CCCTTGCTGAGCTCGAACAGCCGCGTGCCGATGACCTCGCGCGAGGGCGCGGTGATGGGGACGTAGATCGACTCGGCGCGGCCGCCGGCGGCGTCGGCCTTCAGCCGGGCGGTGATGCTCGTCTCGCGGAGCACGGGCTCGCCGTCGAGCTGGCGGTTGTTGTAGTAGACCTCGAACTCGCTGAAGCTGACGCGCCGGCCCGCACCGGCGTGGCTGAAGACCATCGCCAGCGACAGCACGAGCGCGAGCAGCAGCACGACGCCGAACGCCCCGCGTCCCGGGGGCGTGGCCTGGCCCGGCTTGCGCGGGCCGCCGGGGGGCGAGCCGTTCGGCCCCTCGCCGCCGCCCTTGGGCGCAGGGCCCCGCTCGGCCGGGCCGCGGTCCTCGCTTGCGAACTTGCTGAACACACGGCTGAACGCGTTGGACATGAGGGTTCCTGAATCCGCCCGGCCCGGGCCGCGGCCCGCCTCGGGTTGAGGAGGATGCCGCGGAAGGGTGATGCCCCGCGCACCGGGTCAACACGCCGGGCGAACCCACGGCGCGGGTGCGCGGGGTGAACGCCGCCGCCGCGGCCGTCGGGCACGCCCGACAACCGAACGGTAGGCCAACACCCCGGCGTATCGGCCCCGGCGTCCCGTCTCTGTGCATACGCCGCGAAGTGGGCGAAAGATTCCCCCCCAAACGCCGCAAACACCTCGGAGCCGCCGGCACAGGCCCCCGAGTCCCGCACGCCCCGCCGCACCGGCCACCCGCGGAGCCGCCCCCCCAACCGCCCGCGGCGGCACGGTGAACCCGGGGGGAGTCCGGGCGGGGCGTTCAGGAGCGGTCGTGCGCCGGGGTGCCGGAGGAGTGCCGCTGGGCACGTGCCGCGGCGGGAAGGAAGGGCCGGGCCGGCGCGATCGCGCCCGGCCCCGTTCGGCTAGAGCAGCCGCAGGCAAAGCGTCAGATTCGCCGGCTGCATGGTCATGCGGTCGGGCTGGGCGTCCAGCACCGCGGCGCGAACGGCGTCCACCCGGTACGAGCCGTTCTCCCACCCCTTGGGCGTGTCGGTGCTCCAGACAAGCTCGACAGTATCGCCCGGCTTGGGCGGCATGCGGTCGTCCCACTGGGCTTTCAGAGTCTGCGCCTCGGGCGCATCGTCACGCTCAAGAGCCACGTTGATGTGCGGGGGGCGGGTCATGGGGTCTCTCCCGATGGGCGTTCGGCTGAGCGTAGCGAACGCATGGCGGGACGTGCCGGCCTCGCGCCTCGCCTCTGAGCGCGTCGCCACGCCGCCCCGCATCGCCGGCACAGAAACAGGCCGTCAAGGCGCGTCGGCTCGTTCCTCAGGTCGGACGCGCACGACGGGCAAAGGCTCGATTCGACCATCGCGGCGATGTATGCGGGCCGAGTCCTCGTCATCACCATGGCAAGCAGCCATGGAACACCGTAGGCGCTGGATATCATCGCGCCGAACTGTATGTTGCCCCATAGAGACCCGCCCCAGGTTCCGAGACGCCAGCCGTTCAACGCGATCATCAACCCGGCGGCAAGCCACACCGCGGCACCGGCGGCCCACGCACGCTTCCTCTCCACCGCACCCCTGTGCATCGCGGCGCGCCACGCCCCGGCGGCCGGCGCGGCGAGCGAACCAGGTGTCGGTGTTGGCACGCGCCGCCGTCGAGCGTCGAGCGTGCGTCGGCCGGGCGTGTTGCCCGAGTGGGCGTCCGACATGCTCAGCGGCGGCCACTCTTCCGCCCACAAGGCGAGGTTCCACGCCGACCCGCACTCGGGGCATCGCGACAGCCCGTCGATGCCGGGGTGGCAATCCCCGAGGCCGTAGCCGCACGAGGGGCAACGCGATGCAGAGAGCGGCCGCGCGATGTCGCCAAGCCGAGACCGCGGCCGCGCACGCCGTCTCGACCGCCATTGCGTGAAGGCGGACGTCAGAAGCCAGGCCAAAAGGGCGATCGCCGCCCACGCGAGAACGGCGAGGATGGGACTGAGCAAAGCAGCGCCCGCGCGAACCCCGCCGGTCGAAGCAGCGCTCCAGTTCGCCGCGATGACTCCCGCTTGCGCGACGGAATGCAAGCCCCACACGAACAGCAACCAGAGCGGCGGCTCTCGACGTGCCGCGCCGAGCACGACGAGATCACCGGCGTCGTCTCGAACGCACACGGCTCGGGTAAAGACCCCGACAAACAGCCCCGGTGCTCGCGCCCGGCCTTGTGCCATCCCGCTCCTCTCGCCCCGCCCTCACCGCCCGCGCCACTCCGCCGGCACCTCGCCGTGCTCGGCCCGGATCACGCTGCGGATGCCCCCGCGGCCCTTCCACTGCGTCGCGATCTGGAGCCACGCCGGCTTCATGAGGGCGACGAGGTGGTCGCGGATCGTGCCCGTCACCGCTTCATAGAAAATGCCCTCGTTGCGGAAGCTCTGGTAGTACAGCTTCAGGCTCTTCAGCTCCACGCACACGCCCCCCGCCCGCCCCGGCGACGGCCGATAGCGCAGCACCACGTCGCCAAAGTCCGGGTGCCCCGTCTTCGGGCACAGGCTCGTGAACTCCTCGCTGACGTGCTCAATCACGATGTCGTCGGCGGGTGTGGGGAAGACTTCCAGCAGGCGTGTGTCCGGCATGGGCGGAGGGTATTCCCGCACGCCCCAGCCCCGAAAGCCCGCGGCCGGCGACCTGAAGCCGCTGCATCCACCACCCCGGCTCGCGGTACGCTGAAGGCATGGTGGCCCCCGCCCCGCCAGCCCGTCGCAACCGAACAGCCCGCCCTGACGGCGGCGTCTTCTCCCACCAGGACGGCCTCTTCAACGTCGTCGCCACCACCACCGGCGATGTCAGCGCCAGCCAGACGCCGACCGTCCGCAACCGCTTCCGCTACGGCGACGACGGCCTCCGGACCACGCTCACCGCCGCCGGCACCGAGACCAGCAACGACGGCTGCGTCCTCCACGGCTAAACCGGCCGCCTGCACATCTCCGGCGTCGACGCGGTGATCGACTTCAGGCACCGCTGGCTGTCGCGCCTCTTGGCGTCTCGGCTTTGTGTGAGCTCTTGGATGGTCTGAAGAGGATGAGCGTGGTAGTCTCCGTTCTTCCGATAGGCGAATAGGAGTCAATGATGGGTGCAAACATCTTCTTCATCTGTGAGCGACGCAAGTGGGTCATGTCCTCCGGCGACTTTCGGGTGTTTGGGCGACGTAGTTGCCTCGGAGACATGGGCGTTGGGGCGATGCTCATCGCTTTTTTGCATATGTGTCGCGCTGACGAGGTATGCGAGTGGTACGCGGAGGACGGATGCTATAGTGATCGTCGTGGCATGAGCTTGGCTGGCTTTTCGGAAGTTACGGAGGATGCAGTCGAGTGTCTCTTTGAGAACGGTGCAGCCTTTGAGTTCAGGCTTGGCGCAGATGATGATCCGTTTGGTCGATACCTTGCACATGTTCGGGACGAGAACCTGCGATGCAGAGCCCCTGCGGCAGAAGCTGTGCGCGCCGTCGAACCAGTGGCGCAGGGAGTTGCGTATAAGTTTTGGTTGAAGATCCGCGATCAGCAGGAGATATGCAACCTCTCTTTCTTTGGCGGCACGAGCCTCAAAGACTTGCTGTTGGACCCTCGCGCATGCTCACTGTGCGCGACGGCGTTCCTTCGGCACCCATATGCGAAGGTCAGTCTTCACGCGTGCGAGAGCATCGAGGCGACTAGTCCCGCGGGTTATATCCGTAAGTACACGGATATCACGGCGGCCGTTGTGGCGGAGATGGTCGAAAACGGTACGCTCGTATCGTCGCGCGATGAGGTGAACCTCATGAGCGCAGATGATGTGCAGGCACTCGTGCACACCGGCGCGGTGGCGAAGCACGAGCGACAGGCCGTGTCGAAGAGCCCGAGGCTGCTGTAGCCCTAGATCGACGGGCGGCGTCTGTTCGCTTACGTCCCCTGCGTGCCCCGTCTTCGGGCACAGGCTCGTGAACTCCTCGCTGACGTGCTCGATCACGATGTCGTCGGCGGGAGCCCCGGTTTGTCCCCGCATGGCCTCGTGCCCGAGCGCTTTCACTCGGGTGCGACGGCTTGGCCTTGCCAAGCCATGCTTTCCGTTGTTCATTCGAAACGTACAGCGTCAGATGATTTGCCGGCCCCTGCCTGCACTATGCTTGTGGATGGCTCACGCGCGTGTGCGCGGTGTACTCCATGGCGGGGAGAACTCCGGCGGCCGGGTCATCGAGAGCGCGATATTCAATAAACGATCGACGTGGCTGCCAACGCCGCGCCAAGCCATCGTCTCCCGCCCCGCGCTCCTCAATCGCCGCGTCATCAAAGCCAAGCAAGCCCCCGACCCTTCTGATACGATCAACTGCATCGCCGCCTCCCCTCGCCCTTCCGGGTGTCCGATGCCCGCCGCCCCGCACAGGAAGGCGGTCGCAGGTTGTGCCGCGGCGGTGCGATAGACTTACGATGGCGATAAAATCGGCGGGAAATCCAGGTCGGAAGCTCTGGAAGGAGCATCTCACAGTTCAGCGCACGATCCGGGAGTCGATCAATGAACGAGTTGTCACGTGAGATATTGAGGGATGCTGCTCGGAAGATCGACGAACTCCTCAAGGCGTCGACCGAGGTCGAACTGTATGAGTCAATGGCTGAGCATTCGCATCTTATTTCGGACTTGTGTGCGGCATGGCACCTCGATATGCTGTCGATCGAAGAAGCCGCGAAGTTGTCGGTGGAGCAGATCGCCTTGATCCGGGTGTCCATTCCGGACATTTACTTCGGGGTTCCGGGCTTCCAGGTGGAAAGTTTCCCGCTGGGCGAGCGTACGTGAAGGCCCGCGGTTGACCGTCTACGCAATCCCACCGCATCATCCATGCGAAGACTGGCGTGCTTCGTCCCAAGCTGTCCACCCCTCGGTCGTCGTCGTCGCGCCACTCGGGGCCAGTCTCTCGCTACAGCCACCGCTGATGTCGGCGTCACCGGCGTGCCGACCGTCCGCAACCGCTTCCGCTACGGCGACGACGGCCTGCGGACGACCCTCAACGCCGCCGGCACCGAGACCGTCAACGACGGCGGCGTCCTCCACGGCTTCACCGGCCGCCTGCACATCCCGGGCGTCGACGCGGTGATCGATGTCCGCCACCGCGGACGGAGGCCTGAGCCGCGAACACGCGCTCTTTCTCTCAGCAGATCACCTTGAGCGCCGGCGAGCCGACCGCTCCCCGCACCAACCCACCTCACCCGTACCGCCGCACCAGCTCCACGATCTTCGGCTGGTTGCTCTCGATCCGCAGGCTGCGGCGGAGGGCGTCGATCGCTTCGCGCAGGGCCCGTTGGTCCTGCCGCTGCGTCCACAGGTACGTGTTGAGCCGGCACACGCCGATGCCGTTCCACGCGGGGTAGTGCAGCGGGTCCACCTCGGTGGCGCGGGCGAACGCGACCAGCGCCTCGTCGTACCGCTTCAGCCGGAAGAGCGCCGAGCCCAGCCGCTCGTACGCCACCGGGCTCGCCTGCGCACGCCCCGTGTCATACAGCCGCGTCAACTGCTGGAGCGTCGACGCCATCTCGCTGTACCGGCCCACCTCGCCCAGGCTCCCCGCCCAGTTCAGCAGCAGCTCCGCGTTGAGGTCCATCAGCTCCGCGGCCTGCTGGTATTCGATCACCGCCGCCTCGTGCTGCGCGAGCTGCGCATACACCGCGCCCAGGTTCACCCGCGCCGGACCGCTGCCGGGGTTCAGCCGCACCGCCCGCTCGGCGTACGGCCTCGCCTGCGCCGGCTCGCCCAGCGACAAGTACGTCGTCCCCAGGTTGAGGTTGGACTCAAAGTCATCCGGCCGGATCGAGAGCGCCCGCAGGTACGACCGCACCGCCTCGCTCGACCGGTCGAGCAGCTGCAGCGTCAGCGCGAGGCCGAACTGCGCGTCAAAGTTGCTGGGCTCCAGCTCCGTCGCCCGGCGGTAGCGCGTCTCGGCCGAGGTGTAGTCGCCCTTCTCCCGATAGATCGCGCCGGCCCCGAGATAGGCGACGGTGAGGTTCGGGTTCTCCGCGATCGCGCGCTCAAACTCCGCGAGTGCCTCGTCGCTGATGCCCTGGGCCCGCAGTTGCTGCGCCCGGTCCACCGCGGTGGTCGGCATCGGCTGCTGCGCCTGCTGAGGCCGGTCAGGCCGGGGCGTGCCGTCGCTGCCGCAGCCGGCGAGGCCGACCGCCGCGAGGAGCATCGCGACCCCCACAAGGCGGGGGCTTTCGCCGCGATGGTTCTGGAATCCCCTCTTTCGGTTGTGCCGTCGTGTCTTCCTCATCGCCGCTCCTATCGGCCCTCCGAGCGGCGGGCCGCGACGTCCGCTCACGGCCGCGATGTGGGGCGGCGCGGGCGGCGACGTGAACCACCCTGTTTCAGTGTCTTCTCTTCCCCGCCCGACGCACCCTTCCCGCCCGACTCACCTTCATCCGCCGAATCCGGCACCGCCGCTTCCAAAGCGTCGCTCGCCGCGAGCAGCCCGCGCAGGCGGCGGAGGTTGATCGTGTCGAACGGCCGGCCCTGCTCGTCGGTCCCCTTGGGGGTTTCCAGGATCTTGGGTACGGCGGCGAACTCCGGCCGGTTCACGAACGCCGCGAAGCCCGTGTCCCTCAGCGCGCGCCGCGGCCCGGGCGGTCGGCCGATGGTTCCCTCGCCGATGTGGGCGTGCAGGTCGCGGCGGCTGCCCAGCGCCGCCTTCGAGTCGTTGACGTGCAGCACGCGCACGTTCGCCAGGCCGCAGCGGGCGTGCAGCTCGTCGAGCACGGCCTCGGCGCCGCTCCGCGTCGACAGGTCGTACCCCGCGGCGTGCGCATGGCAGGTGTCGATGCAGAAGCCCACGCGGCCCGGCTCGCCCGTCGCCGCCACGATCCGGCCGCGGAGGTCGGCGAGTTCCTCCCACGTCTGTCCCAGCGTGCTGCCGCCGCCGACGGTGTTTTCCAGGCACGAAACAACCGTGCTGCCCGCGGTTTCCTTGAAGAGCCGGCCGTACGCGGCGGCGATGCGCGCCAGGCCGGTGTCGGCGTCGCTCGTCGTGCTGGAGCCCGGGTGGTGCACGAGGAACGGGATGCCGAGGGCCTGGCACCGCTCGATCTCGTCGCGCATCAGCGCGATGGACTTTTCCCACAGCGCGTCGTCGGGGCTCGCGAGGTTGATGAGATAGCTCGCGTGGCTCACCACGCGGCCCCGCCAGCCCAGCTCGTCAACCCGGGCGTGCCACGCCGCGACCACGCCCGGGTCCAGCGGCTTGGCCTTCCACTGCTGCTGGTTTTTCGTGAACACCTGCACGGTGTCCAGCCTCAGGGCCTGGGCCTCGTCGAGGGCGTTGACCATGCTGCCGGCGATGGACAGGTGAGAACCGAACACGCGATGAGGATACGCTGCGCCTCCCGCGGCGCACCGGGGCGTCTGCCCCCGCCGGCGCGGTTGAAAGGGGATCGGAGATGACCCAACGCCCGCTCGAGGGCCGCGTCGTGTTGATCACCGGGGCGAGCGCCGGCATCGGCGCCGCGACGGCGCGCGAGTTCGCCCGCCAGGGTGCGAAGTTGATCCTGAACGCCCGCCGCGCCGAGCGGCTCAGCGAGCTGGAACGCGAGCTCGACGGCCCGCCGCCGATCGGCCAGGGCACCGAGACCGCCCACACCGTCGCGGGCGACTGCGCCGAGCCCGATGTGATCGACCGCATGCTCCAGTCCGCCGCGGACCACTTTCACCGGCACTCCTGCCTCGTCGTCGTGAACGCGGGCCGGGGCCTCGCGGGGAGCCTGCTGACGAGCGACATGCGGCACTGGGAAGAGATGGTGCAGACGAACTACATCGGCGCCGCCCGACTCATGCGCGCGGCGGCGACGCAGATGATCGCCGCCATCGGCCGCGCGGCGAAGGCCGCGGGCGTCGAGCCCACGGGCCCCGCCGGCCCCTGGCTCGAAAGGCCGCACGACATCGTCGTCATCGGCTCCACGGTGGGCAGGAACGTCAGCCCCTTCAGCAGCATGTACGGCTCGACCAAGTTTGCGCTGCACAGCCTCGTCGAGGCGCTGCGCCGCGAGGCGGGGCCCAAGGGCGTCCGCGTCACGCTTATCGCCCCGGGCGTCGTCGTCAGCGAGTTTCAACGCGTCGCGGGCTACACGGGCGAACTGGTCGACGGCTTCCAGGAAAAGTTCGGCCCGCTGCTCTCGCCGGAGGACGTGGCGCGCACCATCGCCTTCGTGTGCTCCCAGCCGCCGCACGTGCACGTGGGCGACATCGTGCTGCGCGCGACGCGGCAGGACTATCCGTAAGAAGGCCGCAGGCCGGAAGCACACCGCAGGCCGGGCACTCGCGGCGGCGGGCGATCGCGGGACGTCGACGCGGGTCGGCGCGGCGCATCACGCCGGGCCTTCGCCGCCCGCGAGGCGCGTGACGCCCTCGGCCCAGCGCCGGTACTCCGCGGCCCGCCTCGCCCGCAGGGGCAAAGCGTCGGTCCCCGCGACAGACGCCGACGCCGCGTGCAGCGCCGCCGCCCACGCGGCGAGGCGCGACGCGAACGCCTCGTCCCCGCCCGGCGCGTCGCTCAGGCGCTTGAGCTCCAGGTAGAGCGTCTCCGCCGCCCCGCGGCACACCGGGTCATCCGCCGCGCGGTGGCGGCGGCCCACGATGCGACGCATCCGGCCCAAAATGCTCCGAAGCGTCTGCGCCCGCGACCGCTTCGCGCTTGGGGGCCCGATGGGGCCGAAGGGGTCGTCCGGGTCGTGCAGGGCCTGCGGGTCCAGGCGGGGCGTCGCGGCGGCGGCGGGGCGCAATGAAAAACGCCGCGGGGCGCTGGGCCTCCGCGGCGGGGTGGTCGGGTCGTCGCGCATGCGGTCGTGCGTCAAGGCCGGTCGCGGCGGCACGGGCTCACGGGAAGATGCCGCGGAGCGTGTACACCTTGCCGATGTGGTCGAGCGCGGCGGCGTACGCCGCGGTGCGCAGATCGCAGCCGTACCGCTCGCGGGCGGCCATGGTGCGGCGTGCGGCGACGCACATGTGGCGGTTCAGCTCGCGGTCGACGTGCGTGGCGTCCCACGTCACGCTGGCCTTGTTCTGGAGCCACTCGAAGTACGACACGGTGACGCCGCCCGAGTTGGCGAGAATGGCGGGGATGATCTCGATGCCGCGGCTCGAAAGGACGCGGTCGCCCGCGGGGGTGCAGGGGGCGTTGGCGGCCTCGGCCATCACCTTGCACTGCACCATCTGGGCCTGCTTGGGCTTCACCATCTGCTCGAGCGCGCCGGGGATGAAGACCTCGCAGGGCGTGCTGTAGAACTCGTCCTCGGTGATGCGCTCGGCGCCCTTGGCCGAGGCGTTGCCCGACTGCGTGGCGGTCGGCAGCTTCTCGAAGCCGCCGATGCCGCCGTGCTGCTCGCTGTAGCGGGCGAGGGCGTGGCAGTCGATGCCGTTGTCGTTGCGGACGGCGCCGGTGTGGTCCATCACCGCGACGACCTTCGCGCCCATGTCCTGCAGGATGCGGCCGCCCCAGCTGTTCACGTTGCCGAAGCCCAGCAGGATGATGCGCATCCCCTGCACCGGGATGCCCACGCCAGGCAGCATCTCGGCGAGCACGTCGGCGACGCCCTGGCCCGTCGCCTTGTCACGGCCCGCCGAGCCGCCGAACTCGACGGGCTTGCCGGTGACGACGCGCATCGCGTCCACGGCCTTGCTCTCGCTGCCCATCATGTAGGTGTCGGCCATCCAGGCCATGGTCTGCGCGTTGGTGCCGACGTCGGGCGCGGGGATGTCGTAGTCGGGGCCGATGATGTGGGCGATGGCGCTCGTGAAGCGGCGGGTCACGCGCTCGATCTCGCCGGGGCTCAGCTCGCGCGGGTTGCACTTCACGCCGCCCTTGCCGCCGCCGTAGGGCAGGCGCACGAGCGCGGTCTTCATGGTCATCAGCAGGGCGAGGGCCTTCACGTCGTCCAGGTGCACGTCCGGGTGGTAGCGGATGCCGCCCTTGTAGGGGCCGAGCGCGTTGTTGTGCTGCACGCGGTAGCCCTTGAAGAGCTTGTGGTGCCCGTTGTCCATCCGCACGGGGAAGTGCACCATGCACTCGTTCTTCGGCTGCGCGAGGATGATGCGGACCCGGTGCTTCAGGTCGATCATCTCCGCCGCCTTCAGCATCACCGCGACGGTCTGAAGGTACAGGTTGTCCGGGTCGGTCGGGAAGCCCAGCTCGTCAAACACCGGGTCGCGGTGGAAGGCGTTCGCCTCCTCCGAAACGGCGGCGGTGATCGGGTCTCGGGCGGTGCTGTGGCTGGCGGGCGTCACGGTCGTCATAAACAACGGGCCTTTCCCTGGACACGGGCGTTGAACCCCGACTCGCTGGGGCGTTCCGGCGGCGCGGCCGGCTGCTCTGCTGCATCGTGGCGGTTCTGATCGGCTGAATCCACCCCGGGGCACCGCACAGGCCCCGCTACACCGCGCCGCCCGGGAACACCCCCGGGTCGCCGCGGCGACCGTCGGCTGCGCGCGCCGACGCTGTGGGGCTCAGCGTAGGCCGCGACGGAAGCGTTTTCATCAACCCCACCCCGCCCACACCCCTCCGCCGCCCCAACCCGGGGCGATAATCGGGCGTGATCCTCTACTCCGCCGCCGACCTGCTCTGGGCCACGCGCATCAAGTCGACCGCCGACGCCATCGGCGTCCCCTGCCGCCCGGTCCGCGACCGCGGCATGCTGGAGGCCCGCCTCGCCGACAGCGACGTCCGCGGCGTCTTGCTCGACCTCGAAGCCCCGGACCGTGCTTGGGAGCTGCTCTCCCTCCTCCGCGGGCCGGCGGCCTTGCCCGGGGCGGAGCGGGTGGCCCGGGTTGTCTGCTGGGGCCCGCACGTGGCGACCGATCTCTTCGCCCGCAGCCGCGACCTGGGCGCCGACGCCGTCCTCACCCGCGGGGCCTTCTCGAACCAGTTACCGGACCTTCTCATGAGCCTCCACGCCGGCGAGGGTCCCCGCCCGATCGGTGTTTGAACGGGCAACGCGCCAACCGGTTGGTCGCCACGCATCGGCCGGCCTAACATCAAGGCTCAGGCCGGGGCCGCAAGTGGGCCGCCGTGGTGGCGGCCGGCGGTGGTAGATGTGGCCCTCGAAGCGCCCGAACTGGGCCGATGAGCATGGTTGGCGATTCTCGCCCGCCGCGCCCGTCGTGCCGACGCGGGATCGCGACCCTTCCCGGCCGGGTGGCGTGAGCGTCGGTGGAATGTTTTCCCGCGTGCTGCAACGGCCTGTTTGAGCCGAGCCCGGTGCGCCCGTCCGCGGTTGATGCGGGGGGCGGGGCTGTGGCTGTCTCAACAGGTCGTCGGGCCCCCGGGCGAGCGACCAAGGAACCGTGGACATGATCGATGAGATGCTGATCGCGTCGCTGGGCATGATGGACGACGAGGCGCAGGAGATGCTCGGCGCCGAGTTTGCCCTCGACACCGGCATGGACGCCCTGCTGGGCGATCAGGTCACGGGGCTCGCCCCGGGCCGGCTGATCAAGGGCCGCGTCATCGGCCTCGCGGGCGACGACGTCGTCGTCGACGTGGGCCTGAAGAGCGAGGGCCTCATCCCCAAGGAAGAGTTCGGGGAAGACCTCGCCAACGTCAAGATCGGCGACAAGATCGACGTCCTCCTCGAGAGCCTCGAGGGCGACAGCGGCCTGATCCAGCTCAGCAAGCGCAAGGCCGACCGCCAGCTCGCCTGGCAGCGCATCGTCGACACCACCAAGGAGGGTGACCCCGTCGAGGGCACCTGCATGCGGAAGATCAAGGGCGGCCTGCTCGTCGACATCGGCGTGCCGGTCTTCCTGCCCGCGAGCCAGGTCGACATCCGCCGCCCCCACGAGATCGGCGACTTCATCGGCCGCAAGGTCCGCGCCGAGATCCTGAAGATCGACCTCGAACGCCGCAACATCGTCATCAGCCGCCGCAAGCTCATCGAGAAGGAACGCGACCAGGCCAAGCGCCGCCTGCTCGAGACCCTGCACGAGGGCCAGCTCGTCACCGGCACCGTCAAGAACATCGCCGACTTCGGCGCCTTCGTTGACCTCGGCGGCATCGACGGCCTGCTGCACATCACCGACATGTCGTGGGGCCGCGTGAACCACCCGAGCGAGGTGGTCCGCATCGACCAGAAGATCGAGGTCAAGGTCCTCAACATCGACCGCGAGAAGGAAAAGATCGCCCTGGGCCTGAAGCAGAAGGAAGCCAGCCCCTGGGAGGAGATCGAGGCCAAGTACCCCGTCGGCAGCCGCGTCTCGGGCGAGGTTGTCAACATCATGTCGTACGGCGCGTTCGTGCGGCTCGAGGACGGCATCGAGGGCCTGGTCCACATCTCCGAGATGTCCTGGACCCGCCGCGTCAACCACCCGAGCGAGCTGGTCAAGCCCGGCGACGCCGTCGAGGTCGTCGTCCTCGACATCGACAAGAACAAGCAGGAAATCAGCCTCGGCATGAAGCAGATCGAGGTGAACCCCTGGGAGCTCGTCAGCGAGAAGTACCCCCCGGGCACCATCATCGAGGGCGAGGTCCGCAACCTCGCCAACTACGGCGCCTTCGTCGAGATCGAGCCCGGCATCGACGGGCTCCTCCACGTCGGCGACATCTCCTGGACCAAGAAGGTCACGCACCCCAACGAGGTCCTCAAGAAGGGCGACACCG
>CAZCBN010000095.1:0-8620 GCA_964496975.1 uncultured Phycisphaeraceae bacterium
ATGGACGTCTGGCCCCTCGAACACCACGCCCTGATGTTGGCCCCGGCCCTCGCCCTCGCGGCGGGGCCGGCGGTCTGGCTGCTCCGCCACCGCCGCACCGACGGCCCGGCCCGATGCCGCCGCTGCGGGTACGACGCCGCCGGCCTCATGCCCCGGGCCGACCTCGCCCGCCTCGCCGCCGGCGGGGTGGCCCGGGCGCTGCGGGGCCTCGCCGCCCGACCCATCGCCCCGGCCCCGCGCGTCGCACGCCGAGTCCCCAGCCGCGTCCCCAGCCGAGTCCCCTGCCCCGAGTGCGGCACGAACCTCGCCCGCCCCGGCCGGCTCTTCACCCGTCGCCCCGCCCGGCACCCCCGGCTCCGCGCCCTGGCCGCAGTCGCCCTCGCCGCGCCGGCCTTGCTCGCCGCGGGCTCGGCCCTCACCAGCGGGCCCGCGTCGCAGCGTTCGGCCTGGCGGCTCTTGCTCGATGTCCGCCTCGGCAACCGCGGAACGGCCCGGCAGGCCGTGCGCGAGCTCCGCACCCGCTGGTGGGACGGCCGGCTCCCTGCCGCCGCCGAGCGCACGCTCGCCGCATGGTCCGTCGCCGCGTGGACCGACGGCGTCGAGTCCGCCTCCCTCGGCGCGCCGACGCCCCTCTCGACCGTCGCCCGGGCCGCGCTGCGCGACGGCGATCTCTTCACCCTCGCCGCCTCCACCGGCTCGGTGCCCACGGCCGTGGTGGGGGAGATCGCCGCCGCCGCGATGGCGGCCCTCGCCGACGACGGCATCTGGGGCAACGCCGACACCGCCCGCGTCGTGCTGCAAACCCTCGACCTCTCCGCCGAGCCGGCCCTGCGGCACGCCCTCCGAACCGGCGACGCACAGCAGAAGGCCGAGGCCCTGCCCCTGCTGCTGGCGCTCCTGCCGAACGACGACGACCCCATGCTGGCCGAGGCGGCCGTGAGCCTGCTGGCCGAGCACGACATCGAACACTGGAGCCAGCACCGCGGCATCGGCCTCTACCAGTTGATGCGCGGCACGCCCGCACAGCGCCGGTTGCTGGTCGGGGCCCTGTCGCGGGCCGTGGATGCGCCGCGCGACGAGCGGCAGGCCCGGAACGCCCTGTCGATCCTGCTGAACCTCGCCAACGAGGCCGCCTCGGCCGAGGCGGACGAGCCGCCCGACGCGAACGCCGAGCCCGCCGGGCCCGACGCGCATGCAGGGACGGACGCGCCCGACGCCGCGATGCTGCGCCGCTTCGCCGCCGGTGTCTCTCGATTCCCAAGCCTGGCTGGCCCGGTCGCGGTGGCGCTCTCAAACCACGCCGCGGCCGCCGAGCCGCTGGTGCGGGACATGCTCGCCTCGGCCGAGCCCGCGCCGCGGTTCGTCGCGGCGCTGGTGCTGCTCCGCGTGGGCCGGTACAGCGACGCCGACGCCCCCGCGCTCGCCGCGGCCGTGCTGCCGCACCTGCGCGACAACACCATCGGGGGCGACGCCGCGCTCGCGGTCGCCGCGTTGCTGAAGATCGGCCCCGCGGCCCTGCCGAGGTTGCACGCCGAGCTGGATTCCCCGGACCTTGACGCCCAGGCCCGCGACATGATCCCCCGCGTGATGCAGGAGATCCTGGACCCCGCCCGCACGCCCGCCGAGGTCGAGGCCCGCTGGAACGGCAACGCCGTCGCCGAGACGCTGCGGTGGGACCGCGACCGCCTCGCCCCGGATCGGGCCTGGCTGGACCTTCGCTGGCCCGACCCGGAGTGACACGCTCCCGGGGGTCGCGCCCCGTCAAGCCCATAACGTCCGGCCAATCGGTACCATGCCGGCATGACGAGCCGCACCATCCGCCGCCGCGTTGTTCGCCACCTTTCGCGCCGCGCGGGCCTCGCGGCCGCGTGCCTCTCGCTCGCCGTCGCCGCGGCCCCGGCGTGGGCCGACGTGCGGCTCGCCCCGGTCTTCACAAGCCACATGGTGCTGCAGCGCGACCAGCCCCTCCGCGTCTGGGGCTGGGCCGACGCCAACGCCGAGCTCACCCTCACGCTGCACGACCGCCGCGGCCTGCCCGCGGGCACGGCCGTCGCGACGCCGCAGCACCGCGCGACCGCCGACGCCCAGGGCCGGTTTGCGTTCACGCTTCCCCCGCTCGCCGCGGCGGCGGGCTCGATCGCCCTCACCGTCGCGCAGGGCGAGGACGAGGTGACGCTCGAGGACATCCTCGTCGGCGACGTCTGGATCGCCGGCGGTCAGAGCAACATGGAGTGGTCCATGGGCCGCTCCGACGGCTTTGAGGCCTTCGCCAAGACGGCGGACCTCCCCGCCGTCCGCGCCCTGCGCATGCCGCGCCGCACCACGCCCGAGCCGCAGACCGAGGCCGACACCAAGGGCTGGCGGATGTGCACGCCCGAGTCGGCCGGTTCGTTCTCCGGCGTGGGCCTCTTCTTCGCCGCAGACCTGCACGCCACACTGAAAGACGCCGCGGGCCACCCCGTCCCCATCGGCATCATCGAGTCGTACTACGGCGGCACCTCCGCCGAGGCGTGGACCCCGCGCGACGTGCTCGAGGCCACGCCCGAGGCCTCCCCCATCCTCGCCCGCTGGAAAGAGCCCGGCACCGCCCCGGGCGAATCTCCCGAAGAGCTCGACCGCGCGCAGCGCGAGCTCACCGCCCAGCTCCTGACAAGCCGCCTCCCCGACGAGGCCGGCTTCGAGGGCGTCACGCTGCCGCCGCCGTCGTCCCCCGCCGTCGCCCAGTGGAACAACGCCTCGCTCCCGGGCGAGTGGCCCGCGAACCTCGACGGCGTCATGTGGTACCGCCGCACCGTCGCGCTCTCCGCCGAGCAGGCCGCCGCCGCCGCCGCCCTCGTCATCCCGCCGATCGACGACTACGACCACGCCTACATCAACGGCGTCCTCGTCGGCTCCATCGGGCAAGAAACCGCCGACGCCTGGCAGACCCCGCGCCGCTACACCCTCCCCGCCGGCACCCTCCGCCCGGGCGACAACGTCATCGCCCTGCGCATCCTCGACAACACCGGCGCCGGCGGCATCTCGGGCCGCGACGAGGCGTTTCACATCGAACTCGCCGGCCAGAGCCCCGTCCCCCTGGCCGGCCCATGGTCGTCCCGCGTCGCCTGGAACGCCGCCAACCACGGCGGCTTCCCCGCCGCGAAGCCCACCGCCCGCGACATCGACCGCCCCGCCGGCCTCTACAACGCCATGCTCCACCCCTGCGTGCCCTTCAACGTGAAGGGCGTGATCTGGTACCAGGGCGAGAGCAACGCCGCCCGGGCCGAGCAGTACCGCACCCTCTTCCCCACGCTCATCACCGCCTGGCGGGGCCTGTTCCAGAACCCGGACATGCCCTTCCTCTACGTGCAGCTCGCCAACCACACCCGCCGCCTCGACGCTCCCGGCGAGAGCAACTGGGCCGAGCTCCGCGAGGCCCAGCACGCCACCCTCCGCCTGCCCAACACCGGCATGGTCTCCGCGATCGACATCGGCGAGGCCAACGACATCCACCCACGCAACAAGCGCGACGTCGGCCTCCGCCTCGCCGCCGAGGCCAAACGCATCGCCTACGGCGACCCTACCTCCCGCGGCCACGGCCCGCGCCTCGCAAGCGTCGCCTTCAACGGGGCCACCGCCGACGTCATGTTCACCTTCGCCCAGGGCCTCGCCACCCGCGACGGCCTGCCCCCCCGCGGCTTCGCCGTCGCCGGCCCGCTGACGGGCGGCACGCCCGAGTGGCACTGGGCCCAGGCCGAGTTCGTGACCCACGACGACGGCACCACCCTCGTCCGCCTCACCTGCCCCGCCGTCCCCGTCGTCGCCGCCGTCCGCTACGCATGGGCCACCAACCCCGACGCCTGCCTCATCAACGCCGCCGGCCTCCCCGCCGAACCCTTCCGCACCGACACCTGGCCCGGCGTCACCACAGGCCTCCGCTAGCCCCGCCCCACGCAGCTCGGCCTTACACAACCAAGCCCCCACCCGCCCGTCACCGCCCGTCCCGCCCGCTCCCTACCATGCCCCCGGGCGCTCGTAGCTCAGTTGGATAGAGCGGCGGTTTCCTAAATCGCAGGTCGCAGGTTCGATCCCTGCCGGGCGCGCTTCTCCGGGCCAACGCAGCCGAACAACTCCACCCGCGCGCAGCACCGCGCCGGCACAAACCGCCCCCGCGCCCACGCCCGCCCCGCCCCTTACGGCGCCCCGCACCCGTTCGCGATCAGCAGCAGCGCCGCGAGCACATCGTCCGCGTCCAACGCTCCGTTCCCCGTCACGTCCGCGACGGCCGCGTTCCCCGCGTCAAACGCCGTCAGGAAGCCGAGGAAGTCCAAAAAGTCCAGCACGCCGACGGGCGCCGCGAGGTCGATCGCGTCGCACGGCTCGCACACGTCCAGCACGCCGTCCTGGTTCTGGTCCGCCGGCCCCGGCAGCAGGAACGTCACATTGTCGATGTCGTGGAAGTTCGTCAGCCCGCCCGTGCGCCCGCCGAAGCCGAACCGCGCGTTGAACGGCGTCCAGCCCGTCGCCGCGACCCGGTTGAACACCGTCTCCACCGTCCCGTCCGGCTGCACGATGCTCACCGACACCCGCCCGTCGCGCAGCGACACCCGCGCCGTGCGCCACTGAAAATCCTCAAGGTCGTACGCCGGCGTGTACGTCGCGACCGTCGCCCCGTTCACGCCCAGCGCGATGGTGTTCTCCCCCTCGCCGAAGTTGTCAAAGGTGTCAAACTGCACCGTCAGCGTGCCGGGGCCCGCCGGCGCCTCGTTGCCCGAGCCCGGGCCCTCCTCGCTGAAGGTCTCAAGCCCCGTGTACAGCGTTGAGTCGAACGCCGCGAACGAGAACCCGTCTGCCCCCGACCCGCCGCCGATCCGGAAGTCGAACGACACCGAGAAGCTCTCCGTCGGCCCGCTGCTCAGCGGCGTCCGCGTCAGCGACCCCGCCGAGAACGTGTCCAGCGTCGTTAGCCGGATGAACGCCGACGTCCGCGCCGCCGCCCCGTTCACCCGCCACGGCGGCAGCACCGACGTGTCGAAGCTCGTCAGCACCGGCGTCACCACCTCGCAGCTATCGAGCACGCCGCTCCCGTCGCAGTCCCGCTCCGCCCCGCTCGCGATCTCGCACGCGTCCGGCACGCCGTTGCCGTTGCAGTCCGCCGCGCCCGCCGCGATCTCATCCGCATCGCTGATGCCGTTGCCGTCGCAGTCCGGCGGCGGCGGCAAGCCCACCCAGCGCAGCCGATAAATGTTCGCGTCCGGCTGCGTCGGGTTGCTCAGGCTGAACTCCGCGAAGAAGTCGGAGAAGTACACCCCGTCCGGGCCCACCGTCAGCGCCACCGGCGCCGACGCGCCCGTCCCGTTGTACACCGCGATCGGCGTCGGCCCGCTCACCAGCGAGCCGTCCGATGCCACCTCAAACTCCGTCACGGTCTTGAGCCGCCCGTCCCCGGGCCCGATCGCGAACGTCCCGCCGAACTGCGACACGTACGCCCGGCCAAAGAACTCCGCCGGGAACCCCGAGCCCCCGAACCGCTCCGCCTGCACGATGCCGATGTTCACCGGCGCCGTGCTCGGCACCCAGTTGTAGATCGCGTTGATGAACATCGACGCGTCCGAGCCGTCGTACCCGAAGTTCACGTTCCGCCCGGCCCGCGCAAAGCGGTCCACGCTGGGCCCGTTCTCCACGAAGAACAGGCTGGAATCGCTGAACCGCCACGCCCCGCCGAAGGGGTTCCGCACGCCCGTCGAGAAGATGTAGTCCCGCGAGTTCACCCCGTCCGCCAGGTTGTACAGCGGGTTGTCCGCCGCCGGCGCCCCCGACCGCAGCATCCGAAGGATCTTCCCGCGGTAGCTGTTCAGGTTCTGCGCCGTCTCGGGCACGAAGCCGTCACCGTTGTGCACGTAGAGCCGGTCGTCCGGCCCGAACGTGATCGACGAGATGTAGTGCGCCTGCCCCTGCTCCTCCCCGACCATCGACAGGATGCGCGTCCGCGAGGCCATCGTCAGCCCGCCGTCGGCGCTCGTGAGCCGGTCCACCGCCGGGTAGTGCGGCGCGTTGTCCACGCCGTTGATCGCGCTGAACAGCGTCGTCAGGTACAAGTCCCCCGTCGTCGGGTCGTACGCGATGTCGCCAAGCCCCTGCTCCCCCGCGCCCGGGAACGACCCGTTGGGGTTGTAGTTCAGCAGCCCCGTCGCGTACGTCCGCACCTCGCCGCTCCGCAGCACCACGCGAATGGTCCCGTACAGCTCCGCCACGTAATACAGGGGCGAATCAGCGCTCGGCCCCGGGTTCGTCACAAACTCAATCGCCACCGGCAGCGAGAAACCCGTCGCCGCCAGGTCGATCGCCCACCCCGGCGCCAGCGTCCACGGGCTCGGCGCACCCCGCGCCACCGTCGTGAAGTCCGGCGTCGTCTGCGACAGCGACCCCGCGTACGTGCTCCCG
This sequence comes from uncultured Phycisphaeraceae bacterium, assembly GCA_964496975.1. Taxonomy (GTDB): domain Bacteria; phylum Planctomycetota; class Phycisphaerae; order Phycisphaerales; family UBA1924; genus CAZCBN01. The sequence goes on from CAZCBN010000095.1 coordinate 6,424, forward strand.
TTGAACGCGACCCAGAACGTCGCCACCCCGTTCGCGCCCAGACTCACCGCCGGCAGGTACACCGTCCGCGCCACGCCGTCCCCGGTCGTGAACGACGCGTCCATCGCCGGCAGCGACACCCCGCCCGGCCCCGCGAGCACGCTCACCCGCACCGGCCCGATCACCGGCCCGCGACCCGGGTTGCTCACCGCCGTGCCGCCCGCCGACCCCCCCGCCGACCCGATGAACGAGAGCAGCTCCCCGCCCGCGACGTCAAACACCACGTCCGTGCCCTCGGGCAGCGCCGCCGGCGACCCGCCCGCGTTCACCAGCGCCGGCGCCGGGAAGTCCAGCGCATCATCCGCCTCCAGCGGGAAGAGCGCCCGCGCCTCCACCGTCGTGAAGAGCCGCTCGCTCCAAGGGCTCCACTCCGTCGCCGCCGCGCCGCTGTCGTCCCGATGCCGCACGCGGAACAGGTACTGCGTCTGCGGCAGAAGGCTGTCCCGCCCCGAGAGCGACCCCTCAAACGTCCCGTTCGACAAGGCCGCGCGGATCCGCTCCACCCCCGTCCGGCACAGAAACGACCACACCCGCTCCGACCGGTTCGGCGTCCAGATCTCCCAGTCCGTGCACAGGTGCAGGTCGCCCGCGTCGGGGTCCATAAAGGGCCCCGTCTCCACCAAAAAGTTCGCCGGGTTGATCAGCCGGTCCGTCGAGGGCTGCAGGATCGACGGCGCCACCGGCGGCCGGTTCTGCCCCATCGCCGCCGTCACGACGCCCGCAACCACCGCGCCCACCCACCACGCGTTCCGCGACGTCATCCGTTGGCTCCCACGCACCGTGACACCCCCGTCTGAACCCCGTCCGCCGATCGACGGCCCGCCGGTCAACACACCGCCGGTCAACCGGCCCACGAGTATGCCGGATGCCCGCCCCCGCCGGCCACCGAAACCGTTGACATTCACCAACTTGTCTGTCTGGGCCCGCCCCGGCCCACTCCAGACGTTGCCCGGCCGCAACACCGTCGCCTCTGCGAAACATACAAAACCCGAAAACACCCGCCCCCCCGGCCCCGCGCCCGCCCCCGGCCGCCGGGCACGCCACTTGTCCCCACGCCCGGCATGATGCCACGCCGCAACGCCGCCGCGCTCCTGGCCCTCCTCCTCAGCGCGGCGTCCACCCCCGCCTTCGCCCAGGCCCTCCGCCCCGCCGCCGACCGCCAGCCCCAGGGCCTGCCGGGCGACTACCGGGGCGACACCGCGGCCGTGGTCTTCACCAGCCCCGCCGTCGTCGCCGCCTTCCGCGGCTCCGACCTCGCCGACCGCGCCGTCCGCCCCGAGGCCACCCGCAACGACCGCCACCTCAACCTCCGCAGCAACGAGCCCCTCACCGCCCTCCAGCTCTCCTGGCCCCAGCGCCAGCCGCCCACCGTCTTCCGCCGCCGGTTCATCACCCTGCCGCGCCGCTCCGACACCTTCATCGTCTTCGGCCCCGCGAACTTCGGCCCCCGCGGCTTCGGCCCCGCCGCCCCCTTCGCCGGCCCCTCCGGCGGCGGATACCCCGCCGGCCCCGGCTTCGGATCCGCGCCCTACGGCGGCCTCGGCGGCTACTGAACCCACCGCCCGCGCCCAACCGCGCCCGGGCCGCGCCCCGCAAAAACAAACAGGCCGCCGGGAGCTTCCCCCCCAGCGGCCCTTGGTTCATGCCTCATCAGGCGGGCAAGGGCCGGGTCTGCGCTCTGAGCCCCGCGCCGTGTTCACGCGGCGCAGGCACAGCCCCTCCGGCCCAAGGCCCTTTTAGGCCCGACGACGACGCGCCGCGAGCACGCCCGCCGCCGCCAGCACCGCGCCCGCGCCCGGCGCGGGGACGACCGTCACCGCCACGGTGATCGTGCCGTTCCAGAACGCGTCCTCGCCCGAGGGCAGGCCGCCGCCGATGATCGCATCGTCGAACGACTCGAACAGCTCGAACAGCAGGATGCTGTTGTCGAGGATCGTGTCGGGCAGCACGTTGTCGGTGTAGTCGATGATGCCGCCGCTGCTCGTCGACTCCGCGCCGAGGCTCGGACGGTTGAACGTCGCCCCGGCAAACGGCGTCACAAAGATGCCCAGGTCGCTCTGCCCGGCGAGCGAGTACCCCGCCTCGCTGAGCCACGAGCCGCCCTGGGTCGCGATGCTCACGTCCCAGCCCGTGCCCGTCACAGACGTCACGGCCGCCC
>CAZCBN010000095.1:8630-12640 GCA_964496975.1 uncultured Phycisphaeraceae bacterium
GGTTGATCGCCGCCGCCGTGTTCACCGGGTCGCCCGGGTCGCCCGCCGACGCGGCGTTGTCCAGCGTCAGCGTGACGAAGCCGTTCGGCGTGCTGCGCGTCGCGTCGCGGTACCCCGTCGCCGTCACGGCCACGCCGCTGCCCGTCAACGTCGTCATCCGGCCGACCTCGATCATCCCGTTCGGGTTGCCCTTGGCCGAGGCCAGACCGGCCACCGCCGCCACAGCGATCATCGCAACGTTCTTCATCGGTCTTGTCTCCGTCGTGCAGAGTGTCTCTCGCGGCCCGTCAAGGCCGCCCGAACCGTCCGGAGATCCACCCGGCGAACCAACGCACCCACGCACAGCGCCGCCCCTGTGGGTCGCAGCAACGCAGCACCGTGCGAAAACGCGTCGTCCCCCACCGCGCCGGACGAACGCTCGACCCGTCCGCGGCGTGTGTCTCCTCCGGGGCAGCCGTCAGGCCACCGCGACGCCATCATGCCCGCCCGGCCCCGACTTCACAACACGATCTTCACGCGAAAGCCCAGAATTCCCTTGCAAAGACCGGTCGTTACGGCGAGAAGCTGCTGTCATCAAACATCCCCATCTCTACAAACTTCCCATCTTCTCACGCGCCCCCGCCGGCCTCCCGCCGTCACCCCGAAACCCCGCCCCGCCAGATCCCAACCCGCCTCCCGATATATTCACGCGGGGCGTCCGTCCCGCGTCCCCCCCGCCGCACCCCCGAGGGTTCGCCCATGGCCGTAGACCACATCGACTTCACCATCCTCGGCGACGACATGCAGGCCGTCGTCATCACCCTCGACCCGGGCGAGGCCATCGTCGCCGAGGCCGGCGCCATGATGTTCCTCGAGCCCGACATCGAGATGGCCACCAGCCTCTCCATGAAGAAAGACGCCGGCGGCCTCTTCGGCAAACTCTTCGAAGCTGGCAAGCGCGTCCTCACCGGCGAGTCCTTCTTCATCACCGTCTTCGCCAACCAGGGCTCCAAGCGCCGCGACGCCGCCTTCGCCGCCCCCTACCCGGGCCACGTCATCCCCATCGAGCTGGCCGACCACCGCGGCCGCATCCTCTGCCAGAAAGACGCCTTCCTCTGCGCCGCCCACGGCATCAACGTCGAGATCGCCTTCACCAAGCGCCTCGGCGCCGGCTTCTTCGGCGGCGAGGGCTTCATCCTCCAGCGCCTCACCAGCCCCACCAACCAGGGCCAGGCCTTCCTCCACGCCGGCGGCACCACCCTCAAGCGCACCCTCGCCCCCGGCGAAACCCTCCGCGTCGACACCGGCTGCCTCGTCGCCTTCGAAGAAGGCGTCGACTACGCCATCCAGCTCGTCCCCGGCATCAAGAACAAACTCTTCGGCGGCGAGGGCCTCTTCTTCGCCAAACTCACCGGCCCCGGCACCGTCTGGCTCCAGACCCTCCCCTTCAGCCGCCTCGCCGACCGCATCTTCGCCGCCGCCCCTATCCAAGGCGGCGCCTTCCGCATGCTCGGCGGCGACTAACCCACCCTCACTTCACCAGCTCCACCTCCGCAAACGCCGACCGCCACGCAAACCAGAACGCCCGCTGCCCCGGAAGCCGCCGCAGCACCCGCCCCCCCGCGCCCTCCAGCCCCGCCTCCGTCACACGCCACGCCGCGCCATCCGCGTCGCGCGCCGTCACGTCCCCGTCATACGTTGCGATCGCAACATCCTCGGCCCGCCCGTCCAGCCCAGTCTGATACACACGGGTCTCGTAGACCCTGTTCGCCCCGCTCGCGTCCGTCAGCACCACAAAACCCACCGGCCCGAGCCGCCCCGCGTACACCGGCGTCCGCTGCAAAAACCCCGTGTCGATCGCCAGCGTCTTCTCCCCCGCCTCCGCGAACACCAGCCCCAGCACCTCGCGCTTGTTCGCAAGCCCCGCCGAGCGGATCGGCCCATCCGCCCGCCCCGCCCCGGGCACCGTGAACATCAGCTCGTCCGTCGCGAAGTAGTCGCCGTACGCCACCCCCTCGCCGTAGTTCCGCTCGTACCCCGTCTCGAGCGACAGCACCGTCGTCCCCGGGTGCCGACGCTTCCACTCCCCCCAGGTCGTCGTCACCACCGCCCGCCGCGGCAGCACCACCGCCGGCTCCGCCTCCGCCAGCGGCCCCACCACGGGCGTTCCCCACATCGTGTTCCACAGCGACTGCGTCGCACGGTCGTACATCAGCTTGTTCGACCGGTACAAAAACCCGCTCGTCCCCATCTCGTGCGACACGCCGCCCACGCGCGTCTCGTACAAAATCACCGTCCCGCACAGCGTGCAGTAGACGCCGCACACGTCCACCCCCCCGACCCGGTCCACAAACATCTCGTGCCACGCGAGGATGCGCTTGGGGTACGCCCGCGCCTCCCCGTTCACCTCGATCCCGAACACCACGTCGCCGGCCGCCAGATACCCCGCCTCCGCCGCGCGGATCATCGCGGGCCCGCGCAGCGGCGGGATGCCGTCCTGCCGCACCCCGCCCCACCGCACCTCGTCGAGGCGGATCTTCGCCGCCCGCGCCGCGCCCCCGCCCGCCCCGCCCGAGGCGCCCTCGGCGAAGTACCCGGCAAACGCCGGGTCCAGCACGCCGTACGCCGCCGACTTGAACGCCGCGTACCCCGCGTGCCGCTCCTCGGGCTGTGACCACAGATACTCGTACCACGCGTCGCGGTCGTCGCCGAGCCGCTGCCCCGTCCTGCGTTCCATCAGCGCGACCAGGCCCCCGGCCTCCGTCTGCCCCGCCCACCCGGCGAGGTGCAGCACGTCGAGCGCCATCGCCAGCGACCCGGGCCCCCACGTCGCCTCCGCCGCAGCAAGCCCGCCGGGCTCGCCCCACATCACCCGCAGCATCGCCTCGGGCGCCCCGCGCAGCGCCGCCGGAACCTCAGCCTCCGCGTTGTCTCCTGCGCGCTGCCCGCCGCGAGCCGAAGGCCGCGCCCACGGTGACCCGCCGGCAAGCCCGCCGCCGGCCCCCGCACGCCCACCCTCCAGCCCACCCTCCAGCCGCGCAATCCCCGCCCGCGCCCGCTCGCCCCCCACCCACACGCCCAGCGCGAAGACCCCCGCGGCGCCCAAAGCCACCGCCGCCAATCGCCACGCCGGAGTGCTCATGCCCCGCGCACCACACCGCCCCGCGGCCTATTCCCGCCGATCCACAAAGACCACGCCCGCTCGTCACCCCGAACCAGCCGTCGCTCCGCCGTCGCCCTCACTCGCCCAGCGACCCAAGCTCCAGGTCCGGCAGCTCGTCGATCCCCATCGACGACTCGGGGAACGCCACCGCCACCGGCAGCGGCATCCCCATCCCCGCCGACCCGATCCGCTCCATGATCTGCTCGATCGTCGCCCGCACGTTGTGACGCCGCGCAAACGCCACGATCGCCACGTCAAGCCGCGTCGCCGTCGGCTCGCCGATCATCCGGCGGATCCGCTGCGAATCCGCGAACACGCTCTCCGCCAGCAGCCCCCGCCCCGTCAGCGCCCGGTGCCGGTGGCTCAGCTCCTGCATCAGTCCATAAACCAGGTACGCGTCGTCCATCAGCCCGCAGATCCCAAGCCGGTCGGGGATGAAGTCCACGTCCTCCTGCACATAGCTGATCGCCGTCTCGAGGATCGGGCGAAGCTGCTCGCCCACCCCCGCCCGCTCCGCCGCCGCGATCGTCGCCCGCAGAATCGTCGGGATCCCCGTGACGTACGCCGTGATCGCCGCCGCCGTCGCCGCCGTCCGCTCGTCGATCTCCGCGTCGCTCATCAGCGACCCCTGCCGCTCATACCCCGCCCGCACCACGCGGCTCATCGTGCCCGTCTTGCTCTCGTGCGCGACGGCCTCCGCGATCATCTTTTCAATCGTCGAAAACTCCAAGGCGACACCCTCCAAAGTCCCGTCCCCACCCCCGCGCAACCAGCCCCAGCCCAAACACCCCGCCCCACGCCACACCCGCCCCAACCGCCATACCAGAATAGCGAAACGCCCCCCGCATACCACACACCCCCCCAAAAT
>CAZCBN010000096.1:0-1352 GCA_964496975.1 uncultured Phycisphaeraceae bacterium
AGAGAAGAGCAAGCAGGACCGGCGGGCCCCCGCGGCACAGGCCGCACCCCACCGCGAAAAGTTGTAGAGAGGTCTGACATGCGTTCGTTCAGCACCCCGCCGCGCGATGTCGCCCGGCGAAACCCCGCCGCCCACGCCGCCCCGTCCCCGCGGGCAACCAGCCCTCGCGCCGCCGCGCCCGCGATCGCCGCCCTCGCCCTCGCCGCCGCCTCTGCCGCCGGGCAGACCACGGCCGTCTGGCAGAGCGACACCGGCGGCGACTGGGACGTCGGCACCAACTGGTCCACAGGCCAGCGACCCGCCAACGACGGCGTCGACCGCGTCAACGTCGTGATCGACATCCCCGGCGCCGGCAACGTTGACTACACCGTCTCGCTCGCCACCCCCGTCGAGATCGACGACTTCACCCTCGCGAGCGACAACGCCACCCTCGACCTCGCCGGCACCACCCTCTCCGTCCTCAGCCTCAACGCCACCGCGGGCCGCGTCACCGGCGCCGGCGCGTCCGAGCTCCGCGTCCGCGGCGACGCCGACATCATCGGCATCGAGCTCTTCTCGCTCGCCACCCTCACCCTCGACGCCGCCGCCACCGTCACCGACGCCGTCTTCAACGGCGTCCAAAGCGCCACCTTCGCCGGCGACACGACCTTCACCGGCTCCACCCTCTTCCTCGGCTCCGCCGCCACCCTCAACGCCAACACCACCGTCTGCGACGACGTCGATGTCTGCGACTCCGACGTCGACAACTTCGGCGAGCTCACACTCGACGACTCCGCCTCCTTCCGCATCGACGCCGGCGGCACCTTCGCCGTCCGCGCCGGCGGGAGCCTCAACGTCACGGGCGACACCAACCGCGCCATCACCGGCACCGGCGCCACCAACACCTTCATCAACCAGGGCACCGTCACAAAGTCCGGCACGGGCGAGCTCCGCCTCACCAACCTCACCCTCCAGTCGGAGGGACGCTTCGACGTCAACGCCGGCATCCTCGCCCTCGCCGACGACGTCCAGGGCCTCATCACCAGCGTCGCCGACGGCGACCGCCTCGAGGGCGGCGAGTTCCGCGTCGCCGACAACGCCGGCCTCGCCCTCGAGGGCGCCGACATCGTCGAGCTCGCCGCCAACGTCGAGCTCATCGGCGCCAACTCCACCTTCGCCCAGCTCGACGGCGTCGAACGCGTCGACTCCGAAGGCCGCCTCGCCGTCTCCGGAGGCCGCGCCTTCACCACCCAGGGCGACTTCGAGGTCATCGGCACCGGCACCCTCGCCGTCGGCGCCGGCAGCACCTTCACCGTCAACGGCACGCTCGTCAACCTCGCCGCCGGTCGCTTCAGCGGCGGGCAGTTTGAAGT
>CAZCBN010000096.1:1362-4725 GCA_964496975.1 uncultured Phycisphaeraceae bacterium
TGCAGGTCGGCGCCACCGCCGCCTTCCAGAACCTCAACGGCGACGACGCCCTCAGCGGCCTCAACCTCATCGACGCCCCCGGCCGCCTCAACGTCCTCGCCGGCGCCGCCCTCACCACCACAGGCCCCCTCACCGTCGCCGGAACCCTCCGCCTCGCCTCCACCGCCGCCGTCGGCCGCGGCTTCCCCGACCCCCTCCCCCCCGGCGGCGCCAACCGCGGCGGCCTCGTGGTCATCGCCGGCGACTACATCCAGCAGATCGACAGCACCCTCGCCGTCCGCATCCGCGGCGCCAACGACTTCGGCGTCCTCCACATCGAGGGCGACGCCGTCTTCGGCTCCATCGAGGCCCCGGGCCTCGCCGGCACCCTCCTCGTCGAGCTTGACCCCACCGGCCTCTTCGAGGTCGGCGACATCTTCGAGATCATCCGCGTCGAGGGCAGCATCCTCGGCTTCTTCGCCGACGTCCGCGTCGTCGCCGCGGGCCGCAACGCCCTCGCCGAGGTCCGACAAGTCGGCGGCTCCTTCTTCGTCGTCATCGTCCCCGCCCCCGCCTCCGCCCCGCTCCTCGCCGCCGCGGGCCTCCTCGCCGCACGCCGCCGCCGCCGGGCCTGAGCGTCCACCAAGAAACCCCGCCGCCGATACCATCCGCCGCCGCGACCGCGACCGCCTGCGTGCCGGCCCGCTCGCCACCCCGCGGAGATCGGCCACGAACACCCCCGCCGCCACCACCCTCTCCTCGCACGGCCCGCTCCGACTCGAGTGTGTCGCCGGCCCACCGCTTGATCCGCTCACCCTCCCCTCGAGCCGCAGCGCCAAGCTCGGCCGCGCCCTCCAGAGCGACTACGTCCTCCTGAACGGCGCCGTCAGCCGACACCACGCCAGCATCCACTTCCGCGGCGGCCGATGGTTCGTCACCGACCAGATGAGCCGCCACGGCACCATGCTCAACGGCGTCCGCCTCCTCCCCGGAAAGGCCGCGCCCCTCGCCTGGGGCGACCACCTCCGCATCGGCCCCTACACCCTCCGCGTCCTCACCGGCGACGGCCCCCCACAGTCCGACAAACCCCTCGCCGCCAGCTCCGAGAGCAGCGCCACCAGCGTCCGCGTCGTCGACTCCCGCGGCGAGGGAGAGTTCGTCGAGTCCGTCGACACCGACACCGTCGGACGCCTCGCCCAGCACCGCCTCGACCTCCTCCTCAGCTACGCCGCCGCCATCAACACCGCCCCAGACGAGCCCGCCCTCGCCACCGCCCTGCTCGACGCCGCCCTCGCCGGCAGCGGCTACGGACGCGGCGCCCTCCTCCGAAAGCTCGGCCGCGACGCCGCCAACTCCGCCGGCCCCCTCATCGTCGCCGGCGAGCACGTCTGCGACCTCGTCCTCTCCCGCTTCCGCGGCGGACGCACCCAGGACGACGCCGGCTTCACCCTCTCCGCCTCCCTCCTCATTGAGGCCGCCCAGGGCAAGCCCGCCCGCCTCGGCGCCTTCTCCGGCGGCAACGCCGACTGGGGCCAGAGCATCGCCGACCTCCGCATCCACTCCGCCCTCTGCCTGCCCATGTTCGTCGGCGACGAGGTCACCCGCTTCCTCTACCTCGACGCACGCGGCGCCGAGGCCGGCGTCGAGCACGACGCCGCCGGCTTCTGCGTCGCCCTCGCACGCATCGGCGGCCTCGCCATGTCCAACCTCATCCGCGCCGAGCTCGAGCACCGCCAGCGCCTCCTCGAAGCCCAGCTCGGCGCCGCCCGCGAGGCCCAGCAGCTCATCGTCCCGCCCCCCTCCGGCACCGTCGCCGGCCTCCAATACGCCCTCCGCATGCGCCCCGGCATGTACGTCGCCGGCGACCTCTTTGACATCCTCCAACTCCCCGACGGACGCGTCGCCGTCTTCCTGGGCGATGTCACCGGCGAGGGCGTCGGCGCCGGCATCCTCATGGCCGGCGCGCAGTCCCACCTCCACGCCGCGCTCCTCCACACGGGCGACCCCCAGGCCGCCGTCAACGAGGTCAACGCCTACCTCTCCGCCCACTCCCCCGCCGACCGCTTCGTCTCCCTCTGGGTGGGCGTCTTCGACCGCGACGCCGAAAAGGTCCGCTTCGTCGACGCCGGCCACGGCCACTGGCTCCTCGTCCCCCACGACGGCCCGCCCCACCGCCCGAGCCAGGGCCCCGGCGGCCCCCCCGTCGCCATCGACGCCGACATCACCTACGAGGCCGCCGAGTTCACCTTCCGCGAGCGCGACCGCCTCGTCCTCTTCAGCGACGGCATCGTCGAGCAGTCCGCCCCGCAGGCCGAGGGCGCCGCCCACGTCGACCGCTTCGGCCTCGACCGCGCCAAGGAAGTCCTCTCCCACTGCACCACCGTCGACCAAGACACCCGCCGCCTCCTCCGCGCCGTCCTCGACTTCGCCCAAAGCGAAGCCCTCGACGACGACACCACCGTCGCCAGCGTCGCCTGGACCACCCCCGCCGCCCCACCCCCCTCCCCCGACGCCCCCTAACCGCGCCGCGTACCCGCCCGGATGCCACGCCCGAGTGACACGCCCGAGTACCGGGTGCCACGGCTTGGCCCCGCCAAGCCGTGCTCCCCTCCTCCCCCGCGGCTCCGCCGCGCCCCCCCACCCCCCACCGGCCACCTTCATCGCCCGCACCACCACCGCCCTCGCACGCCAACGCCCACCCGCCGCACCGACGAAGCGACCAGACGGCCGCGGCGTCCAGCCCGTCCGCCGTGCGTCCCGTGCCTCCACGGACTCCCGACGACACAGCCGACCCCAACGCCGCCCCGGTTGGTGCAGTTCGAGCGTTCGAGCGCGACCGTCAGCGCGCCGGTCGCCACATGGGTCCGATGACAAGGAGCAGAAAGAACACGTTCCACACCGCGTTCGGCCACGCCCCCGACGCGATCGACCCCGTGCTGTCAAACACAAACCAGCTGCACGCACTCACAACAAACACCCGGCGCGCGCCCTCCGGGTTGGTCGTGTGGACCCAGACCGCGAGGCACCACGCCATCACGCCCCACGCGACAAGGAACCCGCCGCTGAGCGCCGAAAGGAACCGCATCGATCGGTCGTCATACGTCGGGAACCCGTCGATCGGATACGACAACAAATCAAGCGACCACCGCGCCGGCTCGGAGAACCCCGCAAACGTCGCCAATGTAAGGACCGGTCCACCGACCGCGATCACCACCCCCGCAAAACGCAGCCACAGGTTGTGCAACTTAACCGATGCCATCGTTGATCGCGCCTCGTCACATGTCGGAGCAGGCGTCGCGACTCCTTCATCTGCCCCTACAACTTCGCGACGCGCCGAGCGACATGGTACCTGCGTCCGCTTCCCCATGCGGACGCATCATCAAC
>CAZCBN010000096.1:4735-6634 GCA_964496975.1 uncultured Phycisphaeraceae bacterium
GTGCACCAAAGACTCCCGCCGCTTCACGCGAAGCGATTCACCGGCAAGGCAAGACCGGTCTGTATCAGCCACGCGCCGCTGCCGCGCATCCCCCTTTCGCGGCGTCCACCCCGCTCAACGACGAGCAACGCGCGAAGCCAACATCCGCGGACCACCCACCTTGAACGCCAAGGTAGACAGCCAGCGTTCACCGCCGACCCGATCAACACCGCACATCGCCGAGGCCTCGCAACGCCCGCTCGCGCTCGGCGCTCAACCCATCTCACCCGCATACACCCGCAGCAGCCGCTCCACATACGCCCCCGGCTCCCGGTGCGCCAGCGCCGCCACGGGGTCAAACGCGTTGAGCCGCCCCGCCGCCCGCGCCGCGTGCATCGCCTCGAGCGCGCGCACCAGCCCCCCCTCTCGCGCGGGGTCATACACAAACCCGAGCCCCTCGACACCCTCAAACCCCCGCCCGATCCCCGTGCCCCACCCCGTCCCGCGTCCACCGTCGCACCCCGGCATCGCCCCCAGCACGTTCGCCCCCGCCGCCACGCCCTCCAGCAGGCACAGCGGGTCGTTCTCCTCATCCAGCGACGGGATCACCACCGCGTGCGCCCGCCGCAGCGCCCGCGCCACCTCCACCGCGTCCACCCGCCCAAAGAACTCCGCCGCAAGCCCCCGCTCCGCCGCGATCGCCCGGCACCGCGCCAGGTCGGACCCATCCCCCAGCACCCGAAGCCGCACCCGCTCCCCACCCCCCGGCCCACCCGGCCAGCTCTGCAAGCACGCCGCGAGCCGCTTCTCCGGCTCCACCCGCCCCACAAACACCACCTCCAGCGGCCCATCCGCCCGCCGCGCCCCGTCCGCCCCGGCCTCCATCCCCGCCCGCGCCTGCACAAACGCCGGGTTCGGCACCCACACCGCCGGCAGCCCCGCCCCGCGGCACAGCTCCAGCAGCGTGCGCCCGGGGCACACCACCGCGTCCAGCACCGCCAGCCGCCGATGCACCCGATAGTTCCACACGTGCTGCGCCACCCGCAGCCACGAGTGCGCCGCCCCCCGCCGGTCCCACCGCTGCCCCAGCACATACCCAAGCTCGCCGAGCCGCCCAACGTCCGCCGCCCGCTCCGCCCGCCCGCGCCCAACCCCGCGTCCAGCCCCGCTTCCGGCCCCGCTTCCGGCCTCGCGCGAAAAAACATGCAGCAGCGGGTTCGGCGAGAGCACATGCCCATCGTGCGCCGTCATCACCACCCGCCGCACCGCCCCACCAGCCCCACCAACCCCAACCCCAACCCCAGCCCCAGCCCCCCCCCGCTTCCACCGCAAGAGCGTCGCCAAAATCCCCGGCGACAGCACGTGATAAAAGTTGTGCACGTGCACCACGTCCGGCCGCCACGACGCCAGCCGCGCCGCCAGCACCCGCCTCGCCCGCCACGAATCCACATACCCCAGCGGCCCCGCCCGACGCAGCCCCTCCGCGTCCCCCAGCAGCGTCGCCACCTCGTGCCCCCGCGCAGCCAGCAGCCGGGCCGTCGCGTGGACCACCTCCTCCGCCCCGCCCTCGCGGGCGTAGTCATTCACCAGCAGGACGCGCAACCCAGCACCCCCCCGCCGAGCCTACCACCCGCCGCCGGGCCCCCGCTACACTGCGGCAACGCACCCCGCGGCGGCCCGCCGCAGCGGGCCCCGCCGCAGCACCGGGCCCAGGCCCCCGCGCACCGCTCGCGTCCGCCGTTGCAGGGCCCCGCCCCACGCGTTCCCGTCCAACACCGCCTCGCCACCCCCCCGGTCCTTCGCACCCTGGCATCGCACACCATGTCGCCACACACCACCACCCCCCTCCCGACCACCCCCCCGAGGCACGCGACCTTGCCCACCGGCCCCGTCTCCGTCACCGTCGCCGAGGGCGACCCC
>CAZCBN010000096.1:6644-12625 GCA_964496975.1 uncultured Phycisphaeraceae bacterium
CCCCCTCACCGGCCACGCCGCCGCGCTCGCCGAAAAAATCCGCGCGAAGAACGCCGTCATCGCCGTGGTCGGCCTGGGCTACGTGGGCCTCCCCCTCGTCCGCGCCGCCTTTGACGGCGGCTTCCCCGTCATCGGCTTCGACATCGACCAGCGAAAGATCGACGCCCTCCGCGCCGGCCGAAACTACCTCCACCACCTCGGCGACGACTTCGCCGCCTGCCTCGCCAAGTCCGGCCGCTTCACCCCCACCGCCGACGAGCGCGACCTCGCCAAGGCCGACATCATCCTCCTCTGCGTCCCCACCCCCCTGGGCCGCCACCAGGAGCCCGACCTCTCCTTCGTCCTCTCCAGCACCGACATGGCCGCCCGCCACCTCCGCCCGGGCCAGCTCATCGTGCTCGAGTCCACCACCTACCCCGGCACCACCCGCCACGACATGGCCCCCCGCATCGACCTCGCCGCCGCGCCCAAGGGCCTGCACAGCGGCCGCGACTACTTCCTCGCCTACAGCCCCGAACGCGAGGACCCGGGCCGCAAGGGCTTCACCACCGCCAGCATCCCCAAGCTCGTCGGCGGCGTCGACCCCGTCAGCGGCCGCCTCGCCTCCCTCTTCTACCGCTCCATCGTCCACGAGGTCCACGACGTCGCCTCCGCCGAGATCGCCGAGTCCGCCAAGCTCCTCGAAAACATCTACCGCGCCGTCAACATCGCCCTCGTCAACGAGCTCAAGGTCATCCTCGACCGCATGGGCATCGACGTCTGGGACGTCGTCGCCGCCGCCAAGACCAAGCCCTTCGGCTTCCAGGCCTTCTACCCCGGCCCGGGCCTCGGCGGCCACTGCATCCCGATCGACCCCTTCTACCTCACCTGGAAGGCCAAAGAGGTCGGCTACTCCACCCGCTTCATCGAGCTCGCCGGCGAGATCAACCGCCAGATGCCCCGCTACGTCGTCGCCCGCGCCGCCGAGGCCCTGAACGAGGCCGGCAAGCCCATGCGCGGCGCCAAGGTCCTCGTCATCGGCCTCGCCTACAAGCCCAACGTCGACGACGTCCGCGAGAGCCCCGCCGCCGAGATCATCGAAGAGCTCCACCACCACGGCGCTGCCGTCTCCTACCACGACCCCCACGTCCCCGAGTTCCCCGAGATGCGCCGCTACCACTACGACATGTCGAGCGTCGCCCTCACCCCGAAGACCCTGCACGACGCCGACTGCGTCCTCATCGTCACCGACCACGACGCCGTCGACTGGCCCGCCATCGGCCGCGACGCCCGCCTCATCGTCGACACGCGCAACGCGATGGCCCGCGCCCCGGAAATCCGCGGCACCCTCCGCAAGGCCTGATCGCCCCGGCCCAACCTCGTTCATCGCGCAGGCCGTCAGGCGTCCCGCCGGTCCCCGCCGGTCCCCGCAGGTCATCTTCTCGCCGCGACCCGCTCCACCAGCTCCACCACCCGCCGCGCCCGCGCCTCGCGCGACATCGCCGCGATCGCCCCCTCGTCCCGCTCGCGCGCGCACACCGGCCGCCCCTGCGCAATCGCCCCCAGCACCCCCGCCACCCGGCCCGCATCCATCCCCACCCGCACGCCCCGCCCCAGCCGCTCCGCCATCGCCCCGATCGGCCCCTCGGGCCCCGCCACCACGATCACCCCCGCCGCCGGCAGGTACTCAAAGAACTTCCCCGTCAGCGCCCCCTCCTCGGGCCGGAGCCACTCCAGGCTCACGAGCGCATGCGCCGTGTCGATCAGCCGCAGCGCCTCCGCCGCCGGCACCTGTCCCGGCGTCTCCACGAGCGGGCCCACCCCGAGCCCCTCCGCCGCCGCGCGCCACGCCCCCGCCTGCGCCCCCGCCGCCACCATCCGCACCGCCACCCCCGCCCGCGCCGCCCGCCCGAGCCCCTCCAGCACGGGCCGCGGGTCTTGCCCCCCGGCGTACCACGACCCCGCGTGCACCACCCGCACCGCCTCCCCGGGCGCGGGCGGCGGCACCGCCCGCGCGCACGCCCGCGGCTCGTACCCGTTCTCCACCACCGACACGTCCCCGCGCGCCCGCCCGCGGAGCCACGCCGCCAGCGGCTCCGACACCGTCACGTGCGCGTCCGCGCCGCGCAGCACGGCCGCCTCCATCGCCCGCTCGCGCAGCGTGAAGGGCCACAGCCCGCTGTAGATGTGGTTCGCCGTCCACAGGTCGCGCCACTCGGCGAGCCACGGCAGCCCCGTCGCCGCGCGCACACGCCCCGCCACCACGTGCGCGCTGTACGGCCCCGATGAGCTCACCACCGCCCCGAACGGCTCGGCCGCGTGCGCCGCGAGCGCCGCCGCCGTCGCGGGCCGGATCCACCACCCCGTCAGGTCCGGCATCCGCGCCGCGGCAAAGACGCCCGTCCGCGCGCGCACGCGCTGCGCCACCGCGCGCCACCCGCCCGCCACCTGACCCGAAGCCTCACCCGGTGCCCCACCGACCGCGCCCGCCCGCGCCGGGTCCGCCCGCCGCAGCGCCTCCAGCGCCGCCGGCACGCGGTACGCCACCTCGCGCACGTCCACGCCCGCCGGCCGCTCCACCGAGCCCGCCTGGTCGGCCCGCACGGGCACCGTCAGCACGAGCGGCCTGTGCCCCGCGTCGCGCAATGCCCGCGCGAGCGCCGCCACCCGGAGCGAGGCCACCGCGTTCAGCGGCGGATAGAACGGGCTGACGACGAGCACGCGCATCGCGGCCCCGCGGACCGCGTCAGCGGGCCCCGACCGCGACCGACCCGTTCACGTGCACCTGGGGCCGCCGCGGGGCGTTCGCCCGCACGAAGTCCACGATCGTGCGCGCGACGTACTCCCGCTGCTCCCCCGTCAGCTCGGGGTAGATCGGGATCGCGACCGTCTCGGCCGCCGCCGCCTCGGAGTGCGGCAGGTCGCCCATCTTGCCGCCCAGGCGGCTGAAGCACTCCTGCACGTGCAGCGGCACGGGGTAGTACACCTCGTTGCCGATGTTGTGCTGCTTCAGGTGCTCCCGCAGCGGCTCGCGCAGGGCCGCGGGCACCCGCACCACGTACTGGTTGTAGATGTGCCGCGAGCCCGGCGCCGCCGGCGCGGGCGTCCGCAGCGCGAGCGCCCCGGGCTCGGCGCTCAGCGGCACCGACGAATCGAGCGCGCCCGCGTCGCGGAACATCTGGTCGTAGTGCGCCGCGTTGCGCGCACGGCCCGCGTGCCACGACTCGAGGTGCCGCAGCTTGATCTTCAGCACCGTCGCCTGCAGCGCGTCGAGCCGCGAGTTGATGCCCACCACCTTGTGGTAGTACTTGGGCTTGGACCCGTGGACGCGCAGGATGTCGAGCGACTCGGCCAGCGCGTCGTTGTTCGTCGTGATGACGCCCCCGTCGCCGAAGCCCCCGAGGTTCTTCGACGGGAAGAAGCTGAAGCAGCCCACGTCGCCCCGCGAGCCCGCCATCGCCCCGCCCGCGTCCCGCGAGCCGATGGCCTGCGCCGCGTCCTCGATCAGCGGCACGCCCAGCTCCTTCGCGAGCGACAGGTAGCCGTCCATGTCCACCGTCTGCCCGAACAGGTGCACGGGCATGATGGCCTTCAGGCCGGGCGTCTGCTTCGCCACGCGCCGCGCGTGCTCCAGGTCCATGTTGTACGTCGCGGGGTCGATGTCGGCGAACACCGGCCTCGCCCCAAGCCGCGAGATGCACCCGCCCGTCGCGAAGAACGTGTACGCCGGGCACAGCACCCGGTCGTTGTGCCCCCCGTTGCACCCGATGCCCAGCGCCATCAGCGCCAGCAGGATCGCGTCCGTGCCCGACGCGCACCCGATCGCGTGCTTCACGTTGCAGTACGCGGCGAGGTCCTTCTCAAGCCCCGACACCTCGGGGCCCATGATGAAGTACTGGTCCTCGATCACCTTGTCGATCGCGGGGCGGATCTCGTCGCGCAGCGTCGCGTACTGGGCCTTCAGGTCGAGCAGCGGCACGGTCATCTTCGGCGTCATGTCGTCTCCGTTCGCCGGCGTCGAGCGGGCCCCCTGGGGGGCCGGCGAGCCGGTGGTCTGTGCCGACGCCGTGCGTCGGGGCCTCGTGAGCGGACAGTCGTCTCACCAGCCGGTCTCGCGGCCGGACAGGCTCTGCGGCGAGCGGTCCCTCGGGCGGACGCTCGCATGGGCGGACAGTCTAGGGCGGCCGTCCGCACGGATCATCTCATCTGTGCTAGCCCAGCGGGCTCGCCCGCGGGGCCCCGGGTTCATCGTGCCGGGGGGCTCACGCCGTCGGGTCGCGTTCCTGGATGGGCTCCAGCCTGGGGCCCTCGGGCGTCTCGCGCTCGTGGTAGCGGTTGCCGCAGGCGCACGCCGTTAGGCTGGCCTCGGGCCTGGGCAGCGTGAGTCCGCAGCGGCACGCCCAGCCCATGCGCCGCGCGGGCACGCCCGCCATGAGCGCATAGTCCGGCACGTCCTTGGTCACGACGGCCCCCGCCGCGACAAACGCGAAGCGGCCGATCGTTCGCCCGCACACGATCGTGCAGTTGGCGCCGAGCGAGGCCCCGCGCTTCACGAGGGTGGTCTGGTACGCGTCGCGCCGCGGGATCTCGCACCGCGGCGTCGTGACGTTCGTAAAGACCATGCTGGGCCCGCAGAAGACGTACGCCTCCAGCTTCACGCCCGTGTAGAGCGAGACGTTGTTCTGGATCTTGCACCCGTCGCCGATCTCGACGTCGGGCGAGACCACGACGTTCTGCCCGATGTTCACCTTCTTGCCGATGGTGCAGTTGGGCATCACGTGCGAAAAGTGCCAGATGCTCGACCCCTCGCCGATGCGGCAGGGCTCGTCGACGCACGCGGTCGGGTGGATCTTCACGCCCGGGAAACTCGTCATCCGCACCTCCAACGCCGCCGAACGCGCCCGTTGCGGGCCGGCGACGCCCCACGTGGACCACACCACCCGGCCCGCGTTACCGGGCCATCGCGGGCCGCTTCAGCTCCACCGGCCTGGCCTCGACCATCGCCGCGGGCGAGACGGGCCGGCCCTCGCCGCCGCCCTCGGCCGCGAGCATCAGGCTCACCGGGGCCCCGCCCAGCTCGAGCGAGCGCTGCGCGCCGTGCAGCACCTGCAGCACGCGCACGCCGTTCACGCCGTCGGTGCGGGGCGTCCGCCGCTGTGCGCACGCCTCGATGAAGTGGCGGCACTCGCTCGCCAGCGGCTCGGGGCCGTCAAAGGCGACGGGGGTGCCCTCGCCCTTCACCGGCACGGGCTGGCCCTGCTGCCACTCCACGCGCTGGTCGTAGAGCACCAACTGCTTGTTCACGTCGTCGAAGCTCGCCATCTTCTCCGAGCCCACCACCACGAGCTTCTGCTCCTTGAACGGGTGGAGCCACGAGACAAAGACGTGGCTCCGCACGCCGCCGGCGAAGAGAAGCTGCGTCACCGTCACGTCGGCGATGTTGGGCGACACATACGCCCCGCCCGTGCACACCACCTGGATGGGGTCCGACCCGATGAGCCGCAGGATGACTGCGATGTCGTGCGGGGCGAACGACCACAGGGCGTTCTCCTCCGTGCGGATCTTGCCCAGGTTCAGCCGGTTGGAGATGACGTAGCGCACCCGCCCGAGCACGCCCTGGGCGATCAGCTCGCGCAGCTTCAGAATCGCCGGGTGGTACTCCAGCAGGTGGCCCACCATCAGCACCCGCCCCGCGGCCGAGGCCCGCTGCACCAGGTCTTCCGCGTGCTCCACGCTGATGGTCAGCGGCTTCTCGACAAAGACGTCCTTGCCCGCCGCGATGGCCCGGCACGCCAGGTCGTAGTGCGTCTCGGCGGGCGTCGCGATCATGACGGCCGAGATGTCGGGCCGCTCCACGGCCTCTTGCGGGTCGGCCAGCACGTCGGCGTCGGGGGCCAGAGACCGCGCGGTCTCGCGGCCCGCGGGCGACGGGTCGGCCACGAGCCGCAGGGCCCGCAGCGACGCCAGCGTGCGCACGATGTTCCGCCCCCACGAGCCACACC
>CAZCBN010000097.1:0-12576 GCA_964496975.1 uncultured Phycisphaeraceae bacterium
CCACCACCAGCAGGTTGTGCTCGCTGAAGGCGAGGTGTTCACGCTTCAGCAGCTCGCGGGCCTGCACGGCGTTGTTGGTGATGAGGCGGACGACGGCGTGGTCCGAGGCCTCGTGCACGGAAATGGCACAGATGCGGCAGGTCGACTCGTCAAACCCCTCGACCAGGTCGAGCAGCTTGCCGACCTTGTTGTTCAGGAAGACGCTGAACTGCGTCACCGTGGGCGGGGCGTAGCCCTGCGAGGTTTCCAGAGGCGTCGCAGAACTGCTGCTCATCCGTGCATCCCTGGCCGCCGCGTCGTGGGCGGCGGAGCGGCTCGTCGCGCGAAGACGGCCCCGCGTCTCACGCCGTGAAGTCGGGCACCCCGCGCGCCGGGCCGACGGGCGGTGCGCGGCGACCGCGGGCCCCCACGACCCGTCGCCCCCGCGGCCTGCCCTCACCCGCCACCACAGTATCACAGCCGGGGCACGAACAGAAGCGGAAAGAGGCGTGATTCTCGGCGGTTGACCGCGAGCGCCGCCGCCCGCGACAGAGGCATTTGTTCGGGACGTCGCGAGGCCACGCGATTGATCGCCGCGTGCGGCTCCGGCCTGTGGACTGCCGGGCGCACAACACGACCGCTGCGAGGCATGCAGCGGGTCGACCGCGTGGCCAAGGCCATCGGAGGAGTGGGGGGCCCGAATGGCTACCCACACGCGTTCTGGGCCGGCGTGCGGGCCGTCAGGGGCCTTGGTAGGCCTCGGTGAGCCTTGCTCCCGGCGGCTTTAGACGGCGAAGCTGGAGCCGCAGCCGCAGGAGGTCGTGGCGTTGGGGTTGTTGAAGACGAACCCGCGGCCCATGATCTCGTCCTTGAAGTCGACGGTGGTGCCGCTTAGGTAGAGCAGGCTCTTGGGGTCGCAGATGACGCGGACGCCGTGCTGCTCGAAGACCTCGTCGGTGTCCTTGCGGGTCTCGGTGAGGTCAAGGATGTAGGAGAAGCCGGAGCAGCCGCCGCCCTTCACGCCCACGCGGAGGCAGACCTTGTCGGCGTCGAGCTCCTGCTGCTGGATGATGGTCTTGACCTCGCGCGCGGCGGTCTCGCTCAAGATGACGCCGGTCTGCTCGGTGGCGGGTGCGGCGGGGGCTGCGGTGGTGGCCATGGCTTCGATGCTCCTGCGGTGGGCGAGGCGTGTCGGCCGGTTCGCCCGTGCTGGATGGTACGTCGGAGAAGGGCGGCCGGATCGCACGCGCGGCCGCGGTGACTCGGATCGGCCGGCGGCCGCCCACGGCGCGCACGGCCGTTGCGATCGGCCGGGTCGCGCGGCGTACGGACCCCAAACTCAGTGGGCCGAGGCGACGGCGTGGGCCGGCGCGGCGGCGGCGTTCTTGGTCTTGTAATCCGCGATCGCGGCGCGGATGGCGTCCTCGGCGAGCACCGAGCAGTGGATCTTCACCGGCGGCAGGCTCAGCTCCTCGACGATCTGCGTGTTCTTGATCGTCAGGCCCTCGTCCAGCGTGCGGCCCTTGAGCCACTCGGTGGCGAGGCTGCTGCTCGCGATGGCCGAGCCGCAGCCGAAGCACTTGAACTTGGCGTCCTCGATGACGCCCTCGTCGCTCACCTTGATCTGGAGCTGCATGACGTCGCCGCACTCGGGCGCGCCGACGAGGCCGACGCCGACGTCCTTGCGCTCCTTGATCTCCTTCTGGGTGCCGAAGGAGCCGACGTTGCGTGGGTTCTCGTAATGGTCGATGACTTTGGGGCTGTATGCCATGGGTGCCTCGCTGTGTTCCGGGGTGCGGCGCGGTCCCGCGGGTCGCGTCGCCGGGGGGGGTGAACGCCGGGGACTAGTGCGCCTGCCACTCGATCTTCGTGATGTCGATCCCCTCGCGGTGCATGTCGTAGAGCGGGCTCAGGGCCCGCAGCTTCTCCACGCCCCGCACGATGTTGTCGGCGGCGAAGTCCACCTCGGCCTCCGTCGTGAAGCGGCCCAGGCTGAGCCGCAGGCTGCTGTGCGCCAGGTCGTCGCCGATGCCCAGGCTCTTCAGCACGTAGCTCGGCTCCAGGCTCGCGCTCGTGCACGCCGAGCCGCTGGACATCGCGATCTCCTTGCACGCCATCATCAGGCTCTCCCCCTCGACAAAGCCGAAGGAGATGTTGGTGATGTGCGGCAGGCGGCGGTCGCGGTGCCCGTTGATCTGCACCACGTCGAGCCGGCCGGTGATGCTGCTCTCGAGCTTGGTGCGTAGCGCGAGCAGGCGACGGCCCTCGTCGAGCATCTCCTTGCCCGCGATCTCGGCCGCGGCGCCGAGGCCCACGATGCCCGGGATGTTGTGCGTGCCGCTGCGGAAGCCGCGCTCCTGCCCACCGCCGTCGAACATCGCGACGAGCCGCACGCGGGGCTTGCGACGCCGCACGTACAGCGCGCCCACGCCCTTGGGCCCGTACATCTTGTGCCCGCTCAGGCTCAGCAGGTCGACGTTCGCGCGGTTGACGTCCGTCGGCATCTTGCCGACCCACTGCGTTGCGTCGGTGTGGAAGACGGCGTTGCGCTCGTGGCACAGCGCCCCGATCGCCTCGATCTCGTTGATCGTGCCGATCTCGTTGTTCGCCCACATGATGCTGACGAGGATGGTGTCGTCGCGCATCGCGCCCCGGACCATCTCCGCCGTGATGATCCCGTCGCGCCCCGGCTCGAGGAACGTGATGTCGAAGCCTTCCTTCTGGAGCCGCTTGCACGGGTCCAGCACGGCCTTGTGCTCGTGCAAAGCCGTGATGATGTGCCCGCGCGGCTTGCCGCTGCCCGCGGGGTGTTTCTCGTACATGAGCGCCGCGCCCTTGATGGCGAGGTTGTTCGACTCCGTCGAACCGCTGGTGAAGATGATCTCCTTCTCGTCCGCGCCGATCAGCGCGGCGACCTGCTCGCGGGCCTTGTCCGCCGCGTCCTCCGCCGCCCAGCCGAAGCTGTGGTTGCGGCTGCCGGCGTTGCCGTAGTGCTCCGTGAAGTACGGCAGCATCGCCTGCACCACCCGCGGGTCGCAGCGGGTCGTGGCGGCGTTGTCGAGATAGACGGGCGTGTTCGCGGTCATGGATGCCCCCGGGCGTGGATCAGCGGAACGAGCTTCAGCGGAACGAGCAACGGACGCCCAAGTCTGCTACTCGGAATCATTCTAAACTACCAACCAGTGTAGCACGGCTCCAACGCCACATCCAACCACCCCAAAGGGTTTGATCGGTCAGCGTTCGTATGTGGCCGCGGAGCTCCCGGCCCCCCGGATGCTCCTCCCGAAACCCCGCTGCGGGGGCTGTCGCCCCGCGTCGCGTTCCCGATGGGTTCGCCGCGCCGCCGCCGGCCGACGCAGAACGCTCACGCCCGCCCGCGGTCCCGCCCCGGCAACGGACGCCGCACGCGTTGGCCACCCCACCCGACCACCCCGCCCGACCAGCGCGCGGCGGCACCCCGCACCTTCCCGACGGCCGGCGTGCGGGCCGATCCGTGGTGGGGCGTCAGGGCTTTGGCCGCTGATAAAACAGATCGACGCGGTTGCCGGCCTTGTTGTGGCTCACCGTGGTCATGTAGGCCCGCATCAGCATGATGCCGCGACCGCTGGGATTGCCCAGATTTTCGTCGAGCGTGGGGTCGGGGATCGAGCCGGGGTCGAAGCCCGGGCCCTGGTCTTCGACGGAGATGCGGACGCCCTGCTCGGAGATGTCGAAGGAGACGAGCACCGGCAGGTTGCGGTCCAGGCCCCGGTGCCCGTGGGCAAAGGCGTTGGTGATGGCCTCTTCGAACGCGAGCTTGATGGCGAAGCGGCTGCTCTTGGGGTACCCCAGCCGGTCGACCTCGGTGAGGATGCGGTCCTCGACCGCCTCGATCTGCTCTCGGTCGTCGCGGACCTCGACGCGGTGCTCGGCGGTGCTTGTGGGGCGAACGTCCGTCATCGTGCACTCGGCCTGCGGGTGGGTGAACCTGGGTGACGCGTGGCGCGTCCGGCGTGCCGCCGTGTGGGGTCGCGGGGGGAACCGGCAACAGCACGCCCCGAGCGGGCCCGGCGGGTCCGCGATCACTGGGCGGGCCGCGCGACGGGCGCGTCAGCCGAAGCTCTTCGCCGCGTCGTCGCTCGTCTCGTGGATGTCGAAGAGCTTGTTGAGCCGCGTGATCACAAAGACCTCGTAGATCTGCGGGTCAATGTCGGCGAGACGCAGCTCGCCGTGCTTGTCCTTCACCTTGCGGTTGATGGTGATCAGCGTGCCCAGCGCGGCCGACGAAAGATGGTCGACGTTCGAGAAGCTGATCAGCAGCTTCGGCTTGGGCGTCTTCTCGACGAGCGAGGAGATCTCGTCCCCGATCGACTGGATGTTTGCCTCGTCGAGGATGTTGCGGTCGATGAACTCGACGTGCGTCACGCCGTTGTTGTCGCGGACCCGCAGGCGCGATTCTGATGCAGCCATTCGCCGTCTCCACCGCCCGCGGCCCCCGGCCCCGCGGCATCGCCCAAGTGGGCCGCGCCGCGAGGAGCGGGGCGGGCTCCGTACATTCGACTATAGCCGACAGCGGCCGCCGCCGTGCAACGGCGTCGCCCCCGCCACGCCGGCCCCCCGCACCACCCGGCCACGTCGCCCGTTTTCACGCACTGCCCAGCGCCCGAACCGGTCGGTACGACCGGCCGCGGGTAAGCCGCTGCGCCGTCCTCCGGTGCCGACCCGCCCCGCGGCCGAGTGCCGCGAGGTAGACCCGCGACGCCGCCCGCGAGACGGCCCCGCCGGCGTTCGACGGAACCTCGCCGACAACCGGACCCGGGCGCAGCCATGCCGCCGCACCCGCCGGGGAACGCGCAGGTGGTCACCCGCATCGCTCCGGCGATCGGTGCCGCCCCACGGCGGGGGTCGGCACGGTCGCCGATTGCGTCAGCCGCCGAGCGAATCGAGCAGGCCCGGGAAGTTCTTTTCCTCTTCCTCGTTCTGGATGAGGATGGTGGGCTTCAGCAGGATGAGCAGGGTCCGCTCCTCGCGAGACTCGATGCGGTTGGAGAAGAAGCGGTTGAGGATCGGGATCTTGCTGAGCACGGGCACGCCCGTCTCGGTCTCGATCTCGTCCACCAGCCGCTGACCGCCGAGCAGGATGGTCCCCTGGTCCGGCACCGTCACCGTGGTCGACACCGAGGTGATGGTGGTGGTGGGGAGCTGCACCTGGCCCTGCGCGGGCACCGTCGCGCCGCCGCCGCCGATGCCGGCGCCGCCCGCCACCGCGGTGAACGTGGTGGAGGGGATGAGCGTCACCTCGCTGATCTGCGTGGTGACGTTGATCGTCACGTACCGACGGTCCGCCGAGATGACGCCGTCCACGTCCAGCACCACGCCCGAGGGCACGACGCCGATGACGGGGTCGAACGACACCGCCGCGTCAGAGACCACCGGCGTCAGGTCGCTGACGAACGCCTGCTGCGTCGCCACGAACACGTTGGCCCGCTGCCCGTTGGTCAGCGTCAGCCGCGGGGCGGTGAGCGCCACGCTCCGCCGGTCGGCCTGCGTCGCCTCGACGAGGAAGTCGACCTGGATGTCGTCGAGGAACCGGCCCGCAACACTGAGCGCCGGGCCACCCGACGCGCTCAGAATCTCGCCCGCGAACCCGGTGCCGCCCGCGAGCGACTCCGTCAGGCCGAACGAGTTCTGCGCGCCCTGGATCACCGAGAACTCGTCGCTCTGCTGCCCCGGCGCGAACACCGGCTGGGAGATCGGCAAGTCAGGGATGCCGTTGCCGTCCGTGTCGATGATCGGCGCGCCCTGCACCGAGCGGTTGATCACGGCCTGCCCGCCCGGCGTGCGGCCGAAGAAGTCCGACGGCAGCAGGCTCGGGTCCACCGTCGACAGCGTGCGGTACTCGCTGCTGTCGGCGTTCAGGAAGACGTCGATATCGAAGCCGATCTGCTCGAAGTACGCCTCGTTCACCAGCAGGAAGCGGCTCTCGACGTTGATCTGCATGTTCCGCACGCTGCGGAGCTTGCCGAGCAGGCCGATGATCGCGCGGTGGTTCTTGGGCGTGTTGGTGATGATCAGGTTGCCGTTCAGCTCCTGGATCGTCCCCGTGTCGCCGCCCGTGTCCTGCCAGCCCTCGGGGTCGACGTTCTCCTGAATGAGGTCGACGATCCGCTCGATCAGCTCCTCGCGGGGGATGCGGTCCGCGTCCTCCTGGTCGTTCTGCTGGAAGGGGCTCTGGCCGCCGCCGCCGCCGCCCTGCTGGCCGGAGTTCTGGAAGGCCGACTGCAGGTCGAAGTCCGGCGCGTTGTCGTAGTCCGGCACCTCGATCAGCAGGTCGCGGATGTCGTAGATCTCAAGCACCGTGTTCCGGCGCAGCACCTCGTCGCTCGCGATCGTCAGCACGCCGTCGTACACCGCCCAGCCCGCCGGCACCTCGGGGTCCGACGCCTTCTCCAGCACGCGGTCGAGCACCGTCTGCAGCGGCACGTTCGTCAGCTTCAGCGAGACCGTCGACTCCGGGTCCACGCCGATGTCCTCGAGCGACTCCCAGTCGATGTCCATCTCCAGGTCGCCCACGCTCGCGACAAACTTCAGCACGTCCTCGAAGTTGTTCTCCTCGAAGCTCACCGGGATGCGCCGGTCCGACAGCTTCGCCAGCGTCGCCCGGTTCGTCGGCGTATCCGTGAACTGCAGCGGGTCGCCCCGGCGGATCGAGATCGCACGCCAGTCCTCGGGGTACTCAATGAGCGACCGCGGCGCGATCACGGCCTGCAGGTTCGTGACCAGCTCCTCGGCGTGGCTGCGACGGATGTCCTCCGTCGTCTCGCTGTACCGCCGGTACAGAATCGTGTCCCGCAGCACGTCGCGCAGCAGCAGGCCCGCGGGGTTCAGCGGGTCCAGGAAGAGGATCTGGTCCACCTCCTGCAGCGCCTTCTCGTAGTTCTGCTCGAGCTGCAGCGAACGCACACGGTCCAGCAGCTCCGCGATCTTCGCGTCGCGCTGCCGCAGACGGTCCGACTCGGCCTCCGTCCGCTTCCGCTCCAGCTCCGCCTCGCGGCTCTGGGCCGTACGGATCCGCTCGGCCTCTTCCGTCTCGGCGATGCGGCTCACCAGGTCGTCGGCCCGGCCCTGCAGCTCCTCAAACTCCGTCGCGCTCAGCACCTCGCGCCCGCGGTTCACTGTCAGCCGTGCCACGGCCGCCATGTCTCGGGCCCGCACGAAGTCGCCGCTCTCCAGCGCCGCCTGCGACTGGCTGAACTCGTTCTCGAACTGCGCGAGCGTCTGCTGCCGCGCCAGCCCGCGGCGGTCGATCTCGTCCGACAGCGCGCGGTTGGGGTCGATCAGGCCCTCGCGCAGCTCAAGCTGCACATCGGCCAGCCGCTGCTGGGCCGTCGCCGCCTGGTCACCCGTCAGGCCCGCGCGGTAGCCCGCGAGCAGCTCGCCGTACAACTGCTCGGCCTCGCCGAGCCGGCGCTGCTGGTACGCGACATCGGCCATCGCCAGCAGACGCGCCGCCTCTTGGGCGATCGCCTGGTCCACCACGCCGCCCGCCGCGGGCACCGCCGCCGGGGCCGCGCCGAGGCCGGCCGCCGCGTCCGTCCCGCCCGTCGCGGGGGCCGCGGGGGCGACCGGCGTTGCGGCCGGGGCCGTCGGGGCCGTCGGGGCCGCGGTGGGCACCTGCCCGCCCGTGGGCACGGGCGAGAGCGAGGACGCCGCGGGGTCGCCGACGTACCGGATGTAGGGGTTGCTCTCGGGCGTCGCGCCGGGCGTCGCCGCCGGCTGGCTGCCGTCGCCGGTGATCGGCTGGTAGTCCGGGGTGCCCGACGGGGGTTCCGCCTGGCCCGGTTGCCCCGTGGCCGGCTCGGCGGGCTGCCCCGGACGGGCCGTGCCGCGGCGGCTCTCGCCCGGCGCGGCGGGCCACGGGCGACGCTCCACCACGCCCGGCTGCATCATCGAAAGGGCCAAAGGCTCCGCCGCGAACGACCGGCCGTTCATCGACTCCAGCTCGCCCAGACGGCCGCGAAGGTCGGCCAGCATCGCCGACTCCGCCTCGCCCATCGACCCGCCGACGAGCGCGAGCCCGCCGAGGATCGACTTCGCGTCCTCGTACCGCCCCGCGTCAAACGCCTCACCCGCCGCCGCGAGCCACGCCGGCAGCACGGGGGCCAGCGCCTCGCGCCGGCTCTCCACCACCGCCAGCAGCGCCGTCGCCGCGACCGCGTCCGCCGAGCCCTCGGGGGCCGCGGCCACCGCCGCACGCGCCTCGCGCTCCGCCGTCACCAAGTCGTCCTGAACCACCGCCAGCTCGGCCCGCTGCACCGCCAGGCTGGCCGGCGCGGCCGAAGAAATCGCCGCCTCAATCTCCCGAAGCAGGCGGAACGCCCGGCCCTGCTCGGCGTCCGTCATCGACGCCCCCGCGGCGGCCGAGCTCGCGTTCAGCAGCAGCGCCTTCGCCCGGAGCAACTTGCCCCGGCTCAGGAGTTCCGCCGCACGAGAGAGGACATCTCCCGCCCGACCCGCAGCGTCGTCGGCCGACGCCGCGAGCACCACCGCCGATGCGCCCGCCCCCGCGTCGGCCGCGGAGCCTTCGGGCAGCGCCCCGGGCGCCGCCGCCCGGCTCGGCATCGGCACGCCGCACGCAAAGGCTGCTGCGGCAAGAAGAAGCGTGCGCACGCTACGCGTCGTTTCGGCGGGCATTCTGAAGGCTCCACATGCCGGGTCGGTCGGACTTGCTTCACCGCAGCCTGTTCCGCCGCGGCGACAATCGATCGGTCTTGGTCGGGCACGCTGCTCGAAACCGGGCGCCTCGCGCCGCAAGATCTCGAACGCAGGGGGTCTCACACGCTGCTCTTCCGGGGTCTGCCGGCGTCGGGTGCGGCCGGGTCTCCTTGCACGCTCGTGGCACGCTCGCAGGCGAGCGATCTGGCGGTGGGTGCTCTCAGCGTCGGGCCCAGCCGCTCTCGGTCATTCGTTCAAGAACCATCCCTCGTGGAGGGAAGGGCGAGCCGTCGCGGGTCGCGGGTCCAACGGTCCCATCGGCTCGCGGCGCGGCCGGCTGGCGTTGGGCTCACGCTCCGCCAGCCTTCGGGCCGCCAACCGTCAGGCGCCCGTCGGTCACCGGGGGTCGCCCGCCGGTCACCCGACGCTCGACCGCCGGAAAGCCGCCCGCCGAAGGCTCGACCTCGTCCCGGCCCGCGCAGTCCTTGCGCGAAACGGGCAGATCCCACGGCTCGCCCCGCGCACACGGGACAGCCCTGATGAAGCCTTGGCCTTGGTCGTTCCTCGGCCCGGGTCGGTCCGGGGCGAGGGGCGTGGTCGGCCGTTGCGGGGGCGGAAGGCCGACGGGCGTACGGCGTGCAGACTCGGTTGGCCTCGGGCCTGTGCGGGGCCGCGAGGTGCGCCGGGTCGTCCCCTTTATTCGCAGACTGATCGGGATTTCCGCCGTCCCGATGTTCGTCTGCCCTAACCGGCCGCACGATAGAGCAACACGCGGTGCTCTGCAAGTGCGGGGGGTGGGTGCTCGCGGGGAGCCGTTGCCTGTCACCTCGTATGGCGGCGCGCGGGCGGCGGTTGCACGGTCGCTCCCGCCCATCGCTCACTTTTCGCGGCGTCGCCGCTCACCCGGTGATCCACCGGGCCGCCGCGACCCCCGGGCCCTTGGCCAGCACATCGCTCGCCGTCGCGGGCAGGCCCGGCGCGTCGGCGAGGCGCAGCAGCTCGTCGAGCACGGCGACACTCAGCCGATCGGCCGTCACGACGGCGAGGTCAATCGCCTGGTCCTCGGCGTCGGGCGACTCCAGCAGGTGCGTGATCGCGCCGTCGTGCGCCAGCTCCTCGGCCTCTGATAGACAGCCGGCGACGAGAAGAATCTCCCCGTAACGAGGGGTTTCTGGTCCGTCGTCGGCGGGCAGGCGCACCAGGCATCGCCACGCCGTCAGGCCGAGGTCGTTGCCGTCGTCGTCCACGTTCGAGTCGGGGTCGACGTTGAGGCTGAGCCGCCAACGGTCGCGCAGAAACTCAACGATCTCCTCGCCGCTGAGGAGGTCGGGTCGGTCGTCGGGGGTGAGCAGCACGCCGCGGTGCTCGTGGGCGGCGGCGTCGGCCCCCGCCGGGTCGGGCAGGGGGGCAAGGCCCATGGCGTCGAGCAGGCGCTCGACGGTGTCGCGCAAGCCCGGCTCGACGCGGATGGTCAGAATCTTGTGCTCGTCGACAAAGAAGTACATGAAGGGCTCGTCGGAGAGCGCCCCGAAGCCGCACATCCCGTCTTCATAGAAGAAAGGGGCGAAGACGCGGGCCATGTCCATGAAGTCGTCCAGGCCGGCCAGCTCGTACGAGATGTACGGGTCAATCTCGCGGAAGGCGTCGTGGCCGATGAAGTCGAGGATGGGGAAGATGCGCGGCGGGAAGAGCGCGATGAGCTGCCGGCACAGCGCAGGCAGCCGGTCGGCGGAGATCACGACATCAAAGGCGTACCGGTCGGGCCAGGCTTCGAGGTCGCCGTCGTCGTCGCCCTGCTCGTCCCCGTCGGCGGCCTCGAACTCGAGCGTGTAGCCCTGCCGCGGCGTCATGGGCTCGATGGGGTAGACGCCGAGGGGGAAGCGGAAGTCCCCGGCCTCCACGCGCTCGATGCTGGGGTCTGCTTGGCAGCGTTGGATCATCGGCGAGCGTTGGATCGTGCGAGCCGGCGGGTCGTGCCGCGTGCCGGGCCGTCGCAGGGCGTGGCGTGGTTTGGGTGGCGTGCGGGGAGCGGCCGGCGGTTCCTCCCCGGCGCGGTTTGCGACACCGGCCCCCGAGCGGCAGGATAGCGGGCCGCCGGGGTGGAACGATGCGCCGCCGACCGCGGCCCACGCGGGCGGCGCCACCCCAAGCCCCGGGAGCCCTTCGTGAGCCCAACCCACCCCTCGAGTCCGTTCGGTCCTTCGCGCGGCGGTCCCGCGGGCCCGACCGCGCTCATCGCCCTCGCATTCGGCAACACCCGGGCCCGGGTCGGCCTGTTCCGCGATTGGTCGCTCCAACAGTCCGAGGCGATCGGATCGGGCTCGACCGCCGAGATCATCGCGGCGGTGGACCGACTGGCCGAGGCGGCCTCGCACGCGGCGGAGGACGCCTGGGCCCCGCCGGCCGTCGTCGTCGCCTCGGTGAACCCCTCGGCCGATGCCCCGGTGGTGGACGCCCTGACGGCCCGGCACGGCCGCGAGAGCGTCTACCGCATCGGCCGCGACGTCCCCGTTCCCCTTCGCCACACGCTGGAGAACGCGGCGACCCTGGGCCAGGACCGGGCGCTGAACGCCGTCGCGGCCTTCGCCCGGGCGGGGCAGGCGTGCGTGGTGGTAGACGCGGGAACGGCGGTGACGGTGGACTTTGTTGACGGCGAGGGCGTCTTTCACGGGGGCGTGATTGCGCCGGGCGTGTCCATGATGCTCGCCGCGCTGCACGAGCACACCGCCGCCCTGCCGAGCCTGCCCTACGCGCGGCCCGACGCGGCGCGGGGCTGCTTCGGCAAGGACACGCCGCACGCAATGCGGCTCGGCGTGACGGCGGCCCTGCGCGGGCTGGTGCGCGACTGCCTGGATCGGTACGCCGAGTTTTACGAGGCCTATCCGCAGGTGATCGCCACCGGCGGGGACATGGCGCTGCTGGAGGACGACGGCCTCGTGGAGCACTTCGTGCCCGACCTGCAGCTCATGGGCATCGCCGCGTGCGCGCGGGCGGCCCTCGCCGCCGATGAGCACGATGAGCACGAGGACCCGGCGGATCAAGCCGACCGCGGCGGTCACGGCGGCTTGGGCTTCGGCCCCCGTGACGACGCCGAGGATGATGCAGGGGATGACGATTGACCTCCTCTCCGTCGAGCGGCCCGCCGAGCGGCCCGCACGCGGGCGCCGCGTGGTCGGTGCTCACGCCGCGGGGCGTGCGCGGCGCGGCGGCGGTGGTAGGGGTGCGCGGAGATGACGCGGCCGCGGCCCTGCAACGCGCGGGGCTGCGGGTGCCGGCGGTGGGGGCCTTCGGCCTGCGCTCGCTGCTGGGGGTCGATGAGGGCCTCGTCGCCTCGTGGAATGCGTCGGCGGTGGACCTGTTCCCGCACGGCGGCCCGTTGATCGTGCGCAGGCTGACGGAGCGGTTGACGGCCGCGGGCCTTGGGCCGGCACGTGCGGCCGGAGCGGCCGACGTGGGCGCCGCGCGGGCGACGTACCCGGAGGCATCGAGCGAGATCGAGGCGCTCGCCCTGCACGCCCTCGCCGCCGCGGCGAGCCCGCTCGCGGTCGACCTGCTGCTCGCCCAGCCGGCGCGGTGGGCCGCGGCCGGGGTGACCAGGGCGGCCGAGGCCGACGCCCGGCCCGCGTCGATGGTCGCGGACGCGTCGAGCCTTGGGGCGTTGCTGCGTCCGCCGCTGGTGGCGCTCGTGGGCCCGGCGAACGTCGGGAAGTCGACACTCACCAACGCCCTGGCGGGCCGCACGGTGGCCCTCGCCGCCGATGAGGCGGGCACGACGCGCGACCACGTGGACCCGAAGGATCTGCCGGCCTACGTGAAGAAGCGTGCCGCCGCGTACGACGACACCGATTACTTCTTCACGTGGAGCGACGAGCCGGGCGAGCCGGAGTGGCTCGGACCTGTGCG
>CAZCBN010000098.1:0-12531 GCA_964496975.1 uncultured Phycisphaeraceae bacterium
GGGCCAGCCGATGAGGCCAACGGCCCGCCATCGCCACGCCGAGGGACGCCGCGGCCTCTGCGCCACGCGCCGGCCCGGCTTTGTCCTGCCGATGGTCATCCTGCTCGTGCTCGTCGTGGGCCTCACCGCCGCGATCATGCTCGAGCGCTACATCGCCCAGGCCCGCGACATCGGCCGCCAGGCCGACGCCTACCGCGTCCACCACGCCGTCCGCGGCATCCAAGAAGTCCTGAACGCCTGGCTCCGCCAGCAGACCGCCGCCGCCTTCCGCGACCTGCTCGACGAGGACGGCCTCGCCGTCACGATCGACCCGGGCGACGGCACCGAGCTCGAGCTCCGCTTCGCCGATGCGCAGGGCGGCCTGCTCGTGTCCGACGTCGGCGTGAGCGAGGACGTCGCGCTGGACCTGCGCGAGGCGGGCGAGGCCCTGGTCCGCCGCTTCGGGCCCGAGCGGTCGCTGGAGTTTTTGCGCCGCGACGGGCCCGCCGAGATCAGCGTTCACTCGGCCCCGCGCGAGGTGCTGGTCGCGCTCATCGAGGCCGTCACCGACGGCGACGCCGCCAGCGCCGTCGTCGCGAGCCTGCTGGAGGCGAGCGAGGACGACGAGGCCCTGGACCGCCAGCGCCTGGGCGAGCTGCTGAGCGACCCCTCGCTCCCTTCCGAGGCCCGCGCGAAACTCACCCGGCTCTTGACCACAGACCCCCTCCTCTACCGCATGGACATCACGGTGCGGCAGCGGCTGGTCGCCGGGCCGCGGGGCATCGTCTCCCGGTTCGAGGCGCTGCTGCTGCTGCCCGAGGCCCGGCGCCGCGCGCTCGACAACACGCCGACCTTTGAAAGGCCCCCGCCCTTCCTCTGGTGGCGCGAGCTCCCGCTCGACGCGCCCCCGATCGTCCCGCCCCGCGGCCCGGGCCGCGGGGCCGCTGGCAGCCGCGGGCGGGCCTGACGCCTCGCCCGTGGGGCGTCCCGTGTGGTGCGTCCGGGCGGCGCGGGCCGAAATGCTTAAAGTCTCGCCGCAGGGAGCATCTCGGCGGGGGCCGGCCTCGGGGTCGCCGGGCCCGGCCGCACCGGAACGACAAGGAAGCCGACCATGGCCTCGCGAGCAACAACCAAGGAGCAGGCCCGCGTCGCGGCCCGGGCGGGGCTGGTGGCGACGCTCCTCGCCGGCGTGGCCGCGGCGGGGGTGCTGGGCCTGGGCGGCAGCCTGCCCCTGGGCGGTGCGGCGGGCGGCTCCGGGGGCGAGACCCCCACCGACTGGGCCAAGACCTTCGAAGAAACCCGGGCCCGCGTCATCGCCGAGGCGACCAAGGCCGCCGCCGCCGGCTCGGCCGAGCCCGCCACGCTGCCCTTCGACCCCATCGGCACCGCCATGCGGGTGCAGATGGCGAGCAACGTGAAGCCCCCCGAGCCCCCGCCCGCCCCCGAGCAGGCGGGCGAGCAGGCCCCGACGCCGGGCGCAGACCCCGCCGTGGCCGAGGCCGAGCAGGCCCCCGCCGCCGACATCGCCTTCCTGGGCGTGGTGCGCGCGGGCGCGGCCCGGCTCGCCCTGCTGAATGTCGAGGGCTCGCAGCGCGTGCTGGGCGAGGGCCGCACACGGATCTTCCCGCGCGAGGGGCAAGACGCCCTGCGCGTGAAGGTGATCCGCGTGGAGGACGAACGCGTCGCGGTCGAGGTGGACGGCGTGGTGGCGATGGTCACCCGGGCCGCGCGGGCCACGGGCGCGGTCTCCACCGCAACGGCGAAGGCCGCGCCGCGGGCCCCGGTCGCCGCAGGCACGCCCGCCGCCAAGCCGGGCGCGGGCGCCGACGCACGGCAAGAGGCGCTGCAACGCCTGCTCGGCGAGCGCCCAAAGCAAGAAGACTTCCGCGGCCACGACGGCCAGCCCGACCGCGAGGCGTACATTGCCGCCATCCGCGAGTGGAGCGAGCGCCGCCGCGAGCTGCTCGCGCGGAGCGAGAGCGAGTGGGCCGGCGAGACGGTCCGGCCGCAGGAGCCGCAGTAAACCCCGACCGGCTCCCCCCCCGGGACCACGACGGCGCATGGAGACGCGGTGAGCGCACGAGTGCTGTACATCTCGCGGGTGGACCGCGGAGCCCAGATCGTCGGGGCCCGCCTGGTGGGCCCCACCCTGGACGCCGCGTGGACGGCCCCCGCCGCCGCCGAGGGCGACGCGGAGCCCCGGGCCGACGAGGCCGCGCGGCTCGCCGAATGGGCCGCGGCGACGCTCGCGGGCAAGCCCGACCCCAAGCGGATCGATCGGCTCGTGCTGGACGCCAGCGGGGCGGTGTGCTCGTGGGTGCGCGCGCCCTCGGCCGATGCCCGGCTCATCGCGGCGATGGTGGAGCAAGACACCGCCGGCGGCCGGTCGGACGACACGGGCGATGACTTCGGCGGGGCGGGGCGCTTCCCTGACTTGCCGGGGGAGCTGGCGATTGAGCCGATGGGGGCACCGCTTGAGGGGATGCCCGAGGCGGGATCAGCCGATGCGGGCCCGCGGCGATTTGGGGTGTTTGTCGGTCCCGATGTGCCGGCTCGGGCGGTGCTCGACGCCCTGGATGGGGGAGGACTCGACGTCGGCGCCGCGGTCTCGATCTGGCACGCGATGGCCGCCGCGTGGGACCCCGGCGTGCGCGCGGCGGCGGCGGCGGGCTCGCGGGGCGAACAGGCCCACTCGGACGATGGTGCGGTCATGCAGGCCGACGGCCTGACCGCGGTGGTGGTGAGCGATGCGGCGCTGGACCGGGTGCTGTGGTGCTGGAGCCGCGGGGGCACGTTGATCGCGGCGGGCGCGGTGGGCGCGGCCGGGGGGCGGGCGACGGCGGGGGCCACGGCGCGGCTTTCGGCGGAGTGGCTTGCGTGGACCGCCCAGTTGGGGATTGCCCCGCAACGGGTGGTGGCGGTGTGCCCGCTGGATGCCGGGTCGGACGGTGGGGACGGGGCGACGCTGGGGTCACGGCTGGCGCGCGCGCTGCCGGAGGCGACGGTGGACGTGGTGGACGAGGGGGCGGGCGTCGGGCTGACGCTGCGGCGGTATGCGGAGGCGATGGATGCCGGGGCCGTCGCGACGGCGGCGCGGCTTGGGAGCGGGGAGGCGCTCGCGGGGCTTTCGAGCCGGGCGGGGCGGTCGCACCGGGCGATGTACCGGTGGACGGCGGCGGCGCTCGCGGCGGGGGCGGTGCTCGTGTTCGCGGGGGCGTGGCGGCTTTCGGAGGCGGCGGCGGAGATCGCGACGCGGACGGAGCGGCTCGCGGAGGCGCGGCGGGAGGCGCTCGCGGCGGTGAAGCCGGACCTGGCGCGCGACGCGTTCTGGCGGAAGAACCTGTCGGACGAGGTGGAGGGGCTGCGGCGGGCGAACGCCACGGCGGGTGCGGAGGAAGAGGGCTCTCGCCGCGCGATCCTGGAAGAGTTGGAGACGCTGTCGCTGGTGCTGGCGAGCGATCAGACGCGGATCGAGACGATCACGGTGAACGACTACGCGGTGGCGTTCATCGCGACGGTGCCGGACACGCAGGCGGTGGAGGGGCTGCAGCAGGCGCTGCGGTCGGTGGCGGGGTCTGCGGTGGTTTGGGAGCGGCTTTCGGCGACGGACTCTGGGGGCCGCAAGCGGGTGAACGGGACGGGGACGTGGGCGGTGCCTTCGGGGCGGAGCGCGTCGGGGACGGGCGGGGCTGGTGCTGGCGCGACGGCCTCGGCGGGCGGGGGGGCACGATGAGCGAGCGGCCGATGGACACGGCCCGCGCGTCGCTGGACGCGGACCTGCGGTTTGAGCGGGCGGCGGCGGCGGCGAGCGCGGAGCGGCGGAACCGGCCCCGGTCGCTGATCGTGGTGGCGGGGGCGGCGCTGGCGGTGGCGTGCGGGGCGCTGGGGCTTGCGGGGCTTCGGTGGAACGCGGCGCGGGCGGCGATGACGCGGGCCGAGCGGGAAGTGAAGGTCGTGCGGGAGCTGGGGGAGGAGTACGTGGCGCTGCGGGCGCGGGCCGAGCGGCGGCCCTCGGGGGAGGAGCCGGGGGAGCCCATCCCGAACCTGCTGAGCCGGATGGAGGCGCTGGGGGTCTCGGCGGGTCTGGAGCGGCCGCTGCGGCTGCCGCGGACGTCGACGACGCAGCGGGCGAACGGGACGCAGACGGTGCGGTACCCGTACACGATCGAGGACGTCTCGCTGGAGAACGTGCTGCGGTTTGTTGAGACGGCGACGCGCGAGTTCGACCGGATGCGCGTGGCCGAGATCAAGGTGCGTCCGAGCGGGACCACGGGGTGGTCGGTCGACGTGGAGTTTGAGCGATGGGAACGGGCGCGCGGATCTTGAACGTCTCGGTGCGGTGTGGTGGATGCGGCTCGGGTGCGCGCCGGTGGGGCGGGCTCGGTCGGGCGCGGGGGCGGGGGCTTGCGCTCGCGGTGATGGTGATGGCGTGCGGGGTGGCCGCGGTTGGTGTGGGGGGGTGCTCGGGGTCGAAGCGGCGGCAGTCGGCGGTGACGGCGGAGAACCACCCGGACGCGCGGGTGGCCGAGGCGGACCGCCTGGTGAAGCAGGCGCTGGACGCGGAGACGGCGGGGCGGAAGGACGACGCGCTGTCGCTGTATGTGCAGGCGATTGATACGTGGCCGGGCCTGGCGATCGCGTGGAACAACTACGGGCTGCTGCTGCTGGAGCGGGGCGAGTACGCGGACGCGGTGACGGCGTTTCAGGAGGCGGCGAACCTGGAGCCGAGCGACCCGAGGCCGGTGACGCACATCGGGCTTGCGTACTGGGAGACGGGGTGGGCGGCGCAGGCGCTGGAGTACTTTGACCGGGCGCTGACGATCAACCCGCAGTATTTGCCGGCGCTGCGCGGGGCGGTGCGCGCGGCGGACCGGGTGCAGCGGGCGGATGAGCGGGACATTGAGCGGATCCGGCAGGCGTTGCTGCTGGAGGACGACGCGGCGTGGCGGGCGTTCTTTGAGCGGCAGCGGTACGTGTTTGAGTCCCGGTCGAGGCTGCAGGAAGAGCGGCGGGCGAAGGGGCTGGAGGATCGGACGACGCCGACGGGCGGGGGCGCGGGGAGCGGGAGCGGGAGCGGGAGTGGGTCGGGGGATCCGGCCGAGCGGTTGCCCGAGCTGGAGCCGAGCGGCGGGGTGTCGGACGGGGGGCGGCGGTCGTCGCAGACGGGGGCGAGCGGGCTTCCGGTGAGCGTGACGCCGCCGGGGGGATGGGGGCGGTAGGGGTCGGCGGCGGGGCTTAGAAGCGTTTGTGGGCGGCGCGTTCTTCGGGCTCTTTGAAGCCACCGATGACGCGGGCGAGGCGGGTGTCGGCGGGGCGGGTGATCTTGATGTTGAGGGGGTCGCCCTCGATGACGAGGACGGGGTGGCCCAGGCGCTCCACGAGGCCGGCGTCGTCGGTGCTGTCCAGGTTGCTCTGGGCGTAGGCGCGGCGGAGCAGCGCGGCGTCAAAGACCTGGGGCGTTTGCACGGCGACGAGGTTGGTGCGGTCCACGGTGGCGGCGACGCGGCGGGCGGTCGCGGTGGGGCTCGGCGCGCCGAGGATGGCGGCGAGCGGATCGGCCGGGCCGGCGTCGGCGAGGGGGGATGGGTCGAGCCGCTTCAGCGTGTCGGGCAGCTCCACACCCGGGATGACGGCGGGGTGTTGCTGCGCGGCGAGGAAGAGGCGGTCGATGAGCGCGGGGCTCGTGACGGGGCGGGCGGCGTCGTGCACGGCGATGTGCGTGGCGTCGGCCGGGGCGTGGGCGAGGGCGGCGGCGACGGTCTCGTAGCGGTGGGTTTTTCCGCCGCGGCAGAGGGTGACGCCCAGCATGGAGAGACGGTCGGCGTGGCGGAGCTGGAAGGCGGCGAAGGCGGCGTCGTCGTGCGGGCCGGCGACGATGATGGCGGCGATGTCGTCGCGCGCGGTGAAGAGCTCGACGGCGCGCTGCAGGACGGGGCGGCCGCCGAGGTCTTCGTCGACCTTGGAGCGGGCGGCGTCGGCGTCGGCGAGGGGGGAGGCGGCGCGGTATCTGGAGGAGGAGCCGGCGGCGGGGATGATGACGGCGACGCGCATGGCGCAGGGTATTGGCGCGGGGGGGGCGGGGCGGGGACGGGGCCGCGGGGCGGTATCGGGCCGCGGGGCTTGGGGTGGGGGGGGGGGGGGGGGGGGGTGGGGGGGGGGGGGTTGGGGGGTGGTTGGTTTTGGGGGGGGGGGCGCTGGGTTAGTTGGGGAAGGGGATGGCGATGCCGCGGGAGAGGTCCCAGGCGAAGTCGACGCGGGTGCCGTCGGGGAGGATGAATCGCCAGCCGATGATCGTGGGGAGGAGCTCGACGATGTAGGTGGCGGGCTGCACCGAGGTGACCTGGGTGACCTTGGAGACGAAGGCGCTGCGCATGCGCAGCTCGCGGCGGACGGTGATGGAGCCGTCTTGCTGGGGTTCAAAGAAGGTCATGTCGGCGCGGGAGAGGGAACGGCCCTGGGCCATCTCGGCGAAGAACGCCGGCATGGCTCGGTCGAGGGCCCGCATGCGGATGCGGACAGGGGCGAGCGTGAAGATGCCGGTGGTGCCTTGCTGGATGGACGAGCCGCCCTGCTCGACGGCGAGGACTTCGATCTGGTTGGTGTAGCCGCCGATCTGCGATGTGCCGAGGATCGGCGTGCTGCCGGGGCCGCCGGTGCGGGCGTCGAGGACGACGGGGCCGGGCTCGCCGGGGCCGTAGAAGAGGGGGTCGTCGATGACGGTGAGGGTGAGGTTGTTGTTGACGAGGGGGGTGCTGTTGGCGACGAGGTCGGCGACGTCGGCGAGGGAGGGGTTGGTCTGCACGACTGGGCCGGCCGGGGGGGTGAGCGGGCCGGCGAACTGGGCGGCGGCGGCGAGAGCGAGAGCAGCGGCTTGGAACACGGGTGACCTTTCACGGATGCGTGCTGCGTGACTCGGACGTCTCGCGGAGCGTATCGGCGGAAAAGTTGCCGGGGTTTGGGCGAGTCGCGCCGGGGCTCGGCGGGACGCGCGGACTCGCGCCGTCACGGGCGGGCAAGGGCGCGGTCGAGCGCGGTGCCGCGTGTCGGGCGCGTGGCGGCCCGGGTCCCGTCGGAAGCGTCTTCGGGCTGAGCGGTCAGGGGCGGCCTCGCAGATCCTCACGCAGGGCCCGCACCTCGTCGCGGATCTCGCGGAGCAGATCGTGCACCGCGATGTCCTCGGGGTCGAGGCCGGCCGCGGCGCGCGGCTGCGCGGCCGTCGCACCGAGTCCCTCCGCGGTGCCGACAACGCGGTCGCGCTGCTCGAGCACGGCGCGACGAAACTCGCGCGGGTTTTCCAGGCCGTACAGGTGGACGGTTGCTCCGGCGGATGCGCCGCCGGCGGTTTCGATGCTGAGGTGCTCCACGTTGAACCACCGCGAGACCAGCCCCTGCGACACCGCCAGGTCCGTGACCTTATCGAGCGGGACCGCTCGCTCCCACTTCGTCAGCACGCCGCCGCTGGCGCGGAGGCTTCGCGTCGTGAGCACGCACCGGAGCGATGCGACGTAGCGCCTCGCTAGGCCGAGCAGGCCCGCGGCTCCGAGCCCGGCGGCGACGATCGCGAGGGGCACCGCGAAGCAGGGCGCGAAGACGACGAACGGCAGCGAGAGCACAACGAGCCCGATCCAGAGCACGCTGCTCCAGCCAGCGGCCAACGCCCACGCCGTGACGGGCGCGAACGTCGCACGCCAGAGAATCTGCTCGTCGCCGATCCCGGTCTCGATGCCCGCGTCTGCACCCCTCTGCGCTTGCATGCCCCCGTCCTTGCGAAAGTTCGTGCGGCGGTTTCGCGTGACTAAAGCCGGCACCGGGTGACGGAAGAGCGCCCGCGAGGAGGCCGCCCAGGGGCGTGCGAGCCCTTCGCCGCCGGGGAGCGTACTATCTCTGGTCGCGCGTCGTCTCCGGGCGTCGCGTGCTTGACAAGTTGGGGCCGATCGGTATCGACCGGGCAGGGAATCCGTGCGGTGGCGCGTCGAGGGGCGTGTTGGCCTCGTAAAAAGCACGCAAAAACACAACTGCCAACCAGCAGTTCGCTCTCGCGGCCTAACAGCGCCGCGACAACCTCCCGTCTGACGCCCGATGGGGCGGGGGTTGCAAACTATCGGGCTGGGCCAGTCGCGGCGCCGCCGGGCGCCTGGCCGAGAACACACCGGCAGCTGGGCCGACTGGAAGGACGCTCGCTTTCGTCCTGAGGCCGAGATCAAAGAGCGAGATACACGCGTAGAGGCCGCACGGTGACTGTCACGGGACGGGGGTTCGATTCCCCCCGGCTCCATTCTTCCGAAACACCGGGACTTGCGGAAATGCGCCGCAAGTCCCGGAAACCTGCGGAGTTCCGCGCTTCAGCGCGATCCGCGCCATTCCCCTGTTTCTGCTCGTTTCCGGCCCCATCCGACGCCTTCCGCTGCGCCTGGCGCTGCGCGCAGGCCGTGGGCGTCTTGGCGGCCCGCTCGAAGAGTTCATCCGGGACGGCGTTGGCGTAGTGCTTGCCGCTGATCGTGATGCTGTGCCCGATCCACCGGCTCACGGCGAATTGCGGAAAGGTCATCGCCCACTCCTTCTCGCACGACGAGCGCAGCGTCTGCCACAACCGCGCCCACGGCTCGACGCTTGCCTTCGCCCATATGCGACGCACGCGCCGGATGACCGCCCCCTTGCCGCCGATGGTGACCAGCGGCGCTTCGCCTTCGGGCATCGTCTCGAAGCGGTCGCGGAGAAGGGCCATCAACTTCGGCGTGATCGGGACGACCCGCTGGTCGTGGCCTTCCCACCGCTCGGTCTTGGGACTGTGGACGGTCAGGCGTGCCCGCTCGAAGTCCACGTCGGCCCAGGTGAGGCGGTGCGACTCGCTGGGGATGCGCAGCCCGGCGTAGCGGGCGAGGCCGAAGAGCAGCCGCCACTCCGCGTCGGAGCAGGCGTCGATGACCCGCTGGGTCTCGTCGGGCGTGATGTACCGGGTGTACTTGCTCGGCGTTGGCCCGCTCTTGAGCGTCTCGAACGGGTTGGCGTCGATGACCTTCCGTCGCTCCGCCTCGCCGAGCATCGTCTTGACGTTGCCGCAATGCGTCCGGATGGCCGCCTCGGACAGGCCCAGGTCCTTCAGCGACCGCCGCCATGCCATCGCGTCCTCGGCGGTGATCTTGCGCAGCGACTTGTCCTTGTCGAAGAACGCGAGCAACTTGGTCTCCGTCTGCCGGAGTTTGCGGGTGCTCTCTGGCTTCAGGTCGTCCTTCCGCTCCGCGATGTACCGCTCGACCAGCGTGCCGATGGTGGCGCTCTGCCGCTCGGGCACGAGGCCGACCGCCGCGAGTTTGACGTATAGGCGATCCTCGAGTGACGAGAGCCAGCGCGAGGTATCGTCGGTTGGCGAGTGCCCGTGCAGCGCGGCCGCGGCGAGGTCCTCGACGCGGACCTTCAACGCCTCGGCGTAGCGCTTGGCGACCTGGCCGAGCGTGATGTGCCGCGGGTTGCCCGTGGCGTCGTGGAAGGTGATGAACCGGCTGCCGTTCTTGCGGGTCGTGATGCTCGCCATCGGGCGGACCTCCGTGTCGCCAGTCAGGCTCGGACGGGCCGAGTGTCAAGCGGAACTGGGGCATTCGGGCGGAATGTGGGCGGAATCACGCGCCGTGCGGCGGGGCTGTCCCGCCTGACGCCGACGAAACCGACGGAACCCCGGCCAGTTGGCCACCCGTGGCGTTTGGGGCCGCCGTGGGCGGGGATGTGTCGGAGACGGGGATGTGGCCCCGCAGGACGAAGCGCCGCGACGGCCGCCCGCCACGCGGCCCGGGTGCGGACCACGTCCACTCGCCATGTCCGGCCTTGGCCAGCGCATCGAGTTCTGCCTCGGCATCCGTCGCCCGCGCCAGCGAGCGGAGGCGTTGCCAGTCGCGGATGCTGACCGAGCCGTCGTGGCGTGCGATGAGGGCGAGGTGGCGGCGAACGGCGCGCTGCTCCGCGGGCTCGGTGATGCTGAGCCGCGCGTGGCGCTCCGACGCGGCGAGGTAGTTGGCCCACGCGATCGCGGCGGCCATCGTCTCGACATCGATGCGCGGCGCATCGCCCGGTATGCCGGATCGGCCCCACGTCGCTAGCGCGTGGAGCGTGAGGGCGATGCGGAGCGAGAGACCGCAGAGTTTGCCGCCCCACGCGCGGCGCTCGGCCAGGTCGCCAAAGCCCAGTGCGGCCTCGGTGCGGAGTTGGAACGCGTGGTAGCGGGCGTCGGCCTCGGGCGAAAGCGCGATGATCGCGGGGCCGGTGTCAGGCTCGTCACTCGGCTCGAACGACAGCAGGCGGGTGAGCGCGGCCTGCCAAGCCTCTCGAGCGGACGCTCGCACCGGCTCGGGCCGCACGTCGCGCATGCCGACGAGGTCCGGTGGGGCGATGACAGCGAAGCGGGCGAGCAGGCCACGCCCCTCGGCCTGCGGATCGCACCACACTGCCTCGACGGCCGCCCGCTGCACGCACAGCGCCACGGCCAGCGCCGGTCGGTCGATCACGTCGGACGGGCGGCCGACCCGCTGCGCACGAATCGGATCGCCCGCGTGCCCCTTGAGCATCGCGCCGTAGTTCCGCACGCCCGAGTATCGGCCCTGCACGATGTCCAGTGCGTCACCCTCGGCGCTGGCGAGCAGGGCGCGGCCGTGGTTCTCCTTCATCTGCCGCACGAGCGCTTCAGGCGTCGGTTCGCTGGCCAGCAGCGCCGGCGCGGTCGGCACGGGCGTCGCCTCCATCTCCTGGGCGAGCCGGATCGCCTCACCTTCGACGACGGCCCGCTTAAACGGGTCGGTCACCTTGCCCGCCTGGTCCTCAATCGCGCGGATGCGGCGCTCGGTGATTCGGTGCCGCTGAGCCGCCGCGGCGATGACGGGCCGCATCTCCCGGCCCTTGTCCGCCTCCCACTTCAGGATCGGCCGCAACAGTTCCGCGAGCACCGCCGACTTGCGAGTGCCCGGCTCGGAGAGCACCAGCGCCCACAGCGGAGCGGGCTCGATGTGATCGCCGTGCCCGCGAACGCACGCGACGTTGCAGATGCACGCCGACGCGACCGCCAAGCCCAGCAGCGAGGCCATGTCCGGCGGCGTCTGCGTCGAGCGGGCCAGGTCGGCGAAGTAGTCTCGGATGTCAGCGGTGGCGGCGGGGAAGAGCGCGGCGAGGTCGAACGCGGGGCGTTCGTCCGGAGTGATGCCCCCAGTTGCATCCGGTGCGACCGGCTCGGCTGCCACGGCGAGAGCGTCGATTTTCGCGTGCACCGCCTCGGCATCGCCGCCCTCCATCGCAAGCACATCAACGAGGTCGCCACCAGGTGGGACCGCGGGCCAGTGCTCGGCGAGCCGAACAATGCGGACTTCCTCTGCGCCAGCGGCGTGGCAGAGTCTCGCGACCTCTTCGGCATAGGCCTCACCCGCGGCATCGTGGTCAGGGAGGATCACCGCGACCTTGCCCTTCATGACCGACCAGTCGGACTTGCCCGCCGCCTTGCTGCCGCCAGCGCTGGTCGTGGCGACGAGGCCGATGGCCCGGGCCGCGTCCACGCACGTCTCGCCCTCGACGATGTAGACCCACGCGCCGTCGGGCAACCGCGACAACTCCGGCAGGTTCAGGAGTGGCCGCGGCTCCGGCATTGCGGCGATCACCCAGCCATCACCCCGCCGACTGATTGGGCGCACGACCTTTCCACCTGCGGGCGGGTTCCAACGGACCACCTCTCCAGCGGAGACACCCTGTGCGTCGGTGTATGCCCAGCGTGCAGCGCACGGTCCGTGCTTCCGCTCCAGCACCGCGACCGCTTCGTCGGAGGTGGTGAAGGTGGCATCGCTCGCGACCGTTCGCTGGGCGGAGAGTCTCCTCGCTTCGACCACAGGTGCTGGCATGAGGTCCTTCATCGCCAGGCCGAGCGTGCCGACGATCGCCTCGACCGGGCAACCGGCGTGGCAGTGCAGGAGGACTCGGGTGTCCGTGCCGACGCCGATCGACAGTGACGGATTGCGGTCATCGTGCGCCGGGCACCGGGCCGACCACGCCTCGCCGTGTCGCTTGGGAGGGCACCCCGCTCGCGTGAGCGCGTCGAGCACGACATCGATGGGCTCACCCATGGCCCACCCCCTGCGTCGCACGCTTAGCCCGATCGATGAATCGCCGCAGGTCCGCCGGATCGATCCTCACGCTGCGCCCGAAGCGCACCGCGGGCAGCGTCCCGGCCTGCACGAGCGTCCAGACGGTGCGCTGCGTGACGCCGAGCACCGTCGCCGCCTCGCGATAGGTGAGGAGCGGGTGCATGGCGGTCTGACCTCCGATCGTGTTCCTGAGCTCGTCCATGAGTGCGCACCCATCGCGCCGCCGCGATCGGCGCGGCGTGCGTCATCCGTGATCCGTGTGTGAGAAAGGCCGGGGGCAGCCCGCAACCGCCCCCGGCCGCACCAGCGCCGACCGATTACGCCTCGCCCTTGCTCCGCACCGCGGCCCGCGGGTCGCACAAGGCCGCGCCGAAGTCGAAGTACACGCGCCACGACACCGCCAACTTGTTCACCG
Source organism: uncultured Phycisphaeraceae bacterium (assembly GCA_964496975.1). Classification (GTDB taxonomy): domain Bacteria; phylum Planctomycetota; class Phycisphaerae; order Phycisphaerales; family UBA1924; genus CAZCBN01. Next base: position 12,508 of record CAZCBN010000098.1, read on the forward strand.
TCTGGTCGAGCCCGAAGAACTCGA
>CAZCBN010000099.1:0-12310 GCA_964496975.1 uncultured Phycisphaeraceae bacterium
CTACATGCTGCCCGACATCAACGGGGACAAGGTGTGCCGGCGCATCCGCGAGACGGAGGCGACGAGCCAGACCCGCATCCTGTGCATCAGCGGCGTGGTGAACCAGGACGAGGTGCAGGCCCTGCTCGCCGCGGGCGCCGACGACTTTGTGAAAAAGCCCTTCGACGTCGACCAACTGATCGAGCGCATGCTCGACCTGCTCAAGCCGCGGGGGACAAAGGCCGAGAACGGCAGGGCGTGACGCGCACGGGCGCGGGCCACCCCCCGGGCGCGTGCCCGGAAGGGGGGGCGCGGTCTCTGCGCCCACACGACGCCACGCCCCGGTTGGAGCGGCGATGACCCCGCAGGCCCTGCACACCCCCACCGCGGCCGCCACACGCCCCGGCACGGCCCCCGCGGGCGCAAGGCCCCGGGCCGACGCCGCGGACCCCGCCGCCCAGGCGCGGCTGCGCCAGGTGGAGATGGTGCTCGAGCACCTCGACGCCCTGCCCACGCTGAGCCCGGTCGCGCTGCGCCTGCTGCAACTGGGCAGCGCCGACGAGGTGGACCTGGACGAGGTCGTGCGGCTCCTGGAGACCGACCCCGCGCTCACCGCGATGATCCTGGGCCTGTGCCGCCGGGCCGACCGCGGGCTGGGGGAGAAGATCGACACCGTCCGCCGGGCGGTGGTGATGCTGGGCATCGAGGCGGTGCGGTCGGCGGTGCTGGGCGTGCACGTCTATGACCTCGTGCACGGCACCGCGGGCGAGATGGACAAGCTGGGCCGCGCGCCCACCGAGCACGACCTCGCCGAGAGCGGGGGCCGGCTCGCCGCGTTTGATCGCGTGGGGCTCTGGACGCACTCGGTGGCGGTCGCGTGCTGCGCCGAGCTGGTGGCCAAGCGGCACCCCGAGCTGGACGTGCGGCCCGAGCAGGCGTTTGTCGCGGGGCTGCTGCACGACCTGGGCAAGCTGGTGCTGGAGCTGGTGCTGCCGCGGGCGCTGGCCCGCGTGGCGGCGCTGGCCGAGCAGCGCGGGGCCGACTGCGCCCCCGTGGCCCGGGCGCTGATCGGGCTTGACCCGCACACCGCGGGGCGACGCGTGGCGACGCGCTGGCAACTTCCCGCGGCGGTGAGCGACGTGATCTGGCTGCACGGCCAGCCGCTCTCCAGCGTGCCCGAGGGGCCGCACCGGGCGCTGATCGGCGTGGTGAGCCTCGCCGACGTCATCTGCCGCCGCCAGCACCTTGGGTGGAGCTGCGACTACGCCGAGACGCCCGCGCCCGAAGAGATCGCCCGGGCCCTCTCGCTGCGCGGCGGGGTGGACGCCGAGGGCGAGCGCGACCTGATCGAAGAGCTGTTGCCCGAGGTGGTGGAGCGGTGCCGCATCCTGCGCCTCGAGGAGCACAGCGAGCCGCGGCTGCTGCTCGCCTCCATCTCCGAGGCGAACCGCAGGCTCAGCTCGCTGAACCGCACGCTGACGGAGCGGGCCACGCTGGCCCGCGCCCAGGGCCGCGTGCTGGAGGCCATCAGCACCTTCTGCGCCACGTGGTCGGCGCGGCTCGGCACGGCGGAGACGCTGGAGCACGTGGCCCGCTCGGCCGAGGGCGTGATGGGCCGGGGCTTCTTTGCCGCGGTGGTGCAGCACGCCGCGGGCGAGGACTGGGAGGTGCACCAGTTTGCGCCCGGCGGCCGGCTCTCGCGCAGCACGGCGATGGAGCCGCCCACGGGGCAGACGGTGCGGGGCGAATCGCTGGGCACGCTCATCCAATCCGTGGGCCTGCCGGGCGGGGCGCGGGGCCAGCGGGCCGCCGACGGGGGCGGGCTGAGCGTGGCGGCGCTGGGCCTCTTGCCGTGGCTCAGCGACTTTTTGGGCGACGCGGTGGACCTGCGCCGCGTGCGGCTGCTGCCCTTGTGCGGCGCGGGCGAGGGCGTCGCGGCGCTGCTGCTGCACGACCGAGAAGAGGCGGCGGGCGACTTCGGCCCCGCGGGGCTCGATCCGCTGCGCGGGGCGTGGGCGGCGGCGCTGCAGGCGGCGGCGTCATCGGAGGACGCCGCGCGCACGGGCGACCGACTCGCCGAGGTGAACCGCGCCCTCGCCGAGACGCAGGCCCGCCTTACCGAGCGCGAGAGCCTGGCCCGGCTGGGCGAGATGTCCGCCGGCGCCGCGCACGAGATGAACAACCCCCTGACGGTGATCCGGGGCCGGAGCCAGCTGCTCGCCCGCCGCCTGACGGACCCGCGCGACCAGGTGGACGCCGCGACGATCGCCGAGGCGGCCAAGCACCTGAGCGAGCTGATCACGAGCCTGCACCTGCTGGCCGACCCGCCCGCGCCCAAGTGGGGCACCTTCACCACCGACACGCTGGTGGCCCGGGCGCTGGACGCGGCGGAGACCCGGTTGACGGGGGAGGGCGGCCTGGCCGGCACGGCCCGCGTCCGCATCGACCAGGCCGCCGAGCGGCTCGAGGGTGACCGAGAACTGCTGGCGGCGGCGCTGGCCGAGGCGATCGTGAACGCCTGGCAGGCCTGCGACGGGGGCGAGGTTGATCTGTCCGCTGAGCGCGACGCCCTGGACGGCCGACTGGTGATCACTGTTGCGGACCGCGGCCCGGGGCTCTCGCCCAAGGCCGTTCGTCACGCGTTTGACCCGTTCTTCAGCGAGCTGCCGGCGGGGCGGCGGACGGGGCTGGGCCTGAGCCGGGCCCGGAGGCTTGTCGAGTTGCACGGCGGGGAGATCGCCGTGGACAACCGACCCGGGGGCGGCGCACGGGTGACCGTGATGCTGCCGCCCGCGGGGGAGGCGTCGGGCGTCGCGGAGCGGCGCGCGGCGGGGTGACGCGGGGGCCGGGGGGCCCGCGGGTCATGTCTATCGGAGCGAGATCACGCCATGCGACACCACACGCACGACGCCGAGGGCGCCAGCGGCCCCGACAGCACCCGCCCCACCCGGGGCAACCCGCCCCGCGGCGGCACGCCCGCGCAGGTCGTGCCCGCGGCCGCCCGCGTGCTGCTCGTCATGCGCGGGGGCACCCGGCGCGCCGCGGTGCTGCGCCGGCTCGCCACGGCCGCCGGCGTGCTGGACACCATCGACACCGCCGAGAGCGCGCTCGCCCGGCTCGCCGAGCACGCCAACTACGACCTCGTTCTCGCCGACGCCGCGCTCCCCGCCGACGCGGCGTACACCCTCTGCGAGCGCGTGCGGGCCGACCGGCTCGCCGGCGGCGTCGCGCTGCTGGATGACGCGCCCACCCTCGACGCGGCGACCCGCGCGCTCCAAGCCGGCGCCGTGGACCTCATCCCGATCGACCAGGCCCCGGCGGCCGCCGCCGCGGACCCCATGCCCGAGCGGCTGGCCTCCGCCCTCGCCCGCGCCCGCGCGGCCGCGGAGAAGGACCGCCGCCTGCGCCGGCTGGAAAAACTCTGCCACCGGCTCGGCGCGACGCGCGAAGAAGAGTCGGGCCGGCTGGGCGAGCTCGCGGGCGACCTGCTCGGCGCCTACCGAGACCTCTCAGACCAGGTCGGCGAGCTCGTCCTCGCCAGCGAGCTTGAGGGCCTGCTCCGCCGCGAGCTGGACGTGGAAGAGGTCCTGCGCACGCTGCTTGAATATCTGCTCGCCAAGGTCGGCTCAACGAACGCCGGCGTCTTCCTGCCCACCAGCGGGGGCGACTGGAGCCTGGGCGCATACATCAACTACGACGGCCCGCGCGACGCCGCCGAGGTGATGCTCGACCAGCTCGCCGACGTCCTCGCCCCGCGCTTCGAGCAGCAGACCAGCGTGCGAAAGATCGAGTCCCCCGACGAGCTCGCCGCGACCTTCGGCGAGCACGCCCACTGGCTCGAGGGCAAGTCGCTCCTCGTCGTCGCCTGCCGCGAGGCCGGCGGCGTGCAGGGCCACCGCCCCCACAGCCCGCACGGCCCCCACGCCCACGGCGCGCCGAACGCCGACGCGCACGACGACGAGTGCCTCGCCGTCGTCGCCCTCTTCCGCGACCGGCTCACGCCCTTCACGCGGCAGCACATCGCGATCCTGCAGCTCGCCGCCGAGCTGTTCGGCCGCCAGCTCGCCCGCGTCATCCGCGTGCACCACCGCGGCGCCGCGAAGGACGACGAGACCCGCGGCGCCGACGACTTCGGCCTCGCGGCCTGACGCCCGCGCGCCCCCGAACAGACCCCGGTTGACACCCGAGCCGTCGGCGGCCCATACTGGCCGCATGACGCAGGAACACCATCGCGCGATGCCCGCGCATCGCGCCGTCGCCACGCATCCGGGGCTCCGGGCCGCGGGACCGCTCATCGCCGGACCGCTCGCCGCGGGCCTTCTCGCCTCGGCGATCCTCGCCGGCGGCTGCACGCAGTACCGCGTGCCCGGCGCCGCGGCCGACTTCGCCGCCCTCGGCATCACCCGCGAAGAGCAGGCCGCGATCACCGACGCGCCCATCCGCGACGAGTTCGCCAAGCGCCCCGCGGCGAACTTCCCCGCCGTCATCGCCGCGGCCCACGTGCAGGGCCTCGGCTACGAACGCTTCAACGACAACGCCTGGGCGACCAGCGGGTACACCGTCATCGGCGTCCGCGAGGCCGAGCTCGAGACCGACACGGAGCGGCTCGCCGCGCTGCCGATGGTCCGCGGCATCATGTCGCTCAACCGCTTCGTGCTGCAGCGCACGGGGCGAGACGAGGCCTCGCTCCGCGCCGCCGCCGCCCGCGTGCAGGCCGACATGCTCCTGCTCTACACGTTCGACACACGCTTCGGCGTCACCACCACGGTGCCGGCGCTCGGCGTCATCACGCTCGGGCTCTTCCCCAACGACGAGGCGCGTGTCACGTGCACCGCCTCCGCGGCCCTCATCGACACGCGCACCGGCTACATCTACACCCTCGCCGAGGCGACCGCGCAAGACCAGCAGATCGCCAACGCGTGGACCAACCGCGACGCCGTGGACCAGACCCGTCGCCGCGCCGAGGCGACGGCGTTCGGCCTGCTCGTCACCGAGCTGGAGCGGGCCTGGCACGCCGTCGTGACGGAGTACGCCACAGGCCCCGCCGCCGCATCGGCCGCGTCCGCCGCGCCGGCCGCAACGCCCTGATCGCGCCGTCGCGCCGCCCCGTCCACCCGCGGCCCTGGAACCACGTGGCCCCGCGGCCACGCGGCCACGCGGCCGGGCGGCCGGTCGGCCGGGCGGCCTCAGCCTTCCTTCGCCGGCAGCGCCGCCCGCACGGCCTTTTCCACCGCCGCCACGACCTCTTCGGGCGAGCGGTTGTTCCCCGCCGGCTCGGTCGCCACCACCTCGCCCGTCGGCGAGATCACGACCAGCGTCGGGTACACCGCGACGCGGAAGGCCCGCGCCACCGCGTCGGCCCCCGGCGTGTCGCCCGCGCCGAGCGCCAGCGTGTGCTTGTACCCGTGCTCTTCAAAGTACGCCTTCGGCGCGTCGACGCTGCGCTCGCGGATCGCCGGGGCGAAGACCCGCACCGCCGCGTCCTCCGCCTGAAACTTCTCCGCGAGCCCCGACACCAGCGGGCTGAACTGCCGGCACGGCACGCACCACGTGCCCCAGAAGTAGAGCACCGTGACATTGCCCGCGAGGCTGTCGCGTGTCACCGTGTCGCCGGCGGCGGTCTTGAATGAGAAGTCGGGCGCCTTGGGCACCGCCGGGGCCGCCGGCTCGGCGGGCGCCGCCGCCGCGGGGGCCGCGGGAATCGTCGCCGTCGCGCCGCCGCGGTTCGCGCGATCGGCCTTGCTGGAGGCCGTGTCCACCACGTTCCGCGTCCAGCCCTCGGGCGTTTCGATGAAGAGCGCGTTCGCGTCGGCCTCGGCCTTGGGCGTCACGCCCGTCAGCGTCTGCGTGATCACCACGCTCGCGATCGCGTTCTTGTTCACCCGGTCCACGCGGCGGAGCAGCCGGTCGGACTGCGCGAAGTACCACCGCGTCACCGGCGTCACAAGCCGCTGCACCCGCGCGCCCTCGCGGGCCGCGTTGGGGTTCGCGGGGTACGTCACCTCAACCACGTCGCACGGCACGCCGTCCACCTCAACCACCGGCAGCACGCCGAACTGCTCCGACGCCAGCTCCTTCTCAAAGGGCGTGGCCGCCGCGAGCTCCTCTACGCTCAACTGGCTGACGAGCGACGCCAGCGCCCCGAGGTTGAACGCCGCGCCGCGCTCCTCCACCACCTGCTTGGTGAAGTCCTTCCACGCCTGCGTGTTGGGGTTGCGGAAGTACGCGACCTGCTTCTCCGCGGCCGCCGGCGTGGTCTTGATCGCCCCCTCCACCAGCACCGCGAAGGGCTGCGGCCCCGACACCACCGCCATCTCGTCCGCCGACCCCGCCTTGGGGTCAAGCCGCGCGAGGCGCAGCGTCGACGTCCCGCTCGGCAGGTAGTTCTTGATCGACCCATCGCCCGACAGCGTGAGCCGCGCCTCCAGGCCCTTCAGCCCCTCCAGCGCCGCCACCGCCCGGCGGAAGTAGGCCCGGCCCTCTTCGGTCTCGATCGAGCGGGCCTCGGGCGCCTCGGCCTCGGCCGGCGCCGCCGCGGCGGGCTCTTCGGGCTGCTCAAACTGCGCCGCCGCAGGCCGGACCGCCCACCCGCAGGCCAACCCAACGCCCAGCACCCCGCCCAACCCAAGGGCACGCGTCCACAACCAAGCCTTCGCGGGCATGCGTTCGCCTCCTCAGCAACGTCCATCGCCGCGGCCGGGCCACCACGCCCCGGCCGCCACCCCCCCCCCCATGAGCCAACCCAAGGAGCCAATCCCAGGGGCCAACCCCCATGGGCCCCCCCCCGTGCGCCACCGCGGCAAGCCTAGGGCAAACCACCCGGCCCGCCCCGGCCCGCCCACCCGGCCCCGCCGGGCAGGCCCCGCCGGGCAGGCCCCGCCGGTCAGGCCAGCAGCTCCCGCAGCGCCTCCCCCGGCGCCGCCTGCCGCATCAGGTGCTCCCCCACCAGCACGATCCGCACCCCCACCTCCCGCAGCCGCCGCAGGTGGTCGGGCGTCGTGATCCCGCTCTCGGAGACCAGCACCGACGTGTCCTCCACCAGGTCCACCAGCCGCAGCGTGTGCCCTACGTCCGTTGTCATGCTCGAAAGGTCGCGGTTGTTGATCCCAAGCAGGCAGTACGAGGGGTGCGGGAACCCGACGTGCGGCCTCACCCGCAGCAGGTTCTCCATGCTGTGCACCTCCACCAACGCCGTCAGTTGCAACTGCTGCGCGAGGATCAGCATGTCCACCAGCTCCGACTGGTTCAGCGCCTCGGCGATGAGCAGCACCGCGTCCGCCCCCGCCGCCCGGCTCTCCCAGAGCTGGATCGGGTCGACAACAAAGTCCTTCCGCAGCACCGGCAGCGAGCACGCCTCCTTCACCCGCTGGATGTACGACAGGTGCCCGCCGAAGAACCGCTCGTCCGTCAGACATGAAATCGCCGCCGCGCCCCCGCGCTCGTACGCCGCCGCGATCGCCTCGGGCCGAAAGCCCCCGCCCGCGTACTCTGGGCGGATGAGGCCCGCCGATGGACTCTGCCGCTTGATCTCCGCGATCACCCGCGTCGGCCCCGCCTCGCGCCGCGTCACCGCGCGAAAAAAGTTCCGCGGCGGCTCGGCCTGCGCCACCTCCGCCTCCAGCTCCGCCATCGTCCGCGTCGCCCGAAGCCGCGCCACCTCGCCCCGCTTGTGCTCCAAAATCTCCGCCAGCACCGGCGGCCGATTGGAAGCCGGTCCGGTCGCGCCAGTGGGTCCGGTCGGGTTTGGTTGGTCGGCGGCGTCGCTCATCGCGGCGATTGTTGCGGCCGCCGCCGCCCCCGTCTCGGCCGCCGCGGCCCCCGCCCTCCCCGCGGCCGCCGAGCCCGCCGCCGCGATGAACCCCGCGACGGACGCTGCGGTCCACGCCGCGACGAACGGCGCCACGACCGCCATCGTCGCCATCGCCGCCCTGTGGGCCGCCGTCGCGACGTTCATCGCCTTCCGCCGCGGCCTCTGGCGGCCCCAGCCCACACCCCCAACGCCAGCTCTCAACCCAACCCCAGCCCAACCCCCCCCCGCCGACGGCGACACCGCTCCCCAACCGCCCCAGCCGCTCCAGCTCGCCCCCCGACCGCTGCGCTCCATCCCCGCCCTCGCCGTCGGCGCCATCGCCGTGCTTGGCGGGATGGTCGTCGGCGCGGCCTGCGCCGCCATCCCCATCGCCCTCTCCGGGCCCGGCGCCCAGCCCAGCCCCCTCGACATCGCCATCCCCGTCGCCGTCAGCTTGCTCGTCTCCTCCTCCGTCGCCCTCCTCGCGGGCGCCCTGCTCACGGACCGCTTCGCCTCCCTCACCCCGGCCCCGCGCGACCTTCCCCGCGGCGCGCTCTGGACCGCCGGCGTCCTCCCCGTGGTGCTCCTCTCCGCCGCCGCGGCGAGCGTCGTGTCGGCCCTGCTCCGCGGCACCCCCGGCCCCACCATCGCGCACGAAAGCCTCGCCGCCATCGTCGGCGACCCGTGGAGCCTCGCCTCCCTCCTTTCCATTGTCTCCGCCGTCCTGCTCGCGCCCATCGCCGAGGAAATCTTCTTCCGCGGCTGCCTTCAGAACATCATCCGCCGGATCGCCGTCGCCTTCACCCTCCCCGAGCGCATCGCCGCCCGCGGCGCCGTCCTCGCCACCGCCGCGCTCTTCGCGTGGACCCACCTCGGCGTGCTCACCGCGGGAGCCCTGCACGCCCTCGTCCCGCTCTTCGTGCTGGGCGTCTTCCTCGGCTGGGCCTTTGAACGCACCCGCCGCATCGGCGTCTGCATCGTCATCCACGCCCTCTTCAACCTCGCCAACGTCGCCCTCGCCCTCGCCCTCGCGCCCGCCGGCACCCAGCCCTGAACCGCTTTCCCGCCCTCGAATACACTCCCCCTCCCCCTCCCCCCCCCCCCCCCCCACCCCCCCCCCCCCCCCCCGCCCACCCCCCCCTCCAAGCCCCGCATCCTCACCGGCGACACCCCCACCGGCAAGCTCCACCTGGGCCACTACGTCGGCAGCCTCGAAAACCGCCTGCGCCTGCAGGACCAGTACGACTGCTACTTCCTCATCGCCAACATGCACGCCTACACCACCCGCGCCGACAAGCCCGCCGACATCCGCCAGAGCACCATCGAGATCGTCAAAGACTGGATCGCCTGCGGCATCGACCCGAGCCGCAGCACCCTCGTCCTCCAGACCGAGGTCCCCGCCATCGCCGAGCTCACCTGGTACCTCGCGATGCTCCTCCCCTTCAACCGCGTCATGCGGAACCCCACCCTCAAAACCGAGATCGAAGAAAAGGGCCTGGGCGAGACCTACTCCTTCGGCTTCCCCATGTACGCCGTGGGCCAGTGCGCCGACATCCTCGTCTTCCGCCCCGAGCTCGTCCCCGTCGGCGAAGACCAGGTCGCCCACATCGAGCCCTGCCGCGAGGTCGCACGCCGCTTCAACCAGCTCTACTGCCGCGTCGACCCCCACACCCAAGACGCCGACTACGTCAAGGCCGGCGGCCTCTTCCCCATCCCAAAGGCCGAGGTCGGACGCGTCGGCCGCCTCCCCGGCGTCGACGGCCGAAAAATGTCCAAGAGCCTCAACAACGCCATCTACCTCAGCGACTCCACCAAAGACATCAAAAAGAAGATCGGCTCCATCACCACCGGCCGCCAGAGCATGACCGAGCCCGGCGACACCTCCAACATCCTCTTTGACTACGTCCGCGCCTTCATCACCGACCCCGCCAAGGTCGCCGACCTCGAACGCCGCTACGCCGCCGGCGACAACATCGGCGACGGCCACGTCAAGGCCGAGATCGCCGACGCCATCGAGACCCTCATCGCCCCCATCCGCACCCGCCGCGCCGAGCTCGACACCCCCGCCGGCGAGGCCAAGGTCGAAGAACTCATCCGCGAGGGCACCCGCCGAGCAAACGCCGTCGCTGAAGAAACGCTCCACCAAGCCAAAAAAGCCATGCACCTCGACTTCGGCCCCCGCGACCTCCGCCTGCGCTGAAGCGCCACATCAGCCCCACGCGCCCTCGTGCCGCCCCGCATGTCCCTCCGCCCACGCGACATCCCGCGCGCCACCGTCCTCGCCCTGAGCCGCGGCGAGCGCGAGACCAAAAACCTCGCCGAGGCCCTCGCCCTCAACGACCACACCCTGCTCCTCGCCGCCTTCCCCACCCTCCCCCCGCGCGACGCCGACGCGCTGAAGCTCGCCAAGAAAAACAACCTCGGCGTCACCCGCCGCATGGCCCTCGCTGCCACCATCCTCTTCAACGCCGCCGGCGACCGCGACGCCGCCCAACGCGACCTCTTCCGCCGCGCCGCCTCCCACCCGAGCGACACCGTGCGTGGCTGGGCCTGCTACCTCGTCGCCCTCGCCCCAGGGCTCTCGCTCGCCGAGCGTCTGCGCCGCATCCGCCCCCTCGCCGACGACCCGCACTTCGGCGTCCGCGAGTGGGCGTGGATGGCCCTCCGCCCGCACATCGCCACCGAGATCGACGCCGACATGGGCGCCCACATGCCCGCCAGGATCGACGCCGACGCCAGCGGCACTGGCCGTGGCACGCGTGGCCCCGGCGAAACCGGCGCCACCCTCGCGATGCTCACACCCTGGACCGCCGAGCCCTCGCCCTTCCTCCGCCGCTACGCCGTTGAGATCACCCGCCCCCGCGGCGTGTGGTGCGCCCACCTCAGGCCGCTGCGCGCCGACCCGCGCCCGGCCCTGCCCATCCTCGAACCCCTCCGCGCCGACCCCGAAAAATACGTGCAAGACAGCGTCGCCAACTGGCTCAACGACGCCGCGAAGGACCACCCCGACTGGGTCCGCACCCTCACCGCACGCTGGAACCACGAAAGCCCTGCACCCGCGACCAAGCGAATCACCACCCGAGCCCAGCGATCACTGCGCTAGCCACGCACCCGCCCGGCCGCTCCGCAACGCTGCCGCTCTGCCAACCGGCCACGTCCCCCTCACGCCGCGTCCCCAATCCCCTCCCCCAGCTCCAGCTCCATCTCCCCGAGCGCCGCCAGTTCCTTCTCGCTGAACCGGCGCTGCCAGTTCTCCGGCCGCACCCCGCTCGCCGTGTTCGCCGCCTCGCGCCAGTCCTCGCACGCACCCAGCTTCAGCTCGCTCGGCATCGTCTTGCGATACCCGAGCAGGCGGATCACCTCCAGCACGTCCGTCCACGCCGGGAACATCACGCCGTTGCTGCGCTTGAACTCGTCGATCGCCTTCACGAACAAAAACTGCTCGCGCGTCAGCTCCCCCGCCTCCGCCGCACGCGAGAAGTCGCTGAGCCGCCGCCCGGGCCCGCGCCGACGCTCGGCCCCGGTCGGCTCCCCGCCCCGCGCCGCCTGCGCCTGCGGGTCGTCGCGCCGGTCCAGCCCGCTCCGCCGGTCCACCACCGACCCCACCGGCGGGTACACCGGCTCCGCCCCGGGCCGCGCGACGCCAGTCCGCGGTTCAGGAGGCCGGGCGGTATCAGGCCGGGCCGCGTCAGGCCGAGCCGCGTCAGCCCGGGCCGCCCCGCCCGCGAACGCCGGGTCACCCCCCGCCGCCTCGCCCCCAGACCCGACGCGAGTGGACGCGCCATCCCCCGAAGCGGGCCGCCCCCCGGGCGTGCCCCCATCCGTACCCCGGCCAGACTCCTGGCCAAAACCCCGGCCAAAACCCCGGCCAAAACCCCGGACAGAGCGGCCTTCACCCGGCGACGTGTTCCCGGCCACGGACGCACCCTCCATGCGTCGCGGCCCACACCACCTCATCCGCGGGGGACGCGGCAACGCCCGCCCCGCGCAACCACTCGCCGCGACGACTCAAAGATCGTCGTCGTCGTCCTCCCCCTCGACTCCCTCTTCAAACTCGTCCTCATCATCCTCGAACTCGTCGAACCCTTCGTCAAAGCCCTCGTCTTCCTCGCCTTCCTCATCATCCCCAAAGAAGGCATCGTCGTCGTCCTCGTCCTTCGCGAGCACCATCGCCCCCGAAGCCCCGCCCCAGGAAGCCCCGCCCGAGGAAACCACGCCCGAGAACGCGTCAAACCCAAACCCGGCGACCGGCGCCCCGCAAAGGCCCGCCCAGTCCGGCACGTCCGCTCGCAGGCTCGTCGAAAGTTCCATGGTCGTCATCGCCCGCTCCATCGTCTCGATCTGCCCGGCTCACCGGCTCGCGTGACCCTCACGCCGCCGGCCCCGGCTCCGTGCGTTCCACCTCGCCAAAGCCCCTCTGCAAGCCCGGCGAACACTCCGCCGCAGGGGGCCCTCCCCCCACCGGCCGCGCAGCGTAGTCAGGGTCCGGCGCGTGTCAACACCCCCCCCCCCCCCCCCGCCCACCTCCCCCCACCCCCCCCC
>CAZCBN010000100.1:0-12243 GCA_964496975.1 uncultured Phycisphaeraceae bacterium
GCGCCCACGTCCGCGGCCTTGGTGTAGATGCCGCCGCCCACGCGGGCGAACAGCGCCTGCGTGCTGGCCCCCATGCCGAAGCTCAGCATCACCGTCGTCAGCCCCTGGATGTCGCCCGCGACGCCCGTCGCGTTGAAGACGATGTACCACAGGCTCACGTCGATGATCGCGAAGCCCACCACCGTCAGACCCATCACCGCGCCCGAGCGGAACGCCACGGTCAGCCCGTCGTTCAGGCTCGTCTTCGCCGCGAACGCCGTCCGCGCCGAGGCGTTGGTCGCCATCCGCATGCCGAACCAGCCGCACAGCCCGCTGAGCAGCCCCGCGATCGGCACGCCCAGCATGCTGAACGCCGGCTGGAGCTTCAGCACGCTCAGCAGCCCCAGCACCACGACGAGCACCACGAACACGCCCGCCACGACCTTGTACTGCCGCGTCAGGTACGCCATCGCGCCCCGGCGCACCGCCTCGGCGATCCGGATCATGTCCGGCTCACCCTCAGACTTCGACAGCACCGACTTGCTGAAGACGAACGCCATCAGCAACGCCGCCAGCCCGCCGAGCGGCGCCAACGCCGTCAACGGCGGGATGTCCGACAACGCCGACAGAACGAAGGGCACGCGCGGCAGCGCGAGCAGACCGAGATCCAGCGTCTCGACGGGTCCGTGCATGGTCATAGGCCTTTCCGCGTGCGCCGGGGCAAGCCCCCGGACGAGGGCTACCACAGTAGCGGCCACGCCCACGCGATGCCGCGACCGCCACGCCCCAACACAAAAAAACCTCCACATCCCCACGCCGCCCAACCCGGTCGCGCCGGGCCCGTCCCCCGATCCAAACCCCCGCCCCCCGGCGGCCCGCGGGCGCAGAAAAAACCGGGCATGCCGCCCGGCCTCTCCGCACCGATCGTCTTGCATCGTCACCAGCCGCCAGCCACCGGCGCCACCCTCGCCTTCCGGCGGGCAAGGGCTCACGGCAATGCTCCCCGCGCCTCCGCCCTCTGGGTGCCACGGGCATCCTGCCCGTGCCTCTGTGCCTCTGTGCCTCTCGGCCTCCGGGCCTCCGGGCCTCTCGACTTCCGGGCCTCTCGGCCTCCGGGCCTCTGAGTCTTTGGGTGCCACGGGCATCCTGCCCGTGCCTCCCCGCCTCAGTCCACCACCCGCGCCCGCCTGCGACCCTCGCTCCCCGCGGCTCGTGCGCAGCACATCGCGGCAACAGGGCCAGCGCCGATCGCCCCGGCCCAACGCGCCACCCGCTCAGCGGATGACGTCGTCCTTCAGCCGGCGGTTCACGCTCTTGCGCGCCGCGCGACGGGCCCGCTCCGAGGGCTTCTCGTAAAACTCTTTCCGTTTGATGTCCTTGGTGAGGCCTTCCTTCTCGCACAGCTTCTTGAAGCGCCGCATCATCTGCTCGACGCTCTCGCCGCCGCGGGCCTTGATCCGGATCGCCATCGAACCTCCTACCGGGACATGCTCAAAGGAAGCCATCGCACCACGCCGCACACCCGCCGCGCAAACGCTGGGCGTGCCCGCCGAACGCCGCGGGGTCAAGAGTAAAGGCACCCGCCGACGCAACGTCCACCGGCCGAACGCGCGAAAGCCAACGCCGACTGTTCGCAAAAAGTTCGCACAACCGCCGACCCGACCGCCCCATCGCCTACCCTCCGCCGCCCGCCTGCACACGCGCCAGCCGCGCCGCCCGCAGCTCTGGGCCGGGGGACGCCGGGTGATCATCATTGACGCCTACAACGTCCTCCACCAAACCGGGGTCCTGCCCCCCCGGCTCGCCGGGATGGAAGTCCCCGGCCTCATCCGCCTGATCGGCACCAGCCGCTACGCCCGCGAACGCATCACCATCGTCTGCGACGGCGGCGGCGGCACCACCGCCAGCGGGGCGAGTCGCGGGCTCGTTCGTGTTTTGTTCAGTGGCCACGACGCCGAAGCCGATGACCTGATCGAGGGGTTGATCGACCGCTTCGGCCACGGCGGGGCCCTCACCGTCGTCAGCAGCGACAAGCGCCTGCGGCGCGCCGCCCGGCGACGCGGGGCCGAGTCCGTCGAAAGCGGGGACTTCCTCCGCCAACTCGCCGCCGACGCCGACCGCGCCGCCCGCGGCCAGCTCCCGGCCTTCGCGACCGCGATCCCCCTGGACCGGTACTCGGTGGACCACTGGTTGCACGAGTTCGGCCTCCCGGCCCCCGAAACGCGGGGTGCCTCGGCCGCGAGCGCCCCGCCCCCGCCCGTTTCACCGGCCGGTCCCGACGCTCCGCCGCCGCGCGCGCCCGGGCTTCGACCATCGCCGCGCCGTGCCGCGTCGGAGCTCCGGGCCCATACCGGGGGGGCGAAGCCCTTCGGCGAGCGGTTGACCGTGCCCATCGTGCCGCTGCACCGCATGCCGCCGGCGGCCTCCCCGCAACCGGTTGCGCCGACGCCCATCCCGCCGCCCGACGTGCCCGCGATCGTCCCACCGTCACCGCCATACGCGGCGCCACACGCGGCGCCGCCGGTGGCCCCGGTGCCCGCGGGCGAGATTGACCCCGTGCTCGTGCGGGCCCTGCAAGAGTGGGGGACTTCGCTCCGGCTGGACGATCTGGACATGCGGCGATGGGTGCCGACGGCCAGACCCCTGACCGACGCCCAGCGACGCCGCCGCTGAGGGAGCGCCGATCGATGCCAGATGATGCCCCGAGTCGCGGCGCGGGCCGCCGCCGGACCGACGCGGCGTGGGCGCCCAAGGCCCGGTTCTCCCGCGTGGCGCTGCTGCTGTGCGCCGCGGCGGCCCTCGCGCCCGCGTCGTGCGGCGGCCGGCGCAGCGTGGACTGGCAAGGCGAGCGGAAGATCCTGTCGACCTACTCCGGGGGCCGGCTCTACGCCGACCTGCCGAGGGGCGTGACGACCCACGCCATCATGGCCGCGGGGGAGTCCGCGCTGGCGCACCGCGGCTACACCATCGCCCGGCGCGAGGCCACGGCCGACCGGGCGGTGCTGGTCGCCTTGCCGCCCGACCCGAGGCTCGGGCAGCGCGTGACGAACCGGGGCCGCGTGCTGCGCGAGGGGGCGACCTTGGAGATCCGCTTTGACCCGTGGGGCAACGACACGGCAAGCCGCGAGATCGCCGAATCCATGCTGACGCTGATGTCGCTCTAGCCGCTCAGGCCGGCATTTCCGCGTGCACCGGCGGCGAGCCGGGCTGGTCCTCGCCCCGGTCGGCCTGGTGCAGCAGGAGCCGCGCGCGGTCCAGCACGGCCGGCTCGTCGGCGCGGGCGAGGATGCGGTTGTACGCGATGAACCCGGCCGTGCGGTATCCCCGGGCGTGCAGGTGCACGGCGACGGGCGTGTCGCCCCCGCCCGCCATGTCTTCGACGATGAGCAGCTTGGGCCGGTAGCGGTCAAGGTCAAAGCCCTGGAACGCGCTCACCTCGTGGCCCTCCACGTCCAGCACCACGGCGTGGATCGGCCCGCGGTGGCCCGCGCCGCCGGGGCCCGACCCCCCGCCCTCCGCCAGCAACGCGTCGAGCGTGCGCACGGGGACGTGCACGATGCTCGCGTCGCCCTCGCCCCGGCGTCCGCCGGCGGTCGCGGCCTCTCCGTCGGCCAGCCCGGAGCAGAGCTCGTGGCTGTGCCGGCCCGGTGCCCCGCGGCGCAGCGGCAGCGTGTCCGGGGCCCCGGGGCTGGAGAGCGCGGCCTGCACCACGCGGCTCCCCGGGCGGCAGGCCCGGGCCTGCTCGGCGCGATCGGGCAGCGGCTCCACCAGCAGCCCGCGCCAGCCCATCGCCTCCAGCGCGTAGGTGTTGGCGTAGAAATAGCCGTCGAACGCGCCGGCCTCGATGAAGAAGCCGTCGCGCACGCCCGGGAACATCGCCGCGATGAACATGTCCTCGCCGTGCTGGGCGCGGAACTCGCAGGCGAACCGCGTGGGCCGCTGCGAGGCCAGCTCGGCCCACGCCGCGGCGAGCAGGTTGTGCGTCAGGTTCGCCGAGACGCGCACGCGCTCGATGCGGCGGCGCAGCGCCCGGTGCCGGCGGTGCTGCACGATGCCCAGCACCAGGGCGATGACCAGCGCGGCGACGGAGAGCAGGGTGGGCAGCATCGGCATGGGCCGCGGAATGTACCCTGCCACCCCGCCCCGTGCCGACCGGGCCGATACCGATCCGCCCCGGGCCGATTCGTCACAAGCCGGACGCGAAGCCCCGACCATGCCGACGCCAACGCCTGCCGATGGAGCGCCCCCCGATGCACCGCCCGCGTTCGCGGTGCACGCGGTCGTCATCGCGTACAACGCGGGCCCGTGGCTGGGCGAGGCGATCGCGAGCCTCGCGGGCGCAGACTGGGTCACCCGGCTCATCGTGGTGGACGACGGCTCGGCCCTGCCCGTGGCGCAGTCGCACGGCGACGACCTCGCGCGGCTGGGCGAACGGGCCACGCTCATCCGCCAGAGCAACGGGGGCGAGAGCGCGGCCCGCAACACCGGCATTGCCGCGAGCCTTTCCCTTGCAGAGAAGGCCGACCCCGCGGGCCGAGCGACGTGGCTGCTGTTTGTCGACGCCGACGACTGGCTCCACCCCGAGGCGATCAACGCCCTGCGCGCGGCCCACGCGCGCGGGTGCCACGCCGTCGTGGGGGCCAAGCTGGAGGTGTCGCCCGGCGGCGCGGAGCGGCTGCGTGAGCCGCCCGAGGCGTGGCGCGATGGGCCGCTGCCGCGGTCGGCCGATGTGCTGCGGTTTCTCGCGGTGTTTGCCGCCACGGGTCTTGCGGTGCGGCACGATGCGCTGCGCGACGCGGCGCTGCGACTGCCCGTCGGCACGCTGTGGGACGAGTCGATCCGCGTGGGGCCCGACATCGAGTTTTTGTACCGGCTCGCCCGGCTCGGCGAAACGCCCGTCGGCACGCGCGTCTTTGTGAGCGCCCGCCCCACCGTGCGGTACCGCAAGCACGACACCGGGGCCAATCTTTCCGGCTGGAAAAACCTGCTCCGCCGCGTGGAGGGCTTTGCGACGCTCTCGCGCCGCCACGCCTCGCCCGAGGTCGACGCGCTGCTCGAGCACCAGGCCCGCTGGCTCGCGAACCAGGTCGCCAAGCACGCGACCGACCCGGCGGCCTGGCGCACGCTCGCGACGCTGTCGCGGGAACAAGGCTGGCGGCTGCCGGTGAAGGCGCGTGTGCGGTGGCTGGGGCGGTGGCTGCGGCGCTCGCTCGTCGGCGGTGCGGGGCGCGGGTGAGGCCGCGGGGGTGCGTTGGCGGTGTGTTGGCGCTGTGTCGGCGGTGTGCTGGAGTTGACGGGCCGGTCGTTCAGGCGGGGGCGATCACGCCCGCGGCCCACTCGACCAATCGCAGCTCGTGCAGAATGCGGCGTCGGGCCTCGGCGATCGCGTCGAGGCGCGAGGCCCAGAGCGTCGCGGCGTGGGCCGTCGCGTGGCGCACGATGTCTAGCGCCGCGTCGGGGCAGGCGTTGGGGCCGGTATCTGGGTCCGCATGTGGGTCCGCATGTGGGTCCGGCCCCGCGATGTCCGGCAGGCGGATGAACGCCTCGGGCGGGATCATCGCGTCCGCCGCGGCCGAGCCGTGGTAGATCGGCAGCGACCAGCAGAGCAGGGCATCCCAGAGCTTTTCCGTCACATAGTGCTCGCCCGCGGCGGAGTTTTCGATCACCAGCGAGAGCAGCGCGGGCCGCAGCGCCGAGGCCTTGCTCCGCACCGGGCCCAAACCCTGCAGCGCGGCCGGCAGCCCGCGGCCGAACAGGTGCATCGGCACGCCCGCGCGGCGGACGCGCTCGATGAAGCCGAGCCGTGCGCGGTGCCCCGGCAGGTGCGTCGTGCCGCTGGTGACGCACGCGAGGGTGATGGGCTTGCGATCGGCGTGCGGCGGCGCCTCGGCCCGCAGCGCGGCGAGCGGGTCATCGAGCGTCCACACCGCCGGCAGGCGGACGGGATGCGTCGCCCGCGCATCGGGTCCGAAGACGCGGGCCGCGTATCGCCGCGTGACGGCCCACCACGCGTCGCTGAAGGCCTCGCTCGGCTCGTACACCAGGGCGGTGATGTCGTCGCGCGTGCGGCCCGTGCCGTCGAGCAACGCCCGCCACGCGTGCTCGGCCCACAGCGCGTCCCACGTGCCGCGGCGACGCGCGAGCCAGCGGGCGGGACCGTTGCGCGGCTTGGGCCGGCCCCGCCCGTCGATGGGCGGGGGCAGGACGAGCCAGTGCGGCGCGGCCCGATCGCGCGGCCTCAGGCGCAGGTGGCGGTGCTCGCCCATCGGGCCGTCGCACTGGTTGAAGAGCGCGTCGGCGGAGTCGTCGCCGAAGATGAAGACGCCGGTGTCGGCGACGACGGGGTTCATGCGGTGTTGGGGGGTGGCGCCGGCCGGCCGCCCGGGCTCAGCGGTTCGCCGCGGGGGTGTAGCGCACGTCGTGCGGGCCGATGTACGCCGCGCCGGGGCGGAAGAGGCGGTTGTCGGCGAGCTGCTCCAGGATGTGCCCGCTCCAGCCGGCGATGCGGCTCATGGCGAACATGGGCGTGAACAGGTCGAGCGCCAGGCCGATGCAGTGGTACGTGGTCGCCGAGTAGAAGTCGACGTTGGGGTAGATGCCCTTCGCCCCGAGCTCGCGCGCCATGATCTGCTCGATCTTGCTGCTCTTGGCGTACAGCGCGTCGTTGCCCGTGTCCTTCGCGAGCTGCGCCGCCAGCTTCTGGATGTCCGTCGCCCGCGGGTCCTTGGTCTTGTACACGCGGTGGCCGAAGCCCATGATCCGGTCCTTGGCCTGGATCTTGCCCATGATGTACGGCTCGACGTCGTCCAGCGTCGGGATCTCGTTGAGCATGTGCATCACCTCCTCGTTCGCCCCGCCGTGCAGCGGGCCGCGGAGGCTGCCGATCGCCCCGGTGATCGCCGAGTAGATGTCGCTCAGCGTCGAGATGATCACCCGCGCCGCGAACGTGCTGTTGTTCAGCCCGTGGTCCGCGTGCAGGATCATGCAGATGTCAAACGCCCGCGCCATCGTCGGCGTGGGCCGCACGCCGTTCAGCATGTACAGGAAGTTCTCGGCGAACCCCAGGTTCTTGTCCGGCTCGATGATCTCAAGCCCGCGCCGGTAGCGGTCAAAGATCGCGATGATCGTCGGCGCACGGCCCAGAATGTTCAGCGCCTTCTGCCGCATGCTCGGGATGTCGTTCGCGTTCGGGTCGCGGTCGTGCAGCGACAGCGCCGACACCATCGTCCGCAGCACGTGCATCGGCTCCGCGTTCATCGGCAGCGCGAGCAGGCGGTTCGTCATCCCCGCCGGCAGCGGGTAGCAGTTCCGCAGGTCGCGGCTGAACTGCTCCAGCTCCGCCTTCTTCGGCAGCCGGCGGTTCCACAGCAGGAACACCGTCTCCTCGAACGTGCTGTTCGCGCTCAGCTCCCCGATCGGGATGCCCACGTACTCCAGGACGCCCTTGTTCCCGTCAATAAAGGACATCTCGGTCTCGGCGGCGGTGATCCCCTCAAGACCCTTGCTGAAGTCGGCCATCGCGTCGATCTCCGGCCATCGGCCCGCCGTTCCCCGGCCGCCGCGGCGCTCGCTGCAATCCCCCCCGCCGCCGCACCGGCGACATCGGGTCTGCACGCACTATATCTCTCGACCGTTTCCTTCGCCCCCTCCATCCGCCCGCCGTTTCACCGCCAGAATCGGCTGTCCCTCCGCGGTACCCTCTCCGCTGTGATCCCCCTTGGCACCGACAGACCGCTCAGGCGAACCGCCGTCGTCACCCCCGCCCTGATCGGCCTCACCGTCGCCGCATGGGCCGCCGAGCGGTTCCTCGCCTGGAACGACCCCCTCGCCGCCGAGCGGCTCGGCGAAACCCTCGCCGTCGTCGGGGGCGAGGGCTTCCGCCCTTGGCAGCCCCTCACCTACGCCTTTCTGCACGCCGACGTCTGGCACCTCCTCGGCAACATGCTCTTCCTGTGGGTCTTCGGCCGCGCGGTGGAAGACCGATTCGGCCGCCCCGGGTTTCTTGCGCTCTATGTCTTCGGCGCCATCGTCTCCGGCCTGGCCCACGCGGTCTTCGAGCGCGACCTCCTCGCCACCGCCATCTGGCGAGACAGCCTCGGCAACATCGTCCCACCCCCGGCGGACGAGCCCGGCGCCACCGACAAGATCTACACCTACCGCGCCGCCATCGGCGCCTCCGGCGCCGTCTCCGCCGTCAGCGGGGCCTTCTTCGTCCTCTTCCCCTTCACGCGCATCAAGGTCCTCGGCTGGATGCTCATGGGGGTGTGGTGGGCCCCCGCGTGGTGGTTCATCGGCATCAGCATCGCCTGGAACCTCCTCGCCCAGGCCGGCGGCCTGAGCCCCGGCGTCGCCCTCATCGCCCACCTCGGCGGCTACGCCCTCGGCATCGGCCTGAGCGTCGCGCTCCTCTGGGCCAAGGTCTTCCCGCGAGAGCCCTACGACCTCTTCACCATCGCCCGTCAGGCCAAACGCCGCGCCGACTTCCGCGCCATCGCCCAGTCCCAGCGGCTGGAACGCACCCGCCCGGCCCGGGCCGCCGCCAGCACCGCCGCCTCACGCGGCGCCGCCGCCCGGTCCGAGCAGCTCGCGGCCCGCCGCGCCGCCGTCACCGAGGCCCTCGGCCGCGGCGACATGCCGCAGGCCCTCGCCGCCTACCGCCATCTGCTCGACGCCTATCCAGATGACCGCGCCGCCGCCACGCTGCACCGCGACGCGCTCTACCGCCTCGCGACCCACGCTACGACCCAAGCCACGACCCAAGTCACGACGCAGGCATCGACCGCACCAGACCCAGCCTCCGCCGCCCTCGCCGCCGACGCGTGGTCACGCTTCATCGAGGCGTACCCCGCCGACCGCGAGACCCCGCAGGTGCAACTGCTGCTCGCCCGGCTCTACCTGCGGGACCTCGCCCGCCCGGCCGACGCCGCGCTGCTCCTCCGCCGCTGCATCGACTCCGCGCGCAACACAGACCCGCGCGACACAGACCTGCGCGACATCGCCGAGGCCATGCTCGCGGAGCTTCCCCCGGGCCTCGCGTCGCCGCCCCCCGCCGCCCCGGCCGCATCCTGAATCAAGCGTGCTCACGCGCGAGAGCGTCCGCGCGGCCCCCCGCGCCCGCCCGCCCCGGGCCCCGGCCTCCTCGCGTCAGCCCCCGCCCCCGCCCTTCCCGCCCAGCCCCTGCGGCAGGTCAAACCGCTCCCGCGTCCGCGTGTACCCCTGCCCGCCCATCCGGCCCACCGCGTCCAGCCGGTCGGCGTCCACGTGGTACCGCTCGTTCACCAGGCCCTCGGCCGTCCACACCCACAGCACGCGGCCGATCACCACGTTCCCCCCCCCGGGCTGCCCCGGGGCCGTCCGCACCACCTGCACCGTCTCGCACTCGTAGCTGATCGGGGCCTCGGCGCACCGCGGCGCCCGCACCTTGCGCGACGGTGCCGGCGTCACCCCCGCCAGCGCAAACTCGCTCTCCCCGTACGGCAACGCCTCCGCCGTCAGCGCCATCGCCTTCGCCACCGCGTCCGAGACGATGTTCACGACAAACTCGCCCGTGCCCCCCTCGCTCCGCGGCTTGGCGTTGCGAAGGCTGTCCTTCTCGCTGCCGTCGGGCCGGTTCGCCGGGCAGAAGAGGAGCATCATCGGCGCCGCCCCGATCGCGTTGAAGAACGAGAACGGCGCCAGATTCGGCCGCCCCTCCGCGTCGCACGTCGAGACCCACGCGATGGGCCGCGGCACGATGCCGCCGATCAGCAGCTTGAACCGGTCGGGCGTCGCCAGGCTCGCGGGGTCGTGCTCGGTCATCGCCCCGACTCTACCCAACGCCGCCCAACCCCGCGACGCACCGGCCCGCCCCGCCCGCCCCGTGCCGCACCGCCCCGGCTCGCTCGCCCGCACCCCCCCAAAAAAAACAGCCGCACGGGGCTCGCCACAAGACCCCGTGCGGCCGTCATGTTCAACCTTGCCCGGCCCGCCGCCCACCACCGCGGCTTGCCTGTCTTCCCAAGCTCTCCCGGTTTCACAGTCTCAAGCGCCCGGGATGGCCGTCCCCCCCCGAAAATCCGCCCTGCGACGTCCCCAAAGAGACGCCACCCTCAGTTATCTACGAAGCCCGCCGTCTCGGGAGGCCCCGCCGCCCCGAAGCGCCATCCACGCCGGCGCGTCACGCGCGGCCGCCCCGGTCCCACCCAACCCGCCGACATACCGCCCCCCCGATCCGCGAATCCCACAGCCGTGGTTCCGACGCACACCGACTCGGGTGGGTTGCGAAAGACACCCGGTCTGGACCTCCCCCTCGTTCTCCGGCCCCCTCGCCGGACCCCGGCATCCGCCGTTGCAACACCAGCCTTTTCACCAGCCGCGCGTGAGCGCGGCCCACGTCAATCGCTTCGGAGGCGAACGGAGCGGGCAGCCTCCCCTCCGATCGTGTTTCGCGTCAGGAGCACGCGCCCACAGACAAGAGCGACAACCACCTCGCAAAGGGCCGACGCGGATCGCCGGGCGGCAAAAAGAAAAATGGCCGAACAGCGGGGCTGCTGTCCGGCCTGGTTCCCTGGCGATCGAACGGCACGCGGCCTTGGCTCGGCTGGTTCTGGGGGGACCAGACCGAGCGAATGCCCGAAAGCATCCGCAACGCATGCCGGCTGGGGACGATCGCCGGGGCTGTGGGCTCACCAAACTCGTCGGGACGCATCCCGCCGTCGCACGCGAAGCGAGCGTCACGGCGCTCGCTCACGCCGCTCTCGCAAAAATTTTCGTTCCTACGCTCCCGCCGCGTGCGCCCACCACCGGCCCCTCTCGCGCCGCCTTCCACGTGAGATCCATGAGCACCGACGAGACACACGGCGCGTCCGACGATCACCAGACCGCCCCGTTGTCGTGGGCCGCGCTGCTCGCGCAGTGCACGGAGCTCGCGCAGGCCGCCGTCGCCCTTCCGCCGGGCGACCCCGTCGAGACCACCCGGTGGCAACAGGCCGTGCCGGCGATCATCGAGTTGCACGCCCTGACGCACGCGCTGACGGAGATCGACCGCATCGCCGACGTGGACCGACCGGGCACGCTCGACCGGGCCGAGCTGCTCTGCCGGTCCGCCGCGTCGGCCCTGCACCGACTTTGGCAGGGCGACCCGCTGCCGTCCAGCGTCGCCGAGCTGATCGACGACGCGCGGGTCGCCTTCGAGGCGGCCGCCAACGCGGGCGTGGAATGGGTCGTCCGCGCCGACCGCCTGATCGCGGGCCACCCCGGGGAACTGCTGGCCCTCTTGGAGCGGGAGGGCTTTGCCGGCGAGCTGTTCGTGCCGACGCCGGGCGTGCCGATCTTCCGCGGCGCACCGGCGGCCTTCGCGCGCGCGCCCGGCGGCGCCCCGCCATCCGAGGCCGTGCTGCGTCACATCGGCCAGTTTTTGGGCCAGTTCGGCAAGTCCGCCGACCGCCTGGTGGGCGAGCCCGAGCGGATCGCCCTGCCGCGGCAGGTCTACCGCCAGTTCGACTTCGCAAAGGGCGGCCCGGTGCGCGACATCGTGGTCCCGATGAACGAGCCGCTGCCGCCGGGCCAGCCGCTGCTGGTGCTGGCCGTGGAGGCCGGCGCATCGCAGCCCGTCCCGCTGCCACCGACGAGGCCCATTCAGGTGCCCCCGTTGCCGGTGGTCATCGGGGTCGATGACGACGAACCGGCCGACGCCTAACCGCCCGTGGGCGCGCCCGCAAACCGCGCCAGTCGTTCCGCCGCGGCGGTGATGGTCTCGGCGCGCTTGCAGAACGCGATGCGCAGCAGGTGGCGGCCGCGTGGCTTGTGCGCGTAGAACGCGGTGGGGGGGATGGTCGCCACGCCGGCCTGGTCGATCAGGCGGTGGCAGAGCGCGACGTCGTCGGGCTCGGCGAAGCCCAGGCGCGCGCTCAGGTCGCGGTGGTCGGCCAGGATGAAGTAGCCCCCCGCGGGCATCGCGAAGCGCAGGCCCAGCGGGCGGAGGGCACTCGCCAGCAGGCCCCGCGCGTGGGCCAGGCGGGGCACCAGCTCGCGCGCGTACTCGTCGGTCCGCGGCACGGCCTCGGCGGCGGCGTGTTGCAGGGGCGTTGCTACGGCGAAGTTCACAAACTGGTGCGCCCCGCGCACGCCCGCCGTCAGGTCGGCCGGCGCGATGGCCCAGCCGATCTTCCACCCCGTCATGCTGAAGGTCTTGCCGAACGAGCCGAGCGTCACCACGCGCCCGCTCGCGGCGGGCAGCGTGGCGATCGGCGTGTGCGTGCCCTCGTAGACCAGGTGGTCGTACAC
>CAZCBN010000101.1:0-12179 GCA_964496975.1 uncultured Phycisphaeraceae bacterium
ATGTTCCCTGTCAGGTAGTACGACCCGGGCGCGCTGATCCTGAACAGGCTGTCGGCATCCCCCGGCGTGTTCACTGCGTTGATCGCGACCCGCGGCTCCACCTCGACCAGCGGCTTGGCCGTCGGCGTGACCGGGCCCATCGGCGGGTTCAACGGCCCCGCCGAAGCGACCACCGTGAACAGACCCATCGCCGCGAGGGCGATCCGAGTGCGTGCGATCGTCATGACAAACTCCCCGGGTTTCCTTCGGTGCGTCTCGCGTCGAGCCGCCGCGGCCGCGGGACAGTGTGCCCGTCGCCACACGTCGCTGCAAGCGGCACGCGGCAAGAACACGGCGCGCGGCTGCACACGACCCTTCCAGAATCCGATCCTTGCACCCACACCATTCGGGCGTCGCGGACGGCCCGTGCGGCACCGCACCCGCCGTCGCGCACGCTAATAGGCGAAGTTGGCGAACGGATCGGTCGTGTTCATCGTGCTCGCGGCCGAACTCCCCGTAAACGTCACGCCGCCGGGCGTGCGACGATCCACCACCGGCCCGTGCACGTTGGCGGCGACGATGGAAAAGTTGCTGGTGTTGCCGCTGCACGTGTTGCCGACGATGACGTTGCCCGCGGCGTCGATCTGAACGCCGAAGGTGTTGGCGATGCAGTTGTTGCCCTCGACTCGGTTGTCAGAGCCGGTCGCGTGGACGCCCGCGCCCGTGCCGTCGAGGGCGTTGGAAGTGCATGAGTTGTTCAGGGCCGTGCAGGCGCTGGCAAGGCGGATGCCGTCGATGCTGTTGCGGTCGGCGGTGCAGCCGCGGACGATCGAGGCGTTGGAGGCCGTGAAGCCGTTCCCGACGTTCGCCCGAGAAACGCAGTCGACGGCGAGACTGCCGAAGTTGAGCGTGATCCCGTCGCCGCCGTTCTGTTGCACCGTGCACCGAGAGACGACACAGTTGCCGCCCGCGACGATGCCGCGTCCGGTATTCGAGGCAACCGAGCAGTCGGTGACGGAGGCGATGATGCCCGCATCGATGCCGGTGGCGTTCTCCTGGGCGAAGCACCGAAGGATGGCGGCCCCCTGGCCGGCGCGGATGCCCGTGCTGGTATTGCCCTGTGCGACGCAGCGATCAATGGTGCCGCTGTCGATGAAGATGCCGATGCCGGTGTTGCGCATGGCGCGAACATCCAGCACGGATACCTCGTCGGCGCTCGACGCATCGAGCCCGCCGGTCGGCCAATCGGTGATGCTCCCGTCGCGCACAGTCACGTTGCGCAGAAGGGAGGCGATGCGGACGCCGGAGCGTGCCCCAGGCACGCCCCGCACCGCAAAGCCCATCAGGTCCAGCGTCACGTCGCCCGAAGTGATCTCGATGCCGTGCTTCGTCGCCTCGCCGACGACGTCGGCCGTCAGGTAGTACGAGCCCGGGGCCGTGATCTTGAACGTGCTGGGCGAGGAATCGGCGTCGCCGGGCGTGGTCTGCGGGCCCACCGCGATCCGCGGCTCAACCTCAGCCAGCGGCCGTGCGGTCGGCGTCACCGCACCCGAGGGCGGGTTCAGCGGACCGGCCCACGCGGGCAGAGCGACCATCGCCGCGAGGGCGATCCCGATTCGTGCGAACACCATGAGACCGATCCCCTTATGGCTACCACGCCCCGCGGAGAACCCCCGCTCGCGACAGTCGACGCACACCAGAACATCCTCCACGGCGGGCCACGACGCCACATCAGTGTGACGAATCCCGGCCGCCACGCAACCCGATTCGCACCTTGCCGCCACACCACGGGCACATCGCGACCCGCTCACCCACCGACCGGCGGGGCGGCGCCGCGCCCGAGCGCTTCGCCGCTTTCCGGACTCGCCGCCAAACTCTCGGCCAAACGCACCACGGACCGCGGCGCCGAGCCCTCCGCCTTGTTGTTGATGATGACCCACGCGTCAAAGGGCATGCGCAGGGCCGTGCGCACAAGATCGACGACCTGCCCGCGGGTGCCCGCGTCCTCGTCCACGATCCTCGTGAAGGGCTGGTACCGCTGCTTCGCCCCGCCGTAGGTCTGGTCGTGCCGCAGCAACCATCGGCACACGAGCGCCGGCTGGGCCTCCAGGGGCCACCCGTGCGCCGCCATCGCCGCGCGCTGCTGCGCGAGCGTGGGCTGCCTGGGGTGACTGGCGAAGCCATGGGCAACGTGCGCACGCCGCAGCGCCTCGGCCAAGGCCGGCGCCTCGCCGCCCCGACACGGCTCGGCGTTCCGCCACTCCAGCGCCAGCAACGGGCCCCGGCCGACACGCTCGCGCAGGGCGAGGAAGAACTCACCCACGCGCTCCAGCAGCGCGCGCACGCCGCCCAGACGCCCGCGCGGATGCAGGTCCAGCGGCGAAAGTTGAAACACAATCGGCCCGAGGCGATCCCCCAAGCCGATGAGCGCGGGGCCCAGCACCAGGTCCAACGCCGTCTCGGCGTGCAGGAAGACGCCCGCGGGGTCTTCGGGGTTCGTCAGGCCCTGCCATGCCTTCACGAGGAACCGGAAGCCGGCGGGGGTCTGGGCGGCGAGGTCCCGGTACTGCTCCGCCGACATGGGCCTGTAAAACGCGCGATCCAGCCCGACGGTGCGGTGCAGCGGGCTGGCGGCGTACGCGGCCAAGCCCTCCCGCGCGAGCGTGGCCTCGCTGAGCGCGGCGTGGGATTCGTACACAAGGCCGCGCCACCCGGGGAAGGTCCACGAACTCGTGCCGAGGTGCACGCGCGGCGACAGGGCCGCGACCGCGCGCACGGCTTCGGACGCTGCGGGCGCTGCGCGAACGCGATCGGCGGGCCCGCCGTCGAACAGGGAGAGCTGGGTCACCGTCGATTGTTCGCGGGCCGAGGAGGGGGAGACTGCATCAGTACGCGAGGTTGGCCCACGGGTCGGTGGTGAGGAGGGTGGACGTGGCGGAGTTGCCGGTGGCCGCGGCGGCACCGGTGGCAGTGGCGTTGACGATCTCGCCGTAACGACTGTTCGCAGAGATGCTGTAGTTGGTTGTGTTGCCTGAGCACGTGTTCCGGGTGACGGTCGCTCCGATGGAGGACACGCTGATCCCCGTGTCGTTGTTGTTCGCGTGGTTTGAGTCAACGACGCAAGAGGTTCCGGTCACCGAGATCCCGGCGCCGACGTTCGAGGCTCCCGCGCCGTTGGCCAACGCCCTTGACCCCACGATCGTCGAGTCGGACCCGAGCGCAAAGCCGTCAAGCACGTTGCTCTGCGCCACGCACTCGCGGACGAAGGAGTTGGAGCCGACGCTGAAGCCGCGGCTCAGGTTGTTGCGAGCCCAGCACGCGGTGAACGTGCTGGACACCGCGTCAAAGCCGTTGCCGTCGGTATTGTGAGCGACGCAGTTGAAGAACGAGGATCCCGACCCGGAAAACCCCGACGACTGGTTGAACGACGCCACGCAGTTGGTCAGCGTCGCGAAGAACAGCCCGTCGAACCCGCGCCCGCCGTTGAACGACGCGCGGCAGTCCGTGTACTGCGAACCGAAGGAGCCGTCAAGAAAACCCGCCAACGTGTTCTCGGCGGCGATGCACGCGATGAACACCGCGTCGTCCTCGATCTCAAACCCCACGTTGTTCGCAGTCGCCGTGAGGCGCTCCAGCCTTGGCGACACGTTGTCGGCCCCGCGGCCGAACCGCACGCCGGCGCTGGTGAAGCCGCGGAGGTTCCCGTTGCGAACAGTCAGGCCCGCGATGTCCGTGCCCTCGTCGCCGACGTCGCTGATGCCCACGGGCGAGAGCGACCGGCCGTCGATGGTGAAGCCGTTCAGGTCGATCGTGACGTTCGACGCGGCGACCTCGATGCCGTCCCTCCCGCTCGTCGCTGTGATGTTGGCCGTCAGGTAGTACGACCCCGGCTGGCTGATGCGGAACGTCGAGTCGGCATCCCCCGGCGTGTTCTCAACGCTGATCGCGACCCGCGGCTCCACCTCCGCCAGCGGCTTGAGCGTGGGCTTCACATCGCCCGGAGGGTCGATCGGCCCGGCGAACGCACCGGCCGACAAGGCCGCCACGACACCGCACACACACGCCAGCCTCGGCAACGAACGAATGGGCCACATCGTGAGGATCCTGTTTGGACAGCACCGCTTCGGACAACACCGCGCACGCCCACCCTCGCGGACGACAAAGCCCACGCCGACGCGGCGCGATGGACATGGCAGTATGGAGGCCGAGCCCCGCGCCGTCAAAGAAAACGGCGGGACAATCCCGCCGGAAGATCACGATCGGCATGTCCCGCGCCACCACGGCCGCGCGGCCCTGAGAAACCGGGCAAACCCTGCGGCCTGCGGAGGCCACCACCGGCCCGGGTCACCGGGGCCCGTGCGCCGGCCCCGTGCATCGGTTCAGTGCTTGCCGTTGCTGGCCCCGTTGTGCGCGCCGGCGTGGGCCGCGCCCATCTGCGCCATCACCTCGTCGATGTTCACGCCCAGCGCCTTCGCCACCATCTGGCCGTACTGCTCGTCCGCGCGGAAGAAGTGGCAGACCTGCCGCAGCTGGATGTCGCGGCGGGCCAGGGACAGGCCGCCGACGATCGCCTTCACCGTGCGCTGCTTCTGCCCCGCGTCAAAGAGCCGCCAGAGGTTCCCCGCCTGCGTGAAGTCGTCATGGTCCACGCGGCTGTCGAAGCGGTCCACCACGGCGGTGTTGGCGTCCGACGCCGTGTTCGCCAGGAACCACGCGGGCTCCTTGTACTCGGGCCGCGGCGCGGGCGAGCCGGGCACGGAGTTGGGCCAGTAGTTGGGCGCCGTGTGGTTGGAGGTGCCGTAGTTCATCGCGCCGTCGCGCTGGTAGTTCATCACGGGGCAGCGCGGCTTGTTCACCGGGAGCTGGTGGTAGTTGTTGCCCACGCGGTAGCGGTGCGCGTCGGCGTAGCTCATGAGCCGCGCCTGCAGCATCTTGTCCGGGCTCACCGAGATGCCGGGCACCAGCGCGCTCGGGCTGTAGCTGCTCTGCTCGATCTCCGCGAAGTAGTTCTCGGGGTTGCGGTTCAGCTCCAGCACGCCCACCTCGATGAGCGGGAACTCGGCGTGCGGCCAGACCTTCGTCAGGTCAAAGGGGTTCCAGCGAAAGGCCCGGGCCTGCGCGTCGGTCATCACCTGGATGCTGAACTTCCAGCGGGCGTAGTCCCCCTTTTCGATGCTCTCGAAGAGGTCGCGCTGGTGGCTCTCGCGGTCCATGCCGATCAGCCGGGCCGACTCCTCGTCGGTGATGGTCCGGATGCCCTGCATGCTCTTGAAGTGGAACTTGCACCACACCCGCTCGCCCTTGGCGTTGATCAGGCTGTAGGTGTGGCTCCCGTAGCCGTTCATGTGGCGGTACGTCGCGGGCAGGCCGCGGTCGCTCATCAGAATCGTCACCTGGTGCAGGCTCTCGGGGCAGAGCGACCAGAAGTCCCACTGCATGTTGGCATCGCGGAGGTTGGTCCGCGGGTCGCGCTTCTGCGTGTGGATGAACTGCTGGAACTTGTACGGGTCGCGCACGAAGAACACGGGGGTGTTGTTCCCCACCATGTCCCAGTTGCCCTCTTCGGTGTAAAACTTCACCGCGAAGCCGCGGACGTCACGCTCCGCGTCGGCCGCGCCGCGCTCGCCCGCCACGGTGCTGAACCGCGCGACGACCTCGGTCTTCTTCCCGACCTTGTTCAGGAAGGCCGCCTTGGTGTACCGGCTCACGTCGTTCGTCACCGTGAACGTGCCGAACGCGCCGCTCCCCTTCGCGTGCACCACCCGCTCGGGGATCCGCTCGCGGTTGAAGTGCTGCATCTGCTCCAGCAGCGCCACGTCCTGCATCAGCAGCGGCCCCCGCGGCCCGACCGTCAGCGAGTTCTCGTTGTCGGCGATCGGCGCGCCGTCGGCGGTGGTCAGGATCGGCCTGTTCTGGTCGGATGCCATGCGGTGCTCCTCGTCGTGCGATCGTCAGTCACATCGCCGGAGTCTAGGACAATCACCCCCAAGGTTGGAACTAGTCAAAGAAACGGAGCAAGACACACAAACATTTTACGAACAAATCGCCGTGGCTTCTACATCTTCTGCACGTGCTGCTCGTCCAAAATCTCCCGCACCGTGATCAACTTGATCACCCGCCCCGTCCGCTTGTGGAAGTTCGCGCACTCCTGCTCCGCGTCCGACGAGTACCCGAACGCCACGAAGAACCCGCGCTGCCGATCCTCCCGCTCCATCACCGCCTCGAACGCGTCAATGTCCGGCCGACCAACGCGCTCCATGTGCTTCACCTGAATCGGGAACCAATCACCGGCAAACATGCTGTGCTGATCGTCCGGCTTCGTCCCCACCGGAAAAATCCGCCCGTCGATCCCCATGTCCCCCACCTGCGTCGTGTTGGGGATGCCGCCGAGCGCGATCACCGCCCAGTTCTCGAACTCAAACGGCGGGATCGCCTTCAGCTTCTCGATCGTCCAGGGCAAGTCCCGCACCACGAACGCGTCCGTCTTCTGCGCGAGCCACAGCGGCTCGCTCTCCTTCATTTTGCACACGGTCCGCAACCGCTTCGCCATGACACGGCAAGCCGTGGGCGAGATGTCGATGCCGACCCACTGCCGCCCGAGATTTTGCGCCGCAACCAAGGCCGTCCCGCAGCCGCAGAACGCGTCGAGGACGATGTCGTTGGTGTTGCTGCTCGCCTTGATGATTCGTTCGAGAAGCGCAAGCGGCTTCTGCGTTGGATAACCTAGCGATTCTGGCGCAGCCTTAGACAATCCGCCGAGCGACGGTATGTCGTCCCAAACCGAATCGACAGGCATGCCCTTGAGTTCCTTTTCGTATCGCTTCAGCTTTGGAACACCGCCCTTAGTTGGGAAGTAGACGCGACCGTCTTCAACCAACTTTTCTAGCTCCGCGGGCGTGGTAAACCAATGCCTTCCCTGCCCAATTTTCCCTGGA
The DNA here is from genome assembly GCA_964496975.1 of uncultured Phycisphaeraceae bacterium. Lineage (GTDB taxonomy): Bacteria > Planctomycetota > Phycisphaerae > Phycisphaerales > UBA1924 > CAZCBN01. The sequence continues at coordinate 6,915 of CAZCBN010000101.1, forward strand.
TCGAAACCTCGCCATACCGCGCCGGTCTCGCCGCTTCGCAGGCCCGCAGCCGTGATATCCGCCCGCCAATGGCGTCCCCGCTCCTGAAGATACTCATCTTCATACACAAAGTACTTGTCTAGATAAACCTGCGAATATGGCTTCATTTCGGCATTAAAGATGACGGTAGCACCAACAGAATAACGAAATAGAATGTCGTGGACATGTCCGAATCCGTGCGTATCTGAGTGTGAAGTGTGTCGCTTCCAGACGATTTCATTCTCGAACCGATTCTCTCCGAAAATCTGGTCCAGCATCACCTTCACATAGTGGCTCGCATGCCAATCGCAGTGGTAGTAAAAACTCCCCGTCTTCTTCAGCACCCGGTGCAGTTCCACGCACCGAGGCCGCATGTAATCGATGTACGCCTGCGTGCTCGCGTGCCTGTCCTCAAACGCCCGCTTCTCCTTCGTCTCGCCCCAAAACATCTCGTAGTTGCGGTTGCTGTTGAACGGCGGGTCGATGTAGACCAGGTCCACGCACCCGTCCGGCAGCCGCTTCAGTTGCTCCAGGCAATCCCCGCAGTACACCACCCGCGTGTCGATCACCGCCGAGGGCCGCCCCGCCGGCGCGGCCGGTGTTGATGCGCCCCCCGCTTCGGCGACAGACGCCGCCTTCCCCTTCTTGCCGCTCCCGCGCGGGGCTCGGGGTGTGCGCGGCGTCTCGTCCGTGCCGGGGCTTCTCTTTGCGACCTTCTTGGCCATGCCGTCAGGCTACCGAACATCGCCCGCCGCGTCTGCCACGGCGGGCGTGCCTCTCCCTCACCCCACCACCTTCGCCATCCCCAGCGCACGCCGCAGGTCGATGAGCTGGCCGCAGTGCGTCCCGTTGTGGAACAGCATCCGAAGCGCGAGGTGCGCCGCCGGCATCGTCAGGTTCTTGCCCCACCCCACGTCCTTCGCCAGCTGCGACGCCGTCGACCGCTCGATCGTCACCGCCAGGTGCTCGTGCGCCGCCTTGTAGATCGCCACGCACCGCGCCGCCCGCGGGTACTTCGCCGGGTCCGTCACCGGCGTCGAGCCGTACCCGACCGACTCCGTGTCAAAACGGCTCGGGTCGCCCGCCGTGCCGTCCCCGTGCACCCAGTCCCCCGTCGGCAGCGTCTGCGGCTCCACAAAGCCCGCGATCCGGTCCGCCGCCCGCATCATCGTCAGCGCACAGTGCCCCATCGTCCACGCGAAGTGGTTCGCGATGTTCGGCGCCTGCCGCGTCTTGTTCTCGTCGGTGAAGCCCTCGGCGTACCGCAGCAGGAGGGGCTCGGCGGATCGAACGGCGGCGGCGAGAGACGCGGGATCGTGCATGGTGGGCTTCTTTCCTTGAACCTTGGCCCGCAAGCGTAGTGACGCCGCGCACCCCGAGCGGATACGGTGCCGCCATGCCCGACGAGCCAAGCCTCTACACGGACCCCGCCGTCTACGACGCCCTCCACGCCCCCGGCACCGCCGCCGAGCTCAACGCCATCACCCGCGCCGCCGCGCCGCACCTCCGCACCCGCGCCCGCTCCAACCCCGCCGCGGGCGTCTGGCTCGAGCCCGCCTGCGGAACCGCGAGGCTCCTCCGCCTCGCCGCACGACGCGGCGCCCGCGTCGTCGGCTTTGACCGCAGCGAGCGCATGCTCGAATACGCCCGCACGCGCCTCCTCGCCGCCGGCCTTGAGCGCCGCGCCGCCCTCTTCCGCGCCGAGATGACCGCCTTCGTCGGCGCCGGCCCGAAGCGCCTCCCGCCCGCCAGCGTCGACATCGCCCTCAACACCATCAACACCATCCGCCACCTGCCCACCGACCGCGCCCTCCGCGCCCACCTGCGACAGATCGCCCGCGCCCTCCGCCCAGGAGGCGTCTACGTCGTCGGCATCAGCCTCTCCTGCTACGGCTGGGAAGGCCCCAGCGAGGACGTCTGGCAAGGCGGCCGCGGCAACACCCGCGTCACCCAGGTCGTGCAGTTTGACCCCCCCGCCACCGACGGCGCCGGCCGCCCGCACACCCGCGACGAACGCGTCTACAGCGCCGTCACCGTCCACAAGGGCCGCGACGAAACCACCACCGCCTCCGCCTACACCCTCCGCACCTACAGCCTCGACGAGTGGCTCGCCGCCATCAAGGGCACCGGCCTCCGCGTCCTGGGCGTCTGCGACGGCACGGGCCGCCCGGCCGAGCCCGCCTCCCTCGGCTACTGGCTGTTCGTGCTGGGTGTCTGACCGCCCGCCGGAGCCGCCTCCTCGGGCAGGCCCACGCGCACCGACTTGCTGAGCCGCCCCCCGCCATCGGGCAGCGACAGCGCCACGTGCACCGTTCGCCCTGCCAGCTTCTCCACCCCATCGCGGTACGAGAAGAGCCGCACCGCTGTCTCCCCCGGCGCCAGGTCCGAGATCACCCGCTGCTCCCTCGGGAACCCCGGCGCCCGCACAAACAGCTCCGCCGTGATGGGCGTCGCCCGCGTCGTGCTCACCCGCGCCTCGACCACCACCCCGCCCACGCCCCCGCCGGCCTCCCCCCCCGCACGCACCACGCTCGCCGTCACGTCCAGACGCACGTCCGGCACCCCCAGCTCCACGTCGCGCACCACCCGCACCGCTCTCGGCTCCGCCCGGCCAGAAAACTCCACGTCGATCACAAACTGCTTCCGCCCGCTCTCCTCCGCCGGGCTGAACGAGATCGAGAGCGGAACCCGCTCCGTCTGCCCCGGCGCGATCGAGAACGACCCGCTCCGCGGCGCGATGTCCCACGTCCGGTCCACCGCCGCCACCCGCCCCGCCGACGAGCCCGACCCACGCCCCCCCGGCTCCACGATGAAGTACCGACCGTTCACCGCCGTCGGCCACGGGTTCGTGATCACCAGCGCGTGCTCGTGCTCCCCCGCCCGGCTCAGCAACGCCGGCGGATCAAGCCGCACCCCCGCCTGGAACCGCACCAGCGGAACGTCCACCCCCTCCACAAACAGCGGCTCATCCCCCAGCGGCACCGCGTGCGACGAAAGCCCCCCGTCCCCCAGCGACATCAGCGGCACCTCCGCCGCGTTCCCGAACACATCAAACGCCCGCACGTCCCCCGCCGCGCCGCCCGTCCCCAGGTGCACCCGCAGGTCCTCCGGCGGATCGTCCGACGCCGTGCGCCAGCACACCAGCACGCCCCCCCACTCCGCCGGCGCGCCCCGCGCCGCATCAAACACCAGCGCGCGCACGCCGCCGTCCAGCTCCTGCATCCCCACAAACCGCCGCCCCACAAGCCGGTCCGCGATCGACGCCAGCGCCGCGATCTCCGGCGTCGGCAGCATCTGGTCACGCCGCTGCCGCGACCACCACCACGCGTCCGCCAGCGACACCCCCGCGAACGCCTCGTCCAGCACCGCGCCCGCGCCGTCGCCCCCGCCCTCGGACCCGCCCGCCCCCGCACCGACCCCGGCAAAAACGCCGCCCACGCCTCCGTCACGAGCGTCGCGAACGCCCCCGCCGCGTCGCGCGGTCGCCGCCGCGCCAGCCCCGGGTCCTCCGCGCCGTGCCGCAGCGCGAGCGTCACGCCGCCGGCGGCGTCGTTCTCGCGTGCCGCCCCGCTCCATGCCCGCGCTACCACGCCCAGCGCCGCCGGCAACACGCCCGGCGTCACCTCCGCCACCACCGTCCGCCCGGGCCGCAGCACGTCCGCCGGCACCGGCGCCGACATCTCCCAGGGCAGCCGCAGCATCGGCGCCGGCACAAGCCGCGCGAGCGCGACCTCCGCCGCGTCAAGCCGCGTCGCAAGGTCGCCCCCCCCGCGCACAAACGGGTCCGCCGGCGACGCCGGCATCCACCGCTGCACCCGCTGCCCAAGGGCGTCCAGCGCCGGGTCGAGGTACACCTCGCGCTCCGCCTCCGCCCGCGTCAGCAGCGCCACCGCGTCGTCCCGGTCCGCCTCGATCCGCGTCGCGAGGTCCTCGGGAATCGGCCCCACCGCCAGCGCCGTCCAGATGCCCCGCTCCGCCGCAAAGTCCAGCGCCGATGCGAAGCGATCGCTGCGTCCCCCGAGCGACGCCGCCGCATCCCCCGGCGCCCACACCGGCAGCGTCAGCCCGCCGACGCGCGCCGCCAGCGCCCCGCGCATCACCCCGTCGATCAGCCCGTCGGGCAGTTCCGAGACTTCAGCGCTCAGCCGGCGTCGGTCCGCGATCAGCAGCGCCGACGTCCCCGCCCCGCCACCGCCGCCTCCCCCGCCGCCCGCGCGACGAGGCCCCTCCCACGCCAAGGGCCGCGGCGGCTCGGGCACCCACACCACGTCCGTCCACGCCGAGCCCACCAGCCCGTCGCGGCTCGTCACGTCCATCACCACCCGGTACCAGCCGAACGCCGTCAGCCCGGGCGACCAGCGCTCCTGCGCGTAGCCCGAGCCCACCGCCATCCGCGCCGTCTGCACGCGCTCCCCTGTCGCGTCGTACACCGCGAGGTCCACCGTCAGCGGCTCGCTCGTCAGGTCGCGCACCGCGAGGTGCACCTCGGGGCCACCCCCGCCGACAAACACGTTCCCCGGCGCGTCCGCCCACACCTCGGCCCGGGGGATCTGCACCACCGCCACGTCGTCGAACCACGCCCCCCCGGCGTAGTCCTGCTCGCGCACGGTCAGCTCCGCCGGCACCCGCGCCGGGCCCGACGGGCTCGGCTGCTCCAGCAGCAGCTCAAGCTGCAAAAACGCCGCCGCGGCGTGCCCCCCGCGCACGGTCACCGACAGGCTCTGCCACCCATCCTCCGATCGCACCGGGGCCGATCGCGACTCCGACCCCTCCACGACGCTGCCCGTCTGGTCCAGCAGCCGCGCCGCCAGCACCGCCCCGGCGCTGCGCAGGCCCGCCGTCCGCACCGACGCCCGCACCGCGTAATCCGCGTCGGCGAACACCGGCACGAGCCCGGGCCGCAGCAGGAGGCTCGAGCTCCCGCCCCCCGTCGGCACCCGCACCGTGCCCACGCCCCGGGCCGCCGGGGCCTTGTAATCCAGCACGGCGTGGTTGCGGTTCCAGTTCGGAAAGCCGGGCCGCTCGCGCGGCACGCGAGGGTCTTCCTGCGCGCGCACCCAGCCGGCCGGAAGGTCGGTCGGGTTCGTCTCCCGCTCCTCAAAGTCGTAGAGCGCCACCAGCCGCCGCGCCGCCGAAGGCCGGTCGGACACGGCGATCCGCGCCACGCCCGCCCGCCCGGCGCTCGCCGCCTCGCCCTCGGCTGCACCCGGTCCGGCCGGCTGCCACGCCGCCGCGGGCCACACCGCC
>CAZCBN010000102.1:0-3540 GCA_964496975.1 uncultured Phycisphaeraceae bacterium
GGGAGCGGGTGTGGCCCTGGCGGCCCTCGTCGGCGGCGTCGCGGGCGGCGGCGGCGGCGTGGCGCGCGGGCGATGCGGCGGGGTTTGACGCGGCCGTGCGCGCGCGGCTCGACGGGGCCCGCGCGGGCGCCGTGGCCGAGGCGATGGACGCGGTGATGCTGGTGCGGGCGCTGCGGCTTGCGCCGGTGTTTGAGGCCGACCTTGTCGCGCTGTGCGGGCTGGGCGGCGAGGGCGCGTCGCGGCTGGTGGCGACGGCGGTGGCGGCGCTCGGGGGCGTCGGGGGCGTCGGGGGGGTCATGGGCGACGGCGCGGCCGCGGCGATCCGCCGGGCGGCGGACCACGACGACGCGCGGGTGCGGGCCAACGCGGTCGAGGCGCTGCGGCCCGGGGTGTTGGATGATGAGGCGGGGGACGCGGGCGGTGCCGGGGCGGGCGGCGCGGCGTGGCTGGTTGAGGTGAAGCCGACGGAGCACCACCGCGTGCGCGCGAACGCGCTGCGTGTGGTGCTGGGGCGCGGCGGGGGGCGGCGCTACGAGCCCGCGGCGGTCGAGGGCGTGCACGCGATGCTGACCGATGACCGCGCGATGCACCGGCTCGCGGGGCTTTGGCTCGCGGAGCGGGCGCTGTGCGGGCTGGGTCGCGAGCGGCTCGGGCCGCGGTGGGACTCGCTGTCGCGTCGCGTCGCGACGATGTCGGACGACGCGGAGCCGCGGGTGCGGGCGCGGGCGAAGCGGTGCGCGTCGCGCCTGCTGGTGGAGCTGCGGCGGACGTGGCCCGGCGCCGGCCGACCGGCGGCGGTTGAGGTGGGCCCGGCGCGGCGGACGGGCGGGCTCGGCGCGGGCGTCGAGGTTGGGGTGTGAGCCAGGCGGACGGGGCGGCGAGGCTTGCGGACGCGCTGGACCGCGCACCCGGTCGGGCGGCGGGGCGCGAGCTTGGGCCGGCGCGGCCGGTGAGCCTGGTGCGGGATGCCGAGGCGGGCCTTCAGGCGTCCGAGGGGGCGTCGGCGGGCGGTGCCGCGTGGGGTGTTGATGGCGCGCCCGCGCGGGTGGCGCTCGGGACGGCGTTGGTACTGGGTTTGGCGCTGGCGGTGGGGGGGCTGGTTGCGGTTCGGGCGCGGCGGCGCGGGCGGGGTGCGTCGCGCGGGGGCAGGGGGGCGCGATCGGCCGCTCGGGCTGCGGCGGCGGACACGGCGTTTGACGCGGCGTTTGACACGCTGGCGCGGCGGCTCGGGCTCACGCGAGTTGAACGAGACGCGGCGGCCGGGCTTGCGGCTCGGCTCGGGGTGGGGCGGTCGGCGCTGCTGCTGCACGCGGCGCGGCTTGTGCCGGCGGGGATGCCTGCGCCCGCCGACGCGGCGACGCGGGGGTTGCTTCGGAAACTCGGCGTGGCGCCGGGCCTCTCGGCGGCGGTGGTGGTTGAGGCGAAGCCGGGGGCGGCGGGTGCGGGCACGCGTGGCGGCAAGATCCGCGACAGGAGCGGCGACGCCGGCGTGGGCAAGGTCGCGGACGTGCGCCGCGTCGCGGCGGCTCGGCCCGCGGCGTCGGCGGAGAACGTGGAGCGGGTGCTGGGGCAGTTGCGCGTGCTCCGGGAACGGCCCGATGTGAAGAGGCTGTTGGAGCAGATGCAGGCGAAGTGAGCCGTGGCGCGAGGGGCGGCGCACCGCGCCGAACAGGCAGAGGCCACGCGCCGCGGCGGATCGCGTCAGGACTTGGCGGGGAAGGCGGCGAGGAAGACCACCTCGCGGTCGCTGACGACGACGCCGCCGGGGGGTTCCTTGGTGACGGCGAAGATGGCGGCGTTGGTGACGGGGATCTTGGGGTTGACGGGGATGCGGGCGATGCCGTCCGGGCCCGGGGTGAAGTTGAAGACGCCGCCGTCGACGGGGTATTGGGCGAGGATGCCGGGCCAGTCGGCGTATTGCTCGCCGGCGGGGCGTGCGGCGTCGAAGATCCAGAGCTGGTACTGGAACTCGGCGGGGTTGTTGGGCGCGAGGCCGGCGATGGTGAGGAGGCCGGCGTTGGCCGCGTCGGACCATGCGGCCTCGCCGGTGACGCCGGTGTCGAGCGGGTGGCGCTGCGTGACGCCCATGGCCTTCAGGGCGTCAACCTGGTCGACGTGGAGCCAGGGGGCGCGGACGGCGTCGGCGGCGGTGGCGAGGGCGCGGTCGGCGGCCTGAAGGCGGTTGGGCAAACGCTGCACGGCGAGCGCGGCGACGGCAACGCAGGCCGCGGCGGCGACCCAGCCCGTCCACGCGAAGAACGCGGAGGCGGCGCGGGGCGCGGCGGCGGGGGCGTCGTCGCCGGAGCCGGCGAGGCGGAGGGCGGGGCCGGAGGGCGTGTCCTGCGCGGGCGCGCGGGTCGCGGTCGGCGAGACCGCGGGAGATGCCACCGGGGCGGCGTCGGCCGTTGGGCCGGCGATGAACGCCTCGGCGACGGCGGCGAGTCGGCGGTGCAGGGCCGGGGGCGGTGCGTCGACGCCGAACGTGGCTTTGCTGCCGAACGGGGCTTCGCCGGCAAAGGCGGCGTCGCTGGCGAAGGCGAGCGCGGCGGCGGCGGCGGGGGCTTCAAAGGCGTCGAGCGACCAGGTGACGGCGTCGGCGTCGGCCTCGAGCAGCAGGGCGTGAAGGCGCTGCTCGTCGGGCTCGGACAGGCCGGAGGCGGCCCGCTCGCACAGCAGGTCGAGCAGATCGGCGTGGGGCTCGGGGTGGTCGGCGAAGGTGATGGAGCTCATTCGGAGGCCCCCTGACGCCGAGGGGCTGGGGTGCGGTCGGGGGGATCGGCGAGGTCGATCGTGAGCCTTGGGGTCTGGACGGCGGCGTCGCTGTTTTCGGTCGGGGTGCCGTTTCGTTCGGCGAGCATGCGACGCACCTTGATGAGCCCGCGGCGGATGTGGGTTTTGACGGTGCCGAGGGGGAGGTCGGTGGCCTGGGCGATCTTTTCGTGGCTCAGGCCGTGGAGGACGCTCATGCGGAGGACGCGCTGCTGGTCGGGGCTCAGTTCGCGGATCGCCTGGGCGGCGACGGCGGATTCTTCGGCGATGCTGATGGCCTCGCCCGCCGGGGAGGCGGAGCGGGTGTCGGCGAACTGGAACTGGCTCTCGTCGGCGGCGGAGGTGTCCGGGCGGCGCTTGCGGCGGCGGGTGCGGTCAATGAGGCGCCGGCGGGCGATGGTGGCGATAAACGTGGCCTCGCTGCCCTGGCGGGGATCGAAGCGGTCGGCGCTCTTCCAGACCGAGACGAAGACCTCTTGCACGGCGTCCTCGGCGTCGGCCGTCGTGGGGCACATGCGGCGGGCGAGGGACCAGATGAGGCCGGAGTACCGATCCAGGCAGGCGCGGACGGCGTCGGGGTTTCCCGAGGCGACGAGGGGGAGAAGGTTGTCAGATTCGGCGATGTTCGCCACTCGGCGGTGCCCCTGGTGCTGGTCGCGGCGGCTGCCGCGGGCGGCGAGCGTGTCGCGGGGAAGCGCGACGGTCGCCGGCGTGTCATTGTAGCGACACGTCTGTCCGAAAAGGGATGGACGGGCGATGGCGGTCACAGGG
>CAZCBN010000102.1:3550-12068 GCA_964496975.1 uncultured Phycisphaeraceae bacterium
CGGGGGGGGAGAGCGGGGGGCGGGGGGGGGGGGGGTTGGGGGTGGGCTCTCGGGGCCGAACGAAAGAGCGGGGGCGATGGTGGATCGCCCCCGCCGGTGTGCGTGCCGCGGGCCGCCGGGGTGCGGCGGGTTCCCGCGGAGGATGCGTTGCGTCGCTTAGTTGCTCTTGGGCAGGAGGACGCGGTCGATGACGTGGATGACGCCGTTGGAGGCGTCGATGTCCGCGGTCACGACGTTGGCGCCGTTGACCTGGACCTTGCCGTACTGGCTGATGAAGTCGACCGAGCCGCCCTGGACGGTCTTGGCGGAGGCGGCCTCGATGGCCTGGGCGCTGAAGACGCGGCCCGGGATGACGTGGTACTTCAGGATCTCGGCGAGCTTGTCCTTGCTCTCGGGCTTGAGCAGGGTGGCGATGGTGTCGGCGCCGAGGGCCTGGAAGGCCTCGTCGGTCGGGGCGAGCACCGTGAGGGGGCCGGGGCCCATGAGGGTCTCGGCGAGGCCCGCGGCCTTGGCGGCGGCGATCAGCGTGCCGAAGGAGCCAGCCTTGTCGGCGACCTGCACGATGTTCTCCTCGACGGGGAGGATCACGCGGTCGATGACGTGGATGGTGCCGTTGCTGGCGGTGATGTCGGTCTTGATGACGTTGGCCTGGTCGATGCGGACAGCGCCGTTGTTCACGACGACGTCGGCGCGCTGGCCGTTGACGGTGGTGACGCCGGTGATCTTGACGACCTCGGCCGCGGGGACGTTGCCCGGGACGACGTGGTAGAGGAGGATGGCCTTCAGGCGGTCTTGGTTCTCCGGCTTGAGGAGGGTCTGGATGGTGGCGTCGCCCAGCTTGGCGAAGGCCTCGTCGGTGGGGGCGAAGACCGTGAGGGGCTTGTCGCCCGAGAGGGTCTCGACCAGGCCGGCGGCGGTCGCGGCGGCGAGCAGGGTGTTGAAGGTGCCGGCAGACTTGGCGGTCTCGACGATGTTGCCGGCGGCCATGACGCCCATGGTCACGGTGTCGGAGGAGCAGTGGCCCTTGGCGGCGGTGGCGCCCGCGGAGCACTGGCCGAACGCGGAGGAGGCGGCGAGGGTGAGGCCTGCGAGCGCAGCAATACCGGTCTTCATGGTGCGATTCCCTTCGTACGGGGATGGGTCGGTCTGGTGGGCCGGCACGCTGCCGCCCTTGATGACCGTGACCCGGAATGCCGAAGGCTTCGGAGGGGGGGGCGGCGTAGATGCAGAGGGACGCAAGGGAGGACGCGGGGGGTCATGAGGCTTGGGTGGGTGGCGCGGGTGATGTAAAGTCTGAGACCGGGTCAGGACCTCGCTGGTGGGGCCGGGGTGCCTGATCGGGGGTTGCGGCCAGAGCGGGGCGTCCGCCGACGGCTTGTGATCGGCGGGGCCGAACGGCACGGCATGGATCGTGGCGAGGCTTGGATTGTGGCGGGGCACGCATCGCGGCGAGGCATTGATCGAGGAGCGTCGGCATGAGCACGTTGAATCGCCCGGCGGAGAACTCGGGGACGCAGCCCCGCGGCGCGGCGGCGTCGCGGATGGACCGGGCCGGCACGCCCGACGCGGCGGCGGTGACCATCTCGGGCATCGAGCTGGACGCGGTGTACGGCCCCGCGTCGCCCCCGGAAAGCCTGCGTCACGCCGCGCGGGACATCGCCGCGCCGGGCGAGTTCCCGTACACCCGCGGGCTCTTCCCGCAGGGGTACCGCACGCGGCTCTGGACCATGCGGCAGTTCGCGGGCTTCGGCAGCGCCGACGACACAAACAAGCGGTTCAAGTACCTGCTCTCCGCCGCGAAGTCGAGCAAGGCGAAGGCCAACACCGGGCTCAGCACGGCCTTTGACCTGCCCACGCTCATGGGGCGCGACAGCGACGACGCCCTCAGCGCGGGCGAGGTCGGCAAGTGCGGCGTCGCGATCGACACGATCGAGGACATGCACCGCCTGTACGCCGACATCCCCATCGGCGACGTGACGGTGAGCCAGACCATCAACGGTCCCGCGTGCGTCATCTGGGCGATGTATCTCGCGATGGCGCGGCAGCGCGGCATCGGCTGGGAGACGCTCGGCGGCACGCTGCAGAACGACATCCTGAAAGAGTTCCACGCCCAGAACGAGTTCATCTTCCCGCCCGAGGCGAGCGTGAAGCTCGTGGTGGACACCATCGAGTTCCAGAGCAAGCACCTGCCCAGGTGGAACAGCGTCAGCATCAGCGGGTACCACATCCGCGAGGCGGGCAGCACGGCGGCGCAGGAGCTGGCCTTCACGCTGCGCGACGGGATGGAGTACGTCGAGGCGTGCATCCACCGCGGCATGGACGTGGACGAGTTCGCGCCGCGGCTCAGCTTCTTCTTCAACAGCCACAACGAGTTCTTTGAGGAGATCTGCAAGCTGCGGGCGGCCCGGCGCATCTGGGCCCGCATGATGCGCGACCGCTACGGCGCGAAGAACGAGCGGTCGTGGTTCATGAAGACCCACGTGCAGACCGCGGGCTGCTCGCTCACGGAGCAGCAGCCGCTGAACAACATCGTGCGGGTCGCGTACCAGGCGATGGCGGCCGTGCTGGGCGGGTGCCAGAGCCTGCACACCGACAGCATGGACGAGACGCTGGGCCTGCCGACCGAGCAGGCCGTGACGGTCGCGCTGCGCACGCAGCAGATCCTGGCGCACGAAACGGGCGTGACGCGCACCGTCGACCCGCTGGGCGGCTCATGGTTCATCGAGAGCCTGACGGACAAGATCGAGGAGGAGGCGCTCGCGCTCATCGCCGAGATCGACGAGATGGCGGGCGGGCCCTGGTCGCCGGCCCGCGTGGGCGAGCTGACGAGCGGCGACATGTACTCGGGCGGCGTGGTCGCGGGCATCCACCGCGGCTATTTCCGCCGGAAGATCGCCGAGGCAAGCTACCGCTTCGCCGAGGAGTGCGAGGCGCAGGACCGCATCATCGTGGGCGTGAACGAGTACGTGGAGGACGACGAGGCGAGGCCCATCGACATCCTCGTCATCCCCGACAGCGTGGAGACCGAGCAGGTCGCTCGGCTCAAGTCGTTCAAGCAGCGTCGCGACGCGGCGGCCGTCCGCGCGTCGCTCGAGGCGATCCGCGGCGCATGCCGGTCGAACGCGAACGTGATGCCCGCGCTGGTCGACGCCGCGACGGCCGGGTGCACGCTGGGCGAGATGGTGCAGGCGATCGGGGATATCTACGGGCGGTACACGGGCGGGCCGGAGTGGTGACCGCTACGCGTCGAGCTTCTCCCCGAAGCCGAGCTGCATGAAGCCCTCGCCCGCGTCGCGCAGGCGGCCCGCGCGGACCAGGGCCCGCCAGACGCGGGGCGGGAACTCGCGCGGCGGCTCGATCGCGTCGATCTCGCTCCGCTTGCCCCCGGTGAGCTGCTTGGCGCCGAGCTTTGACTCGTCGTTCAGCCGCAGCAGCTTGATGCGCTTGCGGAAGGCCCGCATGGCGTCGTTCATCTCGCGCTCGGTCACCTCGGCCGCGTCCGGGGTCGCCGCGGCGGGCGCGGGCCGCTCCAGGGCCGCGACAATGCGGTCGAGCGCCGCGGCGTCGCGCGCCGAAACGGCCGCCGTCACAGCGGCCTGATCCACCGGCGTGCGCGCGAGCAGCCGCCCCGCGAGGGCCCAGTCGTCCGCCTTCGCGGCGGCGCCCGCCTTCGCGAGGTCGTTCGTGAGTTGCCGGAGTTTTTGCAGCGCGTTCAAGGTTGGCCCTCCGGGGCGGCTTGATCGGGGGCCACGCTCGTGGGACGCCCGTCGGCCCGTCCGGGGCCGCCCCGCCCCGGTGCGCCGACCAACAACCGGGCCAGCACCACAAGGGCCAACCCGGGGAAGAGCCACACCTCGTGCCTCTGCACGAAGCCGATCCAGAACATCGGCGTTGCCGCGAGCACCGCGACGGCCCACACCGCGAGCGTGCGCCGCGTCGGCGGCGCGGGCCGGCGCCACGTCGGCACCATCGCGAGCCAGACGTACGCGGGGAACGCGAGGCCGTAGCACGCCATGAAACAGCGGTACACGAGCTCACCCAGCGGCATCTCCGCGGCGGGGCCGAGGACCGCGCGGGGCAGCACCGCCGCCGCCGGCACGTGCAACGCCCCCGCGACGCCCCCGCCGACCGCGAGCAACGCCGCAAGCCCGCCGAGCAGGACGCCGGTCGCCCCCGGCCCGGGTCGGCTCGCCGACGGATCGGGGGGGGTCAACGCCGCCACGCGGCCGCCGTGCGCCGCCACGGTGAACGCCGATTGCAGCACCACGTGCACCGCAACGGCCCATGCCCACGGCGTGCCGGCGTCGAGCCGCTCGTTCGCGTACGTCAGCGTGCCGATGATCATGACGAAGAAGAGCACGCCGAAGCCCAAGCCGAACACGCGGCGCGGGGCCCGGCCCGCGGCGTCGTGCGCGGAGAGGAACGTGGCGTCGAGGTAGGGGCAGCCGAGAAAGCCGAAGATGCACACCGGGGCAAGCGCCGCGAGGTCGCGCGGGAAGGCCGACGCCGCGCCTGAAGCGCCCGCGTCGCGTGTCAACGCCGCGTGCAGCACGAGCAGCGCGAGCGACACCGCCCACAAGGCCGGCGCGATGACCTCCAGGCGCACGCCACGCGTGCCGTGCCCGTCCCGCTCGCCGCCGCTGCCTCGAAGGCAGACCGCGACCAGCGCAGCCCCCGCGGCCGACGCGGCGCCCCACCACGCCCAGTGCGTCTCCCGCGGCGCATCGCCGACGCCTTCGCCAACGGGCTGGGCCGGCCAGGAGGCCAGCACCCACGGCAGCCACCACGCGTGAAAGAGCATCGTGGCCGCGCTGAACGCGATGACCATGCCCCGGTGCGCGCGCACGATCTCGCCCGCGCCTCCGGCCCGAACCGTCCAGCCCATCGCGGCCGCGCCGACGACGTTCGGCAGGGCAAAGACGGCAAAGCTCCACCAGCCCAGGTCCCGCAGCAGCAGGATCGGCAGGAACATGCCGATGCACCATGTCCACGAGCAGGCGAGATATGCAGCCCAGCGGAGCGTCGTCATCTGCGGGCAGGATAGTGGTCGGGGCGGAACCGCGGCGATCCGGCGGTCGTCCGCCCCGCATCCGCCGCCGAAGGGGTCCGGTCCCGTGCGGTCCCGTGCGGCCCCGTGCGGGCCGGGGCGAGCCCGTGCAGGCCCGCGCCGCGGCCTACGACCGCCCCTTCGCCTTCTGGTGCGCCTTGGGCGTGACGTGGAACGTGATCGTCGCGCGGCCCACGCGCTTCTCGCGCTTCTTCAGCCGCTCCAGGCGGGACTCACGCGACGGCGCATCGCCCGACTCGGCCGCGTCGCGGGCCTCGCGCATCTCGCCGCGGCGGCGCTTGCGCCGCTCCTTGGCGATCTCGCGCGACACCTTGTCGCCCACGATCGTCGGCAGGATCTGCACCACGTCCATGTCGAGCGTGATGTTGAACTCCCCGCCCCCGCGCACCAGCGCGAGCAGGTCCTCCTTGGGCGACACGCGGTACTCCGCGGGCCCGAAGCACGGCCGCAGAAACCGGTAGTCCAGGTGCTTGCACACCACCGTGTAGTCGCCCCCGCACACGCCGAAGACGTACATGCCCCCCGCGATCTCCGAGTTGCCCAGGAGCGCCGCGCCCGCCATCGCGTTGTACCAGTTCTTGTTGAACCGGCGGAAGGGCAGGATCGCGCTGAACGTCGTCGCGTCCACCCGACGCATCACGATGCCGCTGCGGAACGCGTAGGGCAGCCAGACCAGGCTCGTCACGCGGTGCCAGAAGTTGTTCTTCGTGCTGAGCCGGCTCACGAACGCCTCGACGTGGTCGAACAGCGTCTTCCGCGGGTGGGCCGCCGCAGAGGCCCGGGCGGCGGACTCGATCGTCGGCGACTCCCCGGCCCCCGACGCCCCGCTCCCCGGGGCCGACCCCTGCGGCGCCGAGCCCTCAGGTGCCAACCCTTCCGCGCGGCCGCCCGCGGCGACCGCGGGAATCGCCCGCGAGGGGCCTGGGACGGGCGGGGTTGGGGCGGTGGTGCTCACGGTGCTCGCTCGGCGATGGTAGCGGAGCCCCCCCCGCAAGGCGGCCCGGCGGAGCCTGCCCCCCGAGGCCATCGCCGCCCCCCGCGTCCCCCCGGGGCTACCAACCGACCACCGGTGCCGCGCCCGGCACCGGGTGCAGGTCAAACCATCCCTTGCTGTTCGCCTCGGCCCGGAAGACGGGCCACCCCGGCTCGTGGTCCAGCACCAGCAGCCAGCCGCGCTCCGCCGCTTCTTTCAGCAGCCAGTGCCGCGTGAGCATGCTCGTGAACGGCTCGACGTCGTAGGCCAAGCTGTACGCCGCGCCCACGTGCCACGCCGTCGGCAGCACGTCCGGCACGAAGCACACCTCGCGGCCCGACTCATCCGTAAAGAGCACCGCCTGCTGCCCCCATGTGTGCCCGGGCGCCAAAAAGACCCGCACGCCCGGCAGAACCTCCGTCATGCGCTCGGTGACCGGGCCCTTGGGCAGCTCCTCGCGGCCGGGCTTGCGGTTCATCGGGAAGGGCCGCTCGCTGTCGACCATCCGCAGCCGCGGGCGCCGCTCCGCCTCGCCCGGCGCTGGGGGCAGGTCAAGGTCGCGGTCCTCGAACGGCAGCACGTGGTCGCGGTAGTACGTCTTGGTCATCACCGAGTCGTTGTTCCGCGCGTCGAGAAACTCCCGCCGCTGCACGATCAACTCGGCGTTGGGGAACGTGAACCGGATGTTCGGCTCGTCCCCGCTCGCCGCCCCGGGCTTGCTCGCCACCCAGTGGGGCGTCTCGCCCGCGCGGCAGCGGCGCGTCAGCCCGCCGGCGTGGTCGAAGTGCATGTGCGTGACGATCGTCGCCTCGATGTCCTCGGGCGACACCCCGGCCTGACGCACCGCCGCCTCGATCGTTTCGCCGGGCCGAAGCCCGAAGACGTCCGCCATCTTCGCGTCGAGCTTGTCGCCCGTGCCCGCCTCAATCAGGAACCGTCTCGGGCGGCCCGTCGCCGGGTTCGTCTCGGCGTGGGCCCCGGCCGACTCCAGCAGCAGGCAGTTGTGGTGCACCGCCACGCGGTTGCGGTCGTCCGCAGGGGCGACGCGGCTCCAGACCACCCGGGGAATCAACCCGAACATTCCCCCGCCATCCAGCAGCAGCGGGCCCGCCCGGGCGATGGTCCACCTGTACTGGGGGCGGGGCCGATCGGGGTCGGCGTGGCGACGCCGCGGCCTCGGCTCGGCGCCGGGGGATGTGCTGGAAGAGATTCCCTTGTCGGGCCGCTTGTCGGCGTAGGTCATCGCGGCGATGGTACGGGCCATGCCGCCCGCGCACCGACACATGCCCGCCCGCGACTGGGCCTATCTGTACGAGACCTCCATCGCCGGCGAGTACGAGCGGTGGATGCGCTCCTGGATCGCCCGCAACCCCGACCGGGGCTTTGTCTGCGAACGCCTCGGCGGGGGCGACCGCGACCCCGTCGTCCTGACCGGCGGGCCCGACGACGCCGTCGTCAACGAGGTCATGGGCCTGGGCCTGCACGGCCCGGTCGAGGACGCGCAGATCGAGCGATGTCTGGACGTGTTCGAGGGCCTGAACTCGGCCGCCGTCTTTGAGGCCTGCCCGTACGCCGACTGGTCGATGCACGAGCAGATGAACGTACGCGGGGCCCGCGTCGTGCACCATCTGCAGGTCTTCGCGATGCACATGACCGAGCCGCCCGCGCCCGTGGAGACGCCCGGCGTCGAGGTCCGCCGCGTGGACAAGCGGAACGCGGACGAAGTGGCGCTCGCCGTGCGCACGATCGCGGGCGGATATTCGCAGGGTCGCGAGCCGACGCGGCCGCAGATCGACATCGTGGAGCACTGCGTGCAGTCGCCCGACTCGGCGACATTCCTCGCGTGGTCGGGGGGCAGGCCGATCGGCGGCTCCAGCGCGGGGGTCTGGGTGGGGCACCCCTGCTCGGCGGCGCACCTGAACCTGTACCAGGGCTCCACGCTGCCCGAGGGGCGCGGCCGGGGCGCGCAGGCCGCGTTGATGCGGGCGCGGCTCCGCTGGGGCTTTGAGCACGGGGCGCGCACCGCAACCGTGGACTGCAAGGTCGGCGTGCCCACCGAGCGCAACGCGTGGCGCCTGGGGTTTGAGCTGGTGTTCACAAAGCCGGTGTACGCGCTCCGCCGGGCGGCGAGTCGGCCGAGGTCAGGCTGACACCTGCGAAGGACGCCGGAGCAGAATGGGAAGAGCACCCGGGAAGCGGGTGCGGCGCGGCGAATCGGGAGAATGCCCAGGAGAGGACTCGAACCTCCACCCCATTTCTGGGACTACCACCTCAAGGTAGCGCGTCTGCCAGTTCCGCCACCTGGGCCTCGCGGCGGCCGGTGAGCCGACGCGGTGAGAGGGAGAGCCTAGCCGTTCGGGTGGCGGCGTCAACCATGGGTTGGGGCCGGCGGGGCGGATCGCGGGACCCCGGTTTCGGGAGTCAGGGTTTCGGCGGGGGCGCGGTGGTCGCGGTAGCCTGCGGCGAGGGTCCGGGGC
>CAZCBN010000103.1:0-11966 GCA_964496975.1 uncultured Phycisphaeraceae bacterium
TCCGCCTCGTACGCCTCCGCCCGCGTGCGCAGCGCCCCCCGCAGGGGCCACGCCTCCGCCGCGTTCGCCGCCGCGTCCACCGCCGCGACGGCGAACTTCACCTGGCCGCCGAGGTCCTCGTCCTGCAGGTCGGGCCGCTCCAGCAGCAGCGCCGGCATCTCCCGGTACGTGCGCGCCTGGATCTGCTTGTTCGCCGCCGCCTTGGGGTCGAGCGTCAGCCTCGGGTTCGCCTCCACCGCCGCGATCGCCGCGAGCATCGTGCCCGCGAGGTGCGCGTCGCGCGACAGCTCCTCGCGCGCCGCCGGCAGGTCCACCGTCGTGAACCGGCCGAACCAGTCCTCGTACGCCTCGCACCACCGCACGTAGTCGCCGTACACAAACTCCGCGCGGATCTCCTGCACCCGCTCGCGCTGCTTGTGCAGCTCGTGCGCCGCGACCGCCACGCCCCCGCACAGCACCAGCACGCCCACCGCCGCCGCCGCGACGATCTTCCGCTGCGGCGACCGGGGCCTCGCCTCGAGCGCCAGCACCGCCCGCCGCACGCCCTCGAGCGTCAGATCGCCCGGCCTCGCCCGCGGGTCGAGCAGCGCGTTCGCAAGCTCAATCCACCGGGGCGCCAGCTTCCCGAGCCCCGCCCACTCCGGCCCCGACACGATCGGGTAGCCCCCCAGCTCCTGAAACGGCTTGTGCAGCACCAACTCGTGGATCACCTCGCCCACGCCCCGAAGGTCGTGCATCAACGCCCGCCCAACGTCGAGCCCCAGCGCGGCCTCCGACTGCGGGTGGTCAAGCCCAACCCGCCACCGCGTGGGCCCCTCGCGATCGTCGATCAGCACGTGGCCCGCGCGCACCGCCCCGTGCGGCCGGCCCCCGTCCGCCTCGCTCACGGCCGCCAGCGCCGACAGCACGCCCGACACCACCTCGTACAGCACGTGCGGCTGCATCCGCGTGCGCCCCGCGCTCAGCATCGCCGCCGACGTCCCGTACCGCGCCACCACGTCGTACGCGCCCGCCCCGTCCCCCAGCGGCCCCGACGCCACGAGCGACACCACGTGCCCCCGCCCCACGCCGTCGCTCGCCGACGCCCGGGCCGTCAGCATCCGCTGCCGCTCGCACCGGGCCGCGAACCGCTGCGCCGCCCCTGCTCCCAACGGCCCCGCTCCCGCCGGCGCGAGGAGCGGAACATCCACGCACGCGCGCACCACATGCGTCGCCTCCGCCGGCGTCGCCCCCTCCACGTGCGCCAGCCACACGCCCCCAGCGGGGCCCGTCCGCACCCCCCGCGCACACACGAACCCCGGCACCCGCGGCACCCAGCGCGCGCCCGGCCCCGTCCCGCGTGCCGTCGGTGCCTCCGCCGGGGATCCAAACGCCCCGTCGCCGGTGTTCTGGCTTGTCGCGCGCCGCTCGTTCAAGGCGATCCACACTCCGCGGGCCCCGCCCGACTGGCCTCACCCGCCGCCGCTCCGCGTCCCCGCCCTGGTCGGTGGGAGATCCCCACGCCGCCGAAGGCCCGTCCGATCAACCTCGATCCACACCGGCCCGCCCGGGGGAACCTCGCTCAGCGGCACCACCAAACGCCGCGGGTCCGCCGGGCCCGCCTGATCCGAAAAGCCGGGGATGTTCGCCACCACCACGAGCGCCTCGGCCCCCGCGTCCTGCCACGCCCGCCACAGCCCCCCGTCCCGCGGAAGCGTCTTCGCCCCGGCGTCCTGACGATCAAAGTACGCGGTGAATCGTGGCAGCGACCGCCGCAGCGTGCCCGACGCCCCGAAGTACCCGCCGACCGGCTCCTCCGAAAGCCGCTGCGCCTCCGCCGCCGGAAGGCCGACGACGTCCACCTCAAGCGTCGGCGTCAGCCCCGACGCCCGGTACGCCGGCGAGAGCGACACCCGCACCCCCTCGCCCGCCGCCGGCGCGGCGTCGTCTTCACCTACCGCCGCCCCAACCGAACCGCCCAGCGTGGCCCCAACCGCCGCCCCAGCGGCCCCCCCCACAGCGGCCGAGGCCGTGGTGGTTCCCTGTGAGCCCGTCCCCGGCCCGGTTCGGGTGGGCGTCCCGCCGCAGCCCGGCACGCAGGCCGCCAACGCCACGCCCAGCGCCGCGACGGCCCAGCCACGATTCCGTCCGCCCGACCGGCCACCAGACCCGCCGCGCACTCGCCCCGCTCGGGCGGGCGTCGGGTGCGTCGTCGGCGGCGTTGGCAGCGGCATCGGCACAGGCCCCCAGCGGTCCTCGCCCGTCCGGCCGCCGCAACACACCGGGGCGCGCGGCCGGCCCATGGCACTGTACCGAACGCACCCGCCGCCCGGTTGCCCCGCGGCCCGGGCCCATCGACCGGGGCCGGTTGACCCGGGCCGTCCAAGGGGAATGATGCCCCGTGTCCAACGCCGGCCGAAACACCCGCCAGCGTGAGGCCATCCGCGACATCGTCGCCGAGGCCGAGCGCCCGCTGAGCCCCATCGAGATCCTCGACCGGGCCCGCCGCCTCGTGCCCTCCATGAGCCTCGCCACCGTCTACCGGGCCGTGCGAGACCTGAAGGACGAGCGGCTCATCAGCGCCGTCGAGCTGCCGGGTGAATCACCCCGCTACGAGCGCGCGGACAAGGCCCATCACCACCACTTCCACTGCCGCGTCTGCGGCCGGGCCTACGACCTCGCCGGCTGCCCCGGCGGTGTCCACACGCTCGCGCCCGCCGGCTTTGAAGTGACGGGCCATGAGCTGACGCTCTTCGGCCGCTGCCCGGTCTGCGTCGCCGAGGCGAAGCCCCTGCCGCCGAACGACCGCCCGGACTGCTGCGGGCATCACTGAGCGCATGATTGAGGTGGAGGGCGTTCACCGCGCCGCGGCGTCGTTTCGCCGGGCTGTGTTGCGTTGCGTCGTGCGCGCACGGGGCCGCCAACATGCCGTCCGGGACTTTCACCCCAGACGGCACCGAGGAGAGGAAGAAAGGAGTCTCGTTCGGCCCAGAACCAGCCGAGGAAGCCGAGCCATCACCCCGACGCGGCCTTGCAGCGGGGCGATCGGCCTGTTCGGGCCGCGGGTGAACGCCGTCCGTGGCGTGTCCCCCAGCACAACGACAAGTCAACCGCCTCACGGCGGCTTTCACACCCGGCGCGATTTTTTAGGCGAGATTCGCACTCCCTCGATCGACATCCCCACAATCAGGTTCGGGATCGCCACACCAACCTTCCCCACATGTGGCGATCTGCGCCGCACAAACCGCCGCGGCGACATCCGCACGGGGGTCGGTCAGTCGAGCCAACCACTGATTCAGGGGTCGAAGCCCATCGCCGTCGCGGCCTCGGCGGGCGAGCCGCCGAAGGGCTCGTACCGCAGCGTCCGCACGACGCGGTTCGCGGCGTCGACGATCGCGATTTTGGGGCGGTGCACCGCGTACTCCGCATCGGACATCAGCGCGAAGTGCATGATGATGATGCGGTCGCCCGGCTTGACGAGGTGGGCGGCCGCCCCGTTCAGCTCGATGACGCCCGAGCCCGGCTCCCCCCGAAAGATGTAGGTCTCCAGCCGCTGCGCGTTGGCGCTGTTGGAGATCAGCACCCGGTCGCTGACGCGCATGCCGGTGGCGTGCAGCAGGTCGGCGTCGATGGTGATGGAGCCCACGTAATCCGGCTTGGCGCCGGTGACGGTCGCCATGTGGATCTTGCTGTGCAGAACGGAGCGGAGCATTCGTCGGGGTTCTCGGCGGGGCGGGGCGGGGCGGGGCGGGGCGGGTCAGGTCAGGTCGGGTCGGTGGAGGGCCGGGGCGCGGTGGGGTTCAGAGGAGCTGGACCACCTCAAACTCTTTGACGCCGCGCGGGGCTTTCACGCGCACGGTCTCGCCCACGCGTGCCTTGAGGAGGGCCGCGCCCATGGGGCTCGACGCGGTGACCTCGATAATGTCGCCCACGTCCTGTCCGCTCATCTCGCCCACGAGGCGGTAGACGTCCTCGTCTCCGGAGCGGGTGTCGCGGAGCTTGACGGTGGAGCCGAGGAAGACGACGCCGGCGCCCGCCGCGGGGGAATCATCGACGACCTGGCTGGTGGAGAGGCGTTCCTCGAGCCGGCGGATCTCGGCCTCTTCGAGGCCCTGCTGCTCGCGGGCGGAGTGATACTCGGCGTTCTCCTTGAGGTCACCCAGGGCCCGTGCCTCGGCGATGCGCTGCGACACCACGGGACGGTTCCGCTTGAGCTCGTCGAGTTTGGCTTGGAGCGCCCGCTTCTCGTCAGCGGTGATCAGTTCCATGGAGACAGTCCCCTTCGCCGGGGTGATGCCACGCCGGGCTGGTGTGGTATGAACAGATCAGATTAGGCGCGGGCCCGTGCGGTAGCGACCCGGAGCACAACGGTTCCCGACCAGGCGAGGGCCGTCGCAAACGCGGCGGCGAGCAGCGCCCGCTGGTGCCCCGGCGCGACGGTCGCTGCCCGCCCGGTCCAGGGGCGATCGGCGACCACGTCGTACGCGCCAAGCACGGGGCTGGCGAGCCAGGGCCACGCGGGCTCGAGCGTGTCGCGCCAGGCCGAGAGCGAGCCCGGCGTTCCCGCGAGCCACGCCACGGGCCACGCCGCCGCCACCGACACGATCAGGGCCACGATCACCCGCGGCCCGCCGCTGCTGCCGGGCCCGGGGCCGGTGTCGGAGGCCGCGCCGGCCCGCCCGCCCGCGTGCGCAAGCGTGTACACCGCCGCGACGAGCGCGCCGACCGCGAGCGTCCACGTCGCGAGCCACGCGAGCAGCCAGGCCACCACGCCCAGGGGCCACACCGCGAGCGTCGATTGCGGCAGCAGCAGCAGCGCGAGCGGCACGAGCAGCACCGCCGCGTCGCGCAGCACCGAGCCCACGGGCCGCCGCGCGGGCGCGTGCTGCGCCAGCCGCAGCAGAGGCCACAGCACGACGAGCCCGATCGCCACGAGCACGATGAGCCGCCGGGCCGCGGGGCGGTAGACGTCGGCGTGCATCATGCCGCGCACGCTGGATGAGCCGAGGGCGACGACGCTCGCGAGCAGCAGGTAGGTCGTCCACGCGAGCGCGAGGCCCCGCGGCTCGCCCCGCCGGTGCGACCAGTCGGCCGTTCGCCTCGGGGGGCGGCCGAACAGATCAACGTCCACCGGTGCCGCGGCGGGCGGGTGGCCCTCGGCGGCGACGGCGACAGGACCAGGACTAGGACCAGGACCGGGACCGGGACCAGGACCGGGGCCGGTTGGCGTGTCGGCGGGGTTGGCGGGCTCGTCATCGTGCAATGCGGCATCGTCCGGCCCCGTCGCAGCGGCGGGGGTGGTCCGACCATTCTTGCCCGTCGTGTCTTGCCCGTCGTGTGGTCGGGCGCCGGTGGGGGTGCTCGGGTGGAGGGTCCGGGCCCGGCCCGGCGGATGCCTCAGCGGCGATTCGCCGTGTTGCGCCCGGCGCCAGGCGCGGCGGGCGACGGACCGTTCGCGGCCGGCGCGGTCGCGGCGCCTGCGGTGTGGGCCGCCGTTGGGGCCCCGTCCGTCGGCAGGCGATCGATCTCGACAACGATGCCCGCGAGCTCCAGCCTCGAGGCGTTGCCGTCGATCCGGCCGTAGCGGGCGGCGATCTCTTGCAGGCGGCGGATCTTCAGGTCGTCGTTGATCTCGCCCGCGCGGAAGATGCCCGGGGGCGAGCCCCAGACCACCCGCCCGCCGGCGAGGGTGACGATCTCCACCTCCCCCTCGCGGCCGAAGCGGCCCACGTCGATCGAGGCGACATCGCGCAGGATGTAGCCGGTGTCGCGCTCGGCGATCAGCTTCAGGAGGCTCAGGCCCGCCTGCACGTCGGCGCCGGGCCAGGGGCTCCGATAGATCTGCGGGTCGGCCGCGGGGTCGGGGGACATCGACGAACCCGTCAGCACGATGAAGCCCGACGCCCCGCTCGGGTAGAGCGCCCGCATCGGAAAGCCGTCCCAGCCGATCAGCCAATCTCCCCGCGGCGTGCGCACAACGGCGGCGGCCCGGCGCCACTCGGCGTCGATCGCGATGCGGCCCGACCCATCGCGCCGCACCCGCGGCGGCTCGGCGAACCAGCCCAGGTCATACAGGTCCGCCGCCACCGCCTGCAGCGGGGCGACGCTCAGGGGGTCGCTCCCGCGGCGGCCGAAGGCGGCGAAGGCCGTGCGGCTCAGGAGGTCCTGCCGCGTCTGCTCGTCCAGCCACGGCGCGTCGACAGGCCAGTTGATGGTGACGCGGTCGCCCTCGGGGAGCGCATCGGCCCCGGCGGCCAACGCCTCAACGGCGCGGTGCCGCAGCATGGAGGTGCCGAAGGTCACGCCCAGGACGCCCGACACCAGGCCCACGACGAGGATGACGGGCTTCCAGCCGGTGGTCGCGGGCCGGGCGGCGGCGCGATCGCCGGCTCGGCGGGCCCGGGCCTTGGCGGCGGCGTTTTTCTTGGAGACGGGTTTCTTCATCGGGCGGGCTTTGTCCGGGTCTGGGGCGGGGTCTGTTTTTCAGCAAGGGGCCGGGTCAGGTGGACGGGTCAGGTGGGCAGGTCCGCTGCATTGTCGGCCCGCGCCGGGGGCCCGGCTGCAAAGGCCGCGCGCACGAGCCGCGCCACCAGCCCGCCGAAGCCAAGGCCCGCCCCGGCGGCCGCCTTGGGCAGCAGGCTCGTGGCGGTGAAGCCGGGCATGGTGTTGATCTCGAGGAACCAGTGCCGCCCCTGGGGATCAAGCAAAAAGTCCACGCGCGACAGGTGCCGCACGCCGACGGCCGCGGCGACCCGCCCCGCGTCGGCCGACACCCGGGCGGCGACGCCCGCCGGCAGATCGGGGCCGACGAGGTACTGCGTATCGCCCCGGGTGTACTTCGCGGCGTAGTCGTACGGCCCCGCGGCGGGGCGGATCTCAATGATCGGCAGGGGCGACAGCGCCCCCGCGGCGGCGCCCTCGCCGGTGAGGACGCCGACCGTCAGCTCGCGCGCGCCCAGGGCCGTGTCCACCAGGCGCTCCACCATGTACACGCGGTCCCGGTCGCCGCGGACGGCGGTGAGGGCCGTGCGCCAGGCGGCGTCGTCGCGGCACAGGTGCAGGCCCACGCTGCTGCCCTCGTGCACGGGCTTTACCACGCACGGAAGGGCGATGGGCGGGGCGTCGTCGTCGCGGTTCAGGATGGCGGCGGGGAGGGTGGGCACGCCGGCGGCGGCGGCGCAGAGCTTGCTGGCGAACTTGTCCATCGCCAGCCGGGCGGCGGCGGGCCGGCAGCCGACATACGCGACGCCGACCGACTCCAGCAGGTCTTGCAGCGGGCCGCCCTCGCCGAACCGGCCGTGCAGCACGGGGAAGACGACGTCGGCCCGCGCGGCCGACACCTGGCCCGCGAGTTCCGCGCGGGTCACGCGGTCGATCTCGGCGTGGTGGACGGCGAAGGCCGCGTCGCCCGCGAGCGCGTCGGCCACGGCGCGGGCGCTGCGCAGGCTCACCTCGCGTTCGGCGTCGGGCCCGCCGCCGAGCACCAGCACGCGGAGGGGGCCGGCGGGCGCGCGCGGCGTGTCAGTGGGCATGGCCCGCTCCCCCGCGCCCGCCGCCGCTTGCGGTCTCGTCGGCGAGCTCGGCGTGGCGGCTCCACACGACCACCTCGCGGCGCAGCGTGATGCCGAAGGCGTCGCGCACGCGGCGGGTCACTTCGGACATCACCGCGATGACGTCCCGGGCCCGGCCCCCCGCGTCGGCCCGGTCGGCGGTGATGAAGTTCGCGTGCACGCGGCTCACCTCGGCTGAGCCGATGCGCAGGCCCTTGCACCCCGCCCGGTCGATCAGCAGCCCCGCCGAGACGCGCTCCCCCGCCGGCACGGCCCGGCCGTTGACCACGATCTCGGGCGCGTTCGCGGGGCGCACGGGGTTTTTGAAGCAGCAGCCGGCCGACCGCTCGGCGAGGGGCTGGCTCGCCTTCTTCGCGTCCATGAAGGCGCGGAGCCGCTCGCGCACCCGCGCGGGGTCGTCGGGCTGCAACTGAAAGTCGACGCCCGTCACGACGAGCCCCTCGAGCCCCGACTCGCGGTAGGCGAATGGGATCTCGTGCCGCAGCAGCGTCACGTCCCGCCCCTCGCGCGAGACGCCTTGCACGGCGACCAGCGGCCCGGCGATCGTGCCCGCGGGCCCGCCGGCGTTCATCATCACGGCCCCGCCGACGCTCGCGGGCACGCCCGCGAGGTGTTCAAGCCCGGCGAGGCCGAGGCGGGCGGCGGCGGTGCAGAGCTGCGGGAGCTTGGCCCCGCCGCCGGCGTGGACGCGGCCGGTGGCTTCGTCGATGTGCACGGCGCTCAGGCCCGGGGCCCGCAGGTCAATGACGAGGCCGTCGACGCCGTCGTCGTCGACCAGGAGGTTGGCGCCGTCGCCCAGGATGCGCGCGGCGGGGTCGTCGGCCAGGAGCGTTCGCACGCCGTCGCGGTCGGCGGGCCGGGCGAGCCGATCGGCGCCGCCGCCGACGCCGAACCACGTCGGGAGGGGCGCGGCGCGCTCGACATCAATGACCGGTGCTGGGTGCCGCATGGTGGTCCTCACGGTAGCCACGCTATCGGCCGGATCCCCGGTTTCGCCGCAGCGCCCCCCCCCCGGCGCCCCAGCAGCGCCCCAGCAGTGCTCCAGCCGTGCCCCGGCAGCGAGCCCCGCGTCACGTTCCGTGCCGCGGCGCGGGCGCTGGTCCCGGCCACCGGTGCACCACCCTTGCCAGTGGACGGCCCGCGGTGGGCCCCCAACGCTCCCCCATGCCCGCACCGCACGACCCGGACCATCCGCCCGCCCGCCCCGCCAACAGACTCGCCGGGTCGACCAGCCCCTACCTGCTCCAGCACCGGCACAACCCGGTGGCCTGGCAGCCGTGGGACGACGAGGCCTTCGCCGAGGCGCGGCGCCGCGACGTGCCGGTCTTTCTCTCCATCGGCTACTCGACGTGCTACTGGTGCCACGTCATGGAGCGGGAGAGCTTTGAGCACCACCCGACGGCCGCGCTGATGAACGACCTGTTCGTCTGCATCAAGCTCGACCGCGAGGAACGGCCCGACCTGGACGACCTGTACATGGCGGCGACGCAGATCATGACGGGCCGCGGCGGGTGGCCCATGAGCGTGTTCCTGGAGCCCGCGTCGCGCCGGCCCTACTTCGCCGGGACGTACTTCCCGCGCGAGCCGCGGCACGGGCTGCCGAGCTTTCCGCAGGTGCTGCGCGGCATGAGCCAGGCGTGGCAGACCCGGCGGGGCGAGGTGCTGGAGCAGGCGGAGAGCCTCGCCGACGCCGTGGCGGAGCACGTGGCCCAGGCGGCCCAGCCGGCGGCGGTGGGGGAGGCGCACGTCACGGCGGCCGTCGGCACGCTGCTGCAGATCTTCGACGCGACAAACGGCGGCTTCGGCGGTGCGCCGAAGTTTCCGCAGCCCGTCTACCTGGAGATGCTGCTCGACGCGCGCGCGGCTGCGGGCGACGAGGCCACCCGCGTCGCGATCGACAAGGCCCTGAGGCACACGCTCGACCGCATGGCCGTCGGGGGCCTGTTCGACCAGGTCGGGGGCGGCTTTCACCGCTACTGCGTCGACGCGACGTGGACCGTGCCGCACTTTGAGAAGATGCTGTACGACAACGCGCAGCTCCTGCGCGTCTACGCCCGCGCGGCGGCGTTGTACCGCGACGCGTGGTACGGACGCATCGCGGAGCGCACGGTCGAGTATCTGCAGCGCGAGATGACGGCCGACACCGGCGCGTTCTTCAGCGCGCAGGACGCCGAGGTGGACCATCGCGAGGGGCTGAACTACCTCTGGTCGCCCGAAGACGCGGCGGCGGAACTTGGCGATGCGGGCGGCCCGCGGGCGGCGGGCGGGCCCGGTGGGCTTGACGATCGTGCGCTCGCGCTCTCGCTCTACGGCCTTCAGCACGCGGCCAACTTTCAAGACCCGCACCACCCGGACGACCCGCCGCGGCACGTGCTGCGCCTCGCGGACCGGCCCGAGGCGCTCGCCGCGTCGCTGGGGATGTCGCCCGAGGCGCTGCTCGCGGCGCTGGACCGGGTGAACGCGCGCTTGCTGGCGGCGCGCGCGCAGCGGCCGCAGCCGCACCTGGACGACAAGCACCTCGCCGCGTGGAACGGCATGGCGATCGCCGCGCTGGCCGACGCGTCGGCGCTGCTGGAGAGGCCGGCGTGGCGCACGCTCGCGGCCCGCGCGGCGGGGTTTGTGCTGGACCGGATGCGCGATGACCGGGGCCGGCTGGCGCGGAGCCACCGCGCCGGGCATGACTCGGCGCCGGGCGTGCTGGAGGACGACGCCTGGGCGGCGACGGCGTTCCTGGCGCTGCACCGCGCGGGCGACGCGTCGCGCGACTGGCTCGTCGAGGCGCGGGGCCTGATCGCGTCGGCGGCGCGACGGTTCGGCGATGGGCGGGGCGGGCTGTTTGATACCGACGCCGAGGCGACCGACCTGTTTGTGCGCCCACGCACGACCTATGACGGCGCCACGCCGAGCGCCGCGGGGGTCTTTTTGCACGCGCTGCTGGACCTGCAGGCGCTCCTCGGCCCGCACGCCCAGGGCGGGGCGGGCGGCGCGCGCGCGGCGTGGGACGACGCGGTGGCGCTGCTGCGCACGCTCTCGCCGGCGATCGCGGAGCGCGGCGTGGCGGCCGTGAACAGCACGCGGGCGCTGCTGCGGATGCTGCGGAGCGACCCCTCGGCCGCGGAGGCGTTGGGCGGGGGCGCTGTGGCCCCGCCGCCGCGCACGCCGGCGGACGATCGCTTCACGCCGGTGGAGGTGCTGGCCGACGCGGAGCGGCTTGCGCTTTCGGAGGGCGGGGTGGCGACGCTGGCGCTGCGGCTGCGGATCGCGCCGGGGTACCACGTGCTGTCGGCGGAGCCCTTTGATGAGGACGAGGCCCGGGCCGACCCGGCGCTGCGCGGGCTGGTGCCGCTGCGGGTGGGGCTGGTGTCGGGGCAGGGGTGCGCGGTGTACGCGGACTATCCGGCGGGCACGCGGCAGCGGGCGGGCGGCGCAGCGACCGCGACGCCTCGGGTGTATGAGCGCGACGTTGAGTTCACGGTGGTGGTGGAGCACGCCCCCGGCATCGGGCCCACGCCGGGGCGGCCCATCCTGGGCGTGACCTTTCAGGCGTGCACCGACACGGCGTGCCTCGCTCCGCGCACGGTCGAGCTGGATGTCGCGATCGACCTGCCCTGACGCCTCGCGGGCGGGCGCGCACGGCGGCGGTCACTCGCCCGTCGGCACGGCGACGTACACCTCGCCCGACGTTTCGCGGGCGGCCCGGGCGAGGCGTTCCTCGTGCCGGGCCCGGGCGGCGGCGACCTCGATCTCGTGCCGGGCGCGGAACATGGAGCGGCCGAGCGCATCGCCGGCGCCGGTCCCGCCGGCGTGGTGGGCGTCGCCGGCGTTGCTCAGGAAGAGAGGCTGGGTGGGCGGCGGCGCGTGTGATGCCCCAGAGGTGGTGAACGTTGGGCCGGCGCGGTCGGGGGATCCCCCGCATCCGGGCAGTCCGAGCGTCACGCCTGCCACACCCACGAGACCGAGCATCTGCCAACCGTCGGACAACGCACGACGCATGGATCGCCTCCCTCAGACCGGGCGGGTTCCAGACCGCACCTGGTCTTGGGGGGATCGGCCGCGGGGTGGGCGGGCTGGCGGAATCCCCTTTTTGTGGAGGGTCGTCGGGCCGGACGGGGGTGTGCATCCACCCCAGCTTGACGGTGGGCGGGTGGTGGGCGTGGTTTTCGGACGCTGGGCGGTGGCGAGGGTCTGATGCGGCGTTTGGCGCGTGTGTCGGCGGCGCGGCTTTCGCTGTGGGGGTCCACGGGGGCACCGGTCGTGGTGGTGAGATCGGCGAAAGTCTCTATAGTGCCGCGCTCGGGAAGGGCGGTCCCGGCGGGCTCCCGTCGCCCGGCCGCGCAGGTGGCCGTGCAGGTGGCTGCGCGAGCGACCGCAAGGAGCGTCTCGGTGTCTGACGGGGCCTCGGAGCACGCCCAGGAG
>CAZCBN010000104.1:0-11932 GCA_964496975.1 uncultured Phycisphaeraceae bacterium
TCTGCGGCGGCTTCTGCGGCGGCTTCTGCGGCGGCTTCTGCGGCGGCTTCTGCGGCGGCTTCTGCGGACGTCGGGCGGGCGATGGCCCGGAAGCCGACGGCCGCAAAGGTGCGGCGGCCCTGCTTGGTTTCGCCGGGGAGTTCGCCCAGGTCGGTGACGCTGTCGAACGCGCGGGCCCAGTCGCTCAGCATGCCGCCGGAGCAGACGGCGGGGCGACCGCGGAGCGACGCGACAACAGCGGGGTCGGCGAGGTTCGTGTCGGCCCACAGGTCGTACTGCGTGACGCGGCCGTCGCCGAAGTGCGCCGAGGCCGTGTAGACCCGCGGCTTGCCCGGCAGATAGAACGCGAGCTGGGCCGCGCGGCCGTAGTGCACGGCGACGACGAAGGGCTCGGAACCGGTGCGCTGCGCGAGCGCGGTCACGTGCCCGTGCGTGGCGGCGGCGAGCTCTCGGATGCCGATGAGCCGGCGGACGCGGAGCCAGTCTGGCGCGCGCGGGCTTGTCGCGAGGTAGCCCAGCGTGGGGATGCCCAGCGCCACCAGGCCCAGGCAGATGAGGCAGGCGTGCCAGGCGAAGCGCACGCCGTGGTCCACGCGGTGCACGCCGTCCAGCGCGGCCCACGCGGCGGCGGGCGCGAGCGAGACAAAGACGGCCATCGCCCAGTTGGCCTGCACGTCCGTCAGGAAGCTGACGACGAGGTAAAACAGCGCGATGGGCAGCGCGCACAAGACGAGATACGCCGGCCCCGCGGGCCTCCACCCGGCCGGGCCCAGCCGGGCGGCGCGGAGGTGGTTCACGAGGCCGATGACGATGAGGCCCAGCAGGGGCCCCGCGACGGCGAACTGGATAAGCACGAACTCAACGGTCCACAGAGGCGTGTAGTGCCAGCCGCTGCCGGCGGCCTGGGTCGCGGGAACGTCGCCCCCGGGCAGGCCCAGGTGGCCCAGGAGATGCCGCACGGTGAGCCAGCCGTGGCCCGCGTTCCACACGAGCACGGGCACCAGCCCCGCGCACGCCGCGAGCACGCCGAGCACGACGGGGAGCGGTCGCTGCCGCGCGATATGGCCCCGCCGCGCGAGCGCGAACAGCGCCATGCCCGGCGGCAGCAGCAGGATGGTGTACTTGAAGAGAAAGCCCGCGGCGAGCGCGAGGCCCAACAGGAGCCACGCCCGCGTATGCCCGTGCGCGAGCGCGCGCCAGCCGGCCCAGCACGCGGCGGCCCAGCAGGCCATGTAGGGCCCGTCGATCGTGACGAGCAGGGCCGTCACCTGCACGGCGGGCATGGACTGGTACGCCACCGCGGCGAGCAGGGCGACGCGCTTGTCGCCGAAGACGTCGCGCGCGAGGCCCGCCGTCGCGAGCGTGCCCAGCGCGCTGAAGAGCACCGCGGGGAGCCGCACGGCCCACTCGACATCGCCGAAGAAGTACGTCGAGAGCCAGATGACCCAGGCGATGCCCGGGCCCTTGGTCTGGTAGGACCAATCCGGGCGGCGGGACCACTCCCAGTAAAACGCCTCGTCTTCCACGAGGGCGAAGGGGCTGAACCACGCGAGGTACGCGACGCGGGCCAGCGTGATCGCGGCGACGAACGCGAGCGTGGGCCACCACGCGTCGGCCCAGGCGTACAGGTGCGGCGCCCGCAGCACGGGCGGCAGGGCCGAGGCGGCGGGCTTCGCGGGCCCCGAAAGGCCCGAGGCCGCGCCGGGCCCCGCGGGCTCGGTCGGCTCGGTGATGATCGGCGGGGGTGGGGCCTGGGTCATCGCCTCGCCAGCCTGATGAACTCGCTGAACGCGAAGGCCGCGAGCGAGGCCACGCCGCTCCACAGGATCGACAGGCCGATGGTCTCGCTCTCGTCGTGGCAGATCTGCTGCCCCGCCGCGATCAGGATGACCGCGCCGAGTGCCGGGAAGAAGCTGCCGAGGTACACGACGAGCGGGAGCCGGTCGCGCAGCCGCAGCGCGATGACCGCCCCCGCGACGACCATCACCAGGCACGCGCTCGCCATCGCGAGCCGCTCGTGCTGCTTGCTCGTGATCTCGCGGCCGAGCCGGACGATGCGCTGGTCGAGGTTCTCGCGCAGGCCGGCGACGAAGCGGTCCTCGCCCACGCGCTGCTCGTGGCCCGCGGCGTCCGCGATCAGCTCGGCGGCGCGCTGCCTCGACCGGCGGGCCAGCGGGTCCGACAGCAGCGTCAGCCCCTCCAGTTCGTACTCGCTCCGCTCCGTCGCCACGGCGCCGCGGTCGGCCGCGGTGGAGCCGGGCCCGCGGATGCGCAGGTTCTCAAGCCGCAGCGTGAACAGCAGGCCCACGCCCTCGGCCGGCGCGGGGGCCAGCGCCCCGCCCGCGGCGGGCTTCGCCGGCAGCAGCAGCGCCTCGTCGGCCTCCAGGAAGGTCGCGTCGCGGCCCTCGGGCTCGTACACCTCCACCACCACGCGCTCGCCCGGCCGGCGCCGCGTGAGCCGCTCGCCCCCTGTCCGAATGCGCGTGCGCACCTCCGCCGTCACCACGGCGGAAATGCCCCCCGCCGTGCGCAGCGTGAGCTGCCCCTCCTCCGCCAGCCGCGTGGCGATGGCGTCCCCCGCCTCGCGCCCGGCGAGCGCGCGGGCCAGGTTCATGCGGCGGCTCTCGACAAACGTCATCCGCTCCGGCTCGCCGCGCAGGCTGCGCAGCTCGCCCCACGTCAAAAACTTCGGGTCGTCCTCGAACGCGTCGGGCACGCGGAAGGGGCCGATGTCCCACACGCCGATGGTCTGCGTGCCGCCCGGCCCGGCGCCGCTGCCCTGCTCGAGCCGCAGCATGACGAGCGTCGCCGCCTCGCCCGCGAGGCCCTCGCCCGCGGCCCCCGGCGGCAGCAGCGTGAGCCACGCCCGCTCGCACGCGGCGTCGTACGTCACCCGCCCCTCGCGGTCGGTCTCGATCGCCGCGGCCCGCGTCAGCCGCAGGTGCTCCAGCGCCGCCGTGCCGGGCCTCGGGGGCACACGGGCGACGGCGTCGGCGTACACCATCATGTTGTCGAACTTCGCCGCCTCGCCCCGCTCGATCTGCCGCACCACGATGTTCGCCGCGTCGAGCGTCACCATCCGCTCCATCCGACGCAAAAACCGCGGGATCACCTGCTCGTTCAGCACGCCCAGGCCCACCGCCAGCACCACGCCCGTCAGCAACGCCGGCAGCAGCAACGCCCGGTGCGACAGCCCGCCCGCGTGCGCCGCCAGCGTCTCGTTGTCCTGCGCCATGCGGTGGTACGCCAGCGTCGCCCCGAACCCGCCCGCGAACGGCAACGCGTAGCTCAGCATCGGCACGCTCGCCAACGCCATGAACCGCACCGCCTCCAGCGGCCCGAGCGAGCCGTCCGCGAGCGGCTTGATCGTCGCCGCAAAGGCGATCACGCTGACGAGCACCGCCGCCGTCAGCAGGATGAGCCGCCACAGCTCGACCAGGGTGTAGCGCCAGTACAGGAAGGGCATGGCCAGAGTGTAGGAAACGGCGGGGATGGGAAAGAGCCACGAAGCCACCGAGCCACGAAGCCACGAAGGGGTTGCAGATCGGGTGTTTGGTGCCTTTTCCTGCGTGGCTTTGCGGCTGAGCGGCTTCGCGGCTTCGTAGCTTCGTAGCTGCTCGGCCCGCTCAGCCCCGCCCCACCTCCACCTTCCCCCCTGGCGCGTCCTTGATCGTCAGCCCCATCCCCAAGAGCACGCCGCGGATCCGGTCCGCCTCGGCAAAGTCCTTCGCCTTCTTCGCCGCCGCACGCTGCGCCAGCAGCGCCTCCACCTCGTCGCTCGGCGTCACGCCCGGCAAAAAGATCGCCAGCCCGCCCGCGGCCCCGGTCGCCGCCACCGCCCCGGGCCGCGGCAGCTCCAGCAGCCCGAGCACCGCGTCGATCTCCGCGAGCAGCGCCCCGTCCGCCTCGGTCGGCCGCGACGTCTCCCCCATCCACGTGTTCAGCACGCCCAGCGCACCGGCCACGTTCAGGTCGTCGTTCATCACCGACGCAAACCGCTCGCCCACCGGGTGCGCCGCCGCCAGCGCCGCCGACGCGCCCGCCCCCGCACCCGCCCCCCAGCCCGCCCGCGCCGGCGCCCGGCCGTCTTTCCCCCCCGCCGCCTCGGCGAAGCGCCGCAGCCGCTCGATCGTCTTCGCCCCCGCCTTCAGCCCGTCCAGCGAAAAGTCCGCGTTGGACATGTAGTGCGTCTTCAGCAGCTCAAGCCGCAGCGCCGACGGCTCGTGCCCCTGCGCAAACAGGTCGCGGGCCGTGAAGAAGGTCCCCTTGCGCTTCGACATCTTCTCGCCGTTCACCATCAAAAACCGCGTGTGCACCCAGCACCGCGCAAACACGGCCCGACCCGTGAAGCCGCAGCTCTGCGCGTTCTCGCACTCGTGGTGCGGGAAGATGTTGTCCTCGCCCCCGCTGTGCAGGTCGATCTCGCCGCGCTCGCCCGACGGGTCAAGCCGGCCCAGCGACATCGCCGTGCACTCGATGTGCCACCCGGGGTACCCCTCGCCCCACGGGCTCGCCCAGCGCATCAGGTGCCGCGGGTCTTCCTTCCACAGCAAGAAGTCGGCGGGGTGCTTCTTCTCCGCCTGCGCGTCGGCGCTGACGCGCCCGCCCGCGCCGCCGCGGAGTTGCTCCAGCGTGTTCCCGCTCAGCCGGCCGTACTGCGGATCGTTCTGCACGTCAAAGTACACCGCGCGCCGCCCCGCCTCGCCCCGCACATACGCCAGGCCTCTTTGCTCCAGCGCCCGCACGATCTCGATCATCCGCGGCACGTGCTCCGTCGCCCGGGGCATGAGCGTGGGGTCGCGCTCCGCCTCCACCGCGAGCCGCAGGCCGAGCCGCGCCGCGTCCTCGCGGAACCGACCGGCATAAAACGCCGCGATCGCGTAGGGGTCGGCCGGGTCCACGCTCGCCCCCGCCGGCAGCGTGCCCGCCTTCTTCGCCTCGAGGAGCCTCCGCCCCGCGGCCGCCATCTTGTCCTCGCCCCCGCCGTCGGCCCGATCGTCCTCGGTCATGTGCCCCACGTCGGTGATGTTCATGACGTGCGTCACCCGCCGCGGCCCGGCGTGCATGCCCCCGCCCGCCGTCGCGAGCCGGCACAAGGGGCTCTCGATCCATCGCCGCAGCAGGTCGGCCACCAGAAAGCTGCGGAAGTTCCCGATGTGCGCGTCGTCGTACACCGTGGGCCCGCACGAGTAAAACGTCACATGCCCCGGGTCCGCCGGCACAAACGCCCCCCGGCCCCGCGTCGCGGTGTTCGTCAGCGTCAGCACATCCGCCATAGCGGCGATGGTACCGCCCCCCCACCACCCACACCCCACTCGACCCCACCCCATTCCCCATTCCCCGTTCCCCATTCCCCATTCCCCATTCCCCATTGCCCATTCCCCATGGCCCTCCCCCTTCCCCCGTCCCCCCCCACCATTCCAGCCCCCCACCCCCGATCGCCGAAAAACCCCCCGCATGACCCACCCAAGCCCGCACCCCGCCGACGCCCTCTATGACGACTGGCGCCGCGCCGCGGACCGCCTCGCCCCGTTGCAGCTCGTCTTCATCGTGGGCCCGCCCAAGTGCGGCACAACGTGGATGATGCAGCTCATCAACGCCCACCCCGCCGCCCTCGCCAGCGGCGAGAGCCACGTCTTCACCCACCTCTGCTGGCCCCTCCTCGCCGCCCTGCACACCTACCGACGCACCCAGGTCGACGGCCTGCGCAGCAAGGGCCGCCCCACCGCCCTCTCCCCCGCCGACGAGGCCGGCCTTGTCCGCACCGCCATCGAGCGCGTCTTCCTGAACTACCTTGACGCCCACCCCGCGAAGCCGGGCCTGCAACTCATCGCCGACAAGTCCACGGGCCACACGCGGCACGTGGGCCTGCTCGCGCAGATCTTCCCCTCCGCCCGGTTCGTCTGCTGCACGCGCGACGTGCGCGACGCCGCCGTCAGCGCCTGGAAGCACCTGCACGAGCTCGCCAAGAGCGACCTGCTCCAGCCCGCCGCCACCATCGCGCAGGGCGCCGAGATCTACGCCCGCAACCACTGGGCCGAGCTGCTCCGCTACGCCCGCGCCGGGGGCGAGCAGGCCGCCCGGGGCCGCTACCTCGAAGTTGCCTACGAAGACCACAAGGCCGACCCCACCGCCACCGCCGCCGCCCTCTTCGCCTTCCTGGGCCTGGACGCATCGCCCGACACCGTGCGCACCGCCGTCGACGCCTGCCGCTTTGACCGCCTCACCGGCGGCCGCGAGGCCGGCCGCGAGGCCAAGGCCTTCCTCCGCAAGGGCATCGTGGGCGACTGGGCCAACCACTTCACGCCCGAGTTTGCCGACTTCCTGCTCCGCATCGCCGCCGAACGCCTGGCGCTGCGCGACCAGCCCATCGACAACCGTCGCCTCATCACCTGGCCCGCCACCATCCCCGCCACCCCCGCGACCCCGGCCTCCCCCGCCGCCGTCTCAACCAGCGTCGCCTGACCTCCCCCCCACGCCCTCCCCGCGCCCTCCCCGCGCCGCATCCCCGCCCGCCCCCGCCGCGAAGCGCAGCTCCCATGCGCGAGCTGTTCGCCCCGCAGCCCGACCTTCCCCCCCACCTCGCCGAGCGCACCCGCATCCTGCGCGACCGCCCCGCCCCGCCGGCCGACGCCGCGCCGCGGGGTGAGTTTGTCCTGCTCTGGCTGCACCACGCCGTCCGCGCCCACGAAAACCCCGCGCTCGACGTCGCCCGGCTCGAAGCCCTCCGCCGCGAGCTGCCCCTGCTGGTCTACCAGGGCCTCGCCGGCCGGCACCGCTTCAACAGCGACCGACACCACGCCTTCATCCTGCAGGGTGCCCGCGATTGTGCGCACGAGCTCGCGCAACGCTTCCCCGACGGCTCGGTGCGCTCCGTCTTCCACCTGCCCGCCGACCCCGCGCAGCCCTCGCCCCTGCCCGACCTCGCCGCCCGGGCCGCGCTGCTCGTCGTCGAAGACTTCCCGGCCCCGCCCTTCCCCGCGTGGACCGACCGCCTCGCCGACCGCACGCCCGCCCCGGTCTGGGCCGTGGACTGCTGCTGCGTCGTGCCGATGCAGCTCGTCGGCCGGCCCTTTGACCGCGCCTTCGCCTTCCGCGACAAGGCGGCGAAGCTCTTCACCCAGCGCGTCGCCCGCCCCTGGCCCGAACTGCGGGAACCGTCCGCGCCCGCCCCGCCGCCCTCCGCCGCCGGCGTCTCCCTCCCCTTCACGCCGGTCGATTGGGCGCACGCCGACATCCCCGCGCTCATCGCCCGCTGCGACATCGACCACACCATCCCGCCCGTGGCGCACACGCCCGGCGGCTCCCGCGCCGGCTACGCCCGATGGCACGCCTTCAAAGCCCGCGGCCTGCGCTCCTACGACAAACGCCGCAACAACGCCGCCATTCCGCCGGACCAGCACCCCGTCAGCCGCCTCTCCGCGTACCTGCACCACGGCCACGTCAGCCCGATGCGCATCGCGCGCGAGGCGCACGAGGCCATGCGCTCAGGCAACGGCGGGCCGCAGGGGGAGGGGGCGCAAAAGTTTCTCGATGAGCTGTTCGTCTGGCGTGAGGTCGCGCACAACCTCTGCTTCCACGCCGCGCGCGAGGACCCTGCGCAGGCCCCTCCCCGCGTGGAAACGCTTTCCATCCTCCCCGACTGGGCCCGCCAAACCCTCGCGGCCCACGCGAATGACCCGCGGCGCACGCTGTCATGGGAGCGATTGGCGCGTGCCCAAACCGGGGATGCGCTGTGGGACCTTGCCCAGACCTCCTTGCTGGTCCAGGGTGAACTGCACAACAACGTCCGCATGACGTGGGGCAAGGCCCTGCTGGGCTGGACCGACGGTCCTTCTCGGGCCCTGGAGATGCTGATTGATCTGAACCATCGCTTCGCGCTCGATGGGAACAACCCCAACAGTTTCGGCGGACTGTTGTGGTGTCTGGGGATGTTTGACCGGCCCTTCCAGCCGGCCACGCCGATCTATGGAACGACCAGACCCCGGCCCACGGCGGAGCACGCCGCCAGGCTGGACATGCCGGCGTACCGACGCATCGTCGCCGCGCCGGCGGGGGGCAAGCCGATGGAAGTCGCAATCATCGGGGCGGGCATCGCGGGGCTCACCTGCGCGCGCACGCTCGCGGACCAGGGCCTGACCGTCCGCGTCTACGACAAGGGCCGCGGCCCCGGGGGCCGCCTGAGCCGACGCCGCCACACCAACCCGGAGGCCGGCGGCCCGCAGAGCGACGCACCCGCCCGCGAGTGGCACTTCGACCACGGCGCCCAGTACTTCACCGCGCGGGACCCCGCCTTCCGCCGCCTCGTGGAATCGTGGATGCACGAGGGCCTCGTCGCCCCCTGGCCCGGCCGGCTCGTCGCGATCGAGGACGGCGCCCGGTTCATCGACAAGGCAGCCCACCCCGTGCGCTATGTGGGCGTGCCCGGCATGCACGCCGTCGCCCAGCACCTTGCGCAGACGATGCCCGCCACCTGCACGCTGCGCAGCGGCGTGCGCGTCGCCGTGGCCCGCCGCCTGCGCGACGGGTGGGAGTTTGAGTCAGACCAGGGCGAGCCGCTGGGCCGGGCCGAAGCGCTCGTCGTGGCGACTCCCGCCCCGCAGGCCGCGGGCCTGCTCGCCGACGTGCCCGACCTCGCCGCGCAGGCCGACGCGGTGGAGATGGCCCCGTGCTGGGCCCTGATGCTGGGCTTTGACGCCCCGCTGCCCGCGGGCCCGGCGGGCGCCATCGCCGGCGCGTTCGTGAACCGCACGACGGGCCCCGCCTCGCGGCTGAGCTGGATCGCCCGCAACACCGCCAAGCCCGGCCGCCCGGCCGACGCGGAGTGCTGGGTCGCGCACGCCACCGGCGCCTGGACCCAGGGCCACCTGGAGCAATCGCCCGAGGACGTGCGGGGCCCGCTGACGGAGGCGTTCTTTGACGCGCTGGGCCTGCCGCCCGTCACGCCCGCCGTGTGCGAGGCCCACCGGTGGCGCTACGCCATCGTCGACGCGCCCCTGAACGCCGGCTGCCTGTTCGACGCGAGCGCGATGGTCGCCGCCTGCGGCGACTGGTGCGGGGCCGCGCGCGTGGAGGGGGCGTACCTCAGCGGGGCGGCCGCCGCGGGCCGTCTGCTGGGGCAGCTCGCCCACCACAACGCCGACGGCATCTGACCCCGCCCGCGCACGCGAACCCCATTCCCGTGCCCGCCGCGCGCAAGCCAGCCCATCGCCCGTCCCAGCCGCCGCCCAAGCCGTGCGTCTCGTGCGGGCGCGACATCACGTGGCGCAAAAAGTGGGAGCGCGACTGGGACCAGGTGAAGTACTGCTCCGACGCCTGCCGCCGCCGCGGCACCGGGGGCGTCGAGGCGCAGCTCGAAACGGCGATGCTGCGCCTGCTGCACGCCCGCCGGGCCGACGCGACCATCTGCCCGAGCGAGGCGGCGCGGGCGGTCTCGCCCGAGGATTGGCAGCCGTTGATGGAGCCGGCCCGACGCGCCGCGAGGCGGCTGGTGGCCGCGGGGCTGGCCCGCGTGCTGCAAGGGGGCGTGGAGGTGGACCCCTCCACGGCGAAGGGGCCCATCCGCGTCGGCCTGAGCGAACGGGGCCGCGGGGCCGCGGGCCTGGCCGCGGCCCGGCCGATGCCCTGAGGCCGCGGGACCACGGGTGGGGCTGCGGTCACGATCGTTGCAACGCCGTCCGCGCGGGCGCACGCGTTGGCCCACGAAGCGGCCCGCGCCGCGCGGGCGTCCCGCTCAGCGGCCGCGGCGGACTCGGACCAGCTCGACCGCGCGGGCGATCGACTCGTTCAGGTCCTTGTTCACGATGAAGGCGTCGTAGATGCCCAGCGTGTGCGCCAGCTCGATCTCGCGGCGTGCCTCGGCGAAGCGGCGCTGGATGGCCTCTTCCCCCTCGCGGCGGCGGGCCCGGAGGCGCTCCAGCAGCGTCTGCTCGCTGGGCGGCTCGATGAACAGGCCCATCGCGCTCGGCAGGCTTGACTTCACCTGGGCGGCGCCCTGCACGTCGATCTCCAGGATGACGAGCCGGCCGCGGGCGAGCTGCTCCTCCACCCAGCGCCGGGGCGTGCCGTACTGGTTGCCGAAGACGGAGGCGTGCTCCAAAAACTCGCCGGCCTCGCGCATGCGGTCGAACGTCGGGTTGTCGACGAAGTGGTAGTCCACGCCCTCGACGTCGGCGTCGGTCTTGGGGCGGGTGGTGGCGCTCACGGAGAAGACGCTGTCGGGGAGCGAGCGCTCCACGCCGCGGGTGATGGTGGTCTTGCCCACGCCGCTGGGGCCGGAGATGACGAGCAGGAGCCCGTCGGCGGTGTCGGTGGGCAGGCGGTGTCGTTCGCTCACGCGGGCCCCCCCGCGGCGGCGGCCATCGCCACGGCCGGGCGCACGCTGCCGGTCGACCCACCGGCTGCCCCGCCGGCCACACCGGCCGCCGCACCGCCGGCCGAGAGGCCCATCACGTGCAGCAGCACGGCGCGGCGGACGGCGACGCCGAGCGAGACCTGGGCCTCCATGAGCGGCGCGGGCAGGCCGGGCCCGCCGCGTGCGGCCTCGTCGTCGATCTCGATGCCGCGGTTCATGGGCCCGGGGTGCAGCAGCGCGACGCGCGGGCCGAGGCGGCGGGCCCGCTCCCGCGTGAGCGCAAAGCCTGCGCGGTAGTCGCGCACGCTGGCGAGCGCCCCGGTGCCGCCGGGCTGGCTGTGCCGCTCAAACTGCACGCGCAGGACCTGCACCGCGTCCACGCCCTCGAGCGCCGCGTCCAGGTCGTGCCGCACCTCGCACCCGAGGGCGGACAGGCCCGGGGGGGCGAGCGTCGGCGGGCCGACCGCGACCACCCGTGCGCCCAGAGCCGTGAGCACCGCGACGTCGGACCGGAAGACCCGGCTGTTCACAAGGTCGCCCACGACGGCGACGCGCAGGCCCTGCAGGTCCAGCGAGTCGGCGCGGCCCAGGTGCTCGGCGATGGTCAGGGCGTCGAGCAGGCCCTGCGTGGGGTGCTCGTGGCGGCCGTCGCCGGCGTTGATGACCGAGCAGGTGACGGCGCCCGCGGTGCCGTCCAGCTCGGCGGCGATGAGGGCGGGGCCGCCGGCTTGCTTGCAGCGCACGGCCAGGGCCTGCGCGCCCACGGCCCGGAGCGTGCGGGCGGTGTCGGCGAGGCTCTCGCCCTTGGCGGTGGAGGTGCCGGGGCCGGAGCAATCAATGACGCGGGCGCCGAGCGAGGCAGCGGCCTCGGTGAAGGAGGCCTTGGTGCGGGTGGAGTCTTCAAAGAAGGCCGTGGCGACGACGCGGCCCGCGAGCGGGGGCCGGGGAGCGTGCTCGGGCCCGGGGGAGCGCAGGCGCTGCGCGGCGCGGAGCAGCCCGCGGATGTGCTCGGCCGGCACGCCGGCGAGCGCGAGCAGGTGACGGGCGGGGTCGATCATGTCGCCGCAGTGTACGCGGGGAAGGCACGCGGCCCGGGCGCGCGCGGCGTGCAGGTCGGCCGCGTCCAGCAGCGTGCGCAGGGCCCGCCGCCGCTCGGCCTGGTCGGGCGGCACGGGGCCCAGCCCGGCCTCGCGGTAGGCCTGGGCCAGGTCGGCCCGGCGGGCGACGGCGATGTCCAGCAGGTCGTGGTCCAGCAGCAGCCGCAGGGCGCGGGTGGCGACCGCGTGGTCGGTATCGCCCAGCGCGGTGCGCACGACGGCCGGCAGCAGCGCGGCGGGCCAGCGCCCGGCGGCGGCGCCGGGCTGGCGGCCGCGGTGCAGGCGCAGCGCGAGGTCGACCAGGGCGAGGGACCGCACGCGCGGGTCGGCGTGCAGCAGCCGCTTGCAGAGGGTCGCGACGCCGGTGCGGTCGGTGCGGGTGGGCAGGCGCGGCACGGGTGGCCTTTTAGCGGGGGGGCTGCCAGGCGTCCGGGGTGACGTAAGGGTTGTCGCGGCCGTCGTCGGGGGGGAGGGGCTCGAC
>CAZCBN010000105.1:0-11517 GCA_964496975.1 uncultured Phycisphaeraceae bacterium
GGGGGGGTTGGGGGGGGGGGGGGGGGTGGGTGGTGGTGCGGGGACGGTCGGGGTGGGCGCGGCGGGGGTGGGGGGGGGGGTGGGGGGGGGGGGGGGGACGGGGGCGGCGCGGGGTACCTTGTTGTGGGGATGCTGGAACAGTCGGGGGTGGTGGACCGCTTGACACGGGGGCGGCGGGGGCGTTTTCTCCCGCTTGGGGACGGGGCTTGGGATGGGGCGGCTGGGGTTGGACCGAAGGGGTGTTTTGGGCGATGGGACGGGGCGGCCGAGACGGCGGGCCCTGGTGGGATGGGCTCGGCCGCGGGGCGACGCAGGCGGCTTGGACGGGGTTTGCTCAGCCTGAATGGGATCGTCATGGCGAAGAAGGTTGCAAAGAAGGCTGGGGCGAGGACCAAGGCCGCGGCGAAGGGGAAGGCGGCGGTCGGGGCGGCCGGCGGCGGTGGGTCTGGCGGTGGGAGCGGGGGTGGGAGTGGGGGCGGCCGATCGGGCGGTCGGAGCCGGCAGAGCTACACGGCGGGGAGCGCGAAGGGCAAGCACCTGGTGATCGTGGAGAGCCCGAGCAAGGCGAAGACGATCAACAAGTATCTGGGCGACGACTACGTGGTGCTGGCGAGCATCGGGCACGTGCGGGACCTGCCGAGCAAGGGGAAGAAGGGGGAGAAGAGCCCGGTGCCCGGGGTGGACCTGCAGCGGCGGTTCACGCCGACGTATCAGATTTTGGAGGGGAAGGAGCAGGTCATCAAGGACCTGCAGCGGGCGGCGAAGGACGCGCAGAGCACGGGCGGCACGGTGTGGTTCGCGACGGACTTGGACCGCGAGGGCGAGGCGATCGCGTGGCACCTGGCGCAGGAGCTTGGGATCAGCAGCGCGGCGGCGAAGCGGGTGGTGTTCGCGGCGATCACGAAGGGGGAGATCGAGCGGGCGTTCGGGAACCCGCACCCGATCAACGAGGACCGGGTGAACGCGCAGCAGGCGCGGCGGATCCTCGATCGCATCGTGGGCTACCAGGTGAGCCCGCTGCTGTGGAAGAAGGTGGCGCGGGGGCTGAGCGCGGGCCGGGTGCAGAGCGTGGCGGTGCGGCTTGTGGTGGAGCGGGAGCGGGCGATCCGTGCGTTTGTGCCGGACGAGCACTGGGGGGTGACGGGGTACTTCACGCTGTCGGCCGGTGAGGCG
Source organism: uncultured Phycisphaeraceae bacterium (assembly GCA_964496975.1). Lineage (GTDB taxonomy): Bacteria > Planctomycetota > Phycisphaerae > Phycisphaerales > UBA1924 > CAZCBN01. The sequence goes on from CAZCBN010000105.1 coordinate 1,174, forward strand.
GCGAAGCTGGGGCCGGAGTGGCGGGCGTTCATGTCGCGTCGCGACGAGAAGAACCACGGGCCCACGGTGAAGATGCAGAACGGGTGGCTCGGGGAGCGGGGGGCGATCCGGGCGGAGCTGGTGGAGGTGAACGGGCAGAAGTTTGACGTGTCGCAGGACGCGGGGCGGGTGGAGCTGCCGACGCTTTCGAGCGGGGACGCGCTGGACCCGCGGGCGTCGGCGCCGCGGGTCGCGGCGAAGTTTGACCGCGCGGAGACGTGCGACCTGAGCGGGCGCGTGGTGGCCGTGGCGGAGGCGGCGGGGCTGCGCGACGTGAAGGTGGTGGTGCGGGAGGACGCGGAGGGCCGCGGGCCGGCGCGGTGGGTGCGGACGGTGCAGGGGACGGCGGACGCGGGGGCGTCGTACCGGGTGAAGAGCATCGAGACGAAGCGTGTGACGACGCGTCCGAGCCCGCCGTTCATCACGAGCACGCTGCAGCAGGCGGCGAGCAGCCGGCTGGGGTTCGGGGCGCAGCGGACGATGCGCGCGGCGCAGGCGTTGTACGAGGGCGTGACGATCCCCGGCGAGGGGCCGGTGGGGTTGATCACGTACATGCGAACGGACAGCACGCACCTGAGCGCGGACGCGCTTGGGATGGCGCGGGGGTACATCGAGAAGACGTTTGGGCGGAAGTATCTGCCGGAGAAGGCGAACCTTTACAAGAGCTCGAACAAGGACGCGCAGGAGGCGCACGAGGCGATCCGGCCGACGGAGGCCGCGCGGCACCCGGACAGCGTCGCCAAGCATCTGAAGCCCGATGAGGCGCGGCTGTATCGGCTGATCTGGGAGCGGTTTGTCGGGTGCCAGATGGTGCCGGCGGAGTGGGACAGCACGGCGGTGCTTTTGGAGGGGGGCCGAGGCGGCTCGGAGAGCCGCCCCACCCAAGCGCGGAGCGTCGGGACGTGCGTGTTCCGGGCGACGGGGCGGCGGCTGGCGTTTGACGGGTTTTATCGCGTGACGGGGGTGCCGCTGACGGGGGATGAGCTGGTGCTTCCGTCGGGGCTTGCGGAGGGCGTGGGGGCGTGGCCGTTTGAGATGGAGGTGGAGCAGAAGTTTTCGAGCCCGCCGCCGCGGTACACGGAGGCGAGCCTGATCAAGGACCTGGAGAGCGAGGGGATCGGGCGGCCCAGCACGTACGCGTCGATCATCTCGGTGATCCAGGACCGGAAGTATGTGGAGCAGGTGGAGCGGCGGTTCCACTCGACCGACCTGGGCGAGGTGGTGACGGACAAGCTGATCGAGGCGTTCCCGAAGCTGATGGACGTGGGCTACACGCGGGAGATGGAGAGCGAGCTGGACAAGGTGGAAGAGGAGCACCTTGACTGGATCGAGATGCTGGAGCGGTTCTACGGCGACTTCAGGGTGAGCCTGGCGCGGGCGGAGGATGAGCTGGGGCACGCGAAGGCCGAGGTGCGGCCGGCGCCGGCGGAGTATGTGTGCGAGAAGTGCGGCAGCACGCTGGTGTACCGGTTCGGGAAGAACGGGCGGTTTTTGAGCTGTGCGCGGTACCCCGAGTGCACGTACGCGTGCCCGTGCGACCGGCTCGGGAGGCCCCGTAAGGCGGAGTTTGTGAACGTGCGGTGCCCGAAGACGGGCCGGGCGATGGTGCGGCGGACGGGGCGGTTCGGGCCCTTCCTGACGACGGCGCTGGAGGAGGGGGAGAGCCAGGACGTCGGGATCATTCTGAACCTGGACAAGGCGGGGCGGGTGACGGCGCCGAGCCGGCCCGCGCTGGTGACGGCGCTGCCGTGCCCGACGTGCCAGAGCCCGCTGAACCTGCGGGACGGGATCCGCGGGCCTTGGCTCGGGTGCTCGCGGTTCCCCAAGTGCCGGGGGCGGGGGAAGTGGGCGGAGCTGCCGGAGGCGGAGCGGGGGGCGCTGGAGAAGCAGCTCGCGGCGCACAACGCGGCGCACCCGATCCTGCGGATCGAGACGATGGACGGGAGGCCGCTGACGGACGCGAGCGGGAAGCCGCTGAAGGATGCGCCGACGATCGAGGCGCTTGTGTCTGATGGTGGGGTGTCGGATGGTGGGGCCATCGATGGCGGCGGTGCCGACGGCGGGGCGATGGACGGCGGCGGTCTGGAGGGCGGGGCCGCGGATGGTGGGGACGCGGCGGCGGGGGAGATGGAGCTGGAGGCGGTGGGCTGAGGGGCCGGGTTCGGCCGGGCGGCGCGGGCGTAGGCTGTTGATATGCAGCAGTCTGATGCGCAGTTGTTGTGCGGGGCGTTGGAGGCGGCGGTGGAAGGCGGGCCCCTGGAGGGGGCGCACGCGCTGGCGTCGCGGCTCGCGGCGATGTGCGCCGAGGCGGGGGACGCGGACGAGCACCCGGCGCGGGACGAGGCGGCGCGGGTGATCGCGGGGCTCTCGACGGCGGAGCTGGGGGACATGCTGCGGGTGTCGGCGGTGCGGTTTCACCTGCTGAACAAGGCGGAGCAGCTGCAGATCGCCGCGGTGAACCGGGAGCGGGAGCGGGCGGCGACGGCGGAGAGGCCGCGGCGGGAGTCGATCGACGAGGCGGTGCGGGCGCTGGCGGCGGGGGGCGTGCCGCTGGAGGGCGTGCTGTCGGCGCTCGCGCGGCTTGACATCCAGCCGACGCTGACGGCGCACCCGACCGAGGCGCGGCGGCGGAGCGTGCTGACGAAGCAGCAGGAGGCGGCGGAGTGTGCGCAGGCGCTGCGGCGCAGCGACCTGCTGGAGGGGGAGCGGGCGGGGCTGCGCGACCGGCTGCGCGACCTGGTGCAGTTGATGCTGGTGACGGACGACGTGCGCGCGCGGCGGCTCGACGTGCCGGACGAGGTGCGGAACGGGCTCTACTTTTTGACGACGACGATCTGGGACGCGGTGCCGCGGCTGTCGCGGGACGTGGCGCGGTCGGTGTCGGGGGCGTACGGGGTGACGCTCTCGCCGGCGGACGTGCCGTGCGTGCTGCGGTACCGGTCGTGGATCGGGGGCGACCGCGACGGCAACCCGAACGTGACGCACGCGGTGACGCGGGAGACGCTGCGGACGCTGCGGGCGGCGGCGGTGGAGCTGTACCAGGCGGACCTGCTGAAGCTGCGGCACGAGCTGAGCGTCTCGACGCTGCGGGCGCCGACGCCGGTGGAGCTGGTGGAGTCGATCCGCGGGGTGGGGCGGGAGAGCGTGGAGGAGGGGGACTATCTGGAGCACGTGCGGCGCGAGCCGTTCCGCGTGAAGCTGATGGAGATGTCGGGGCGGCTCGCGCGGGACGGGTCGTACACGGCGGCGGCGCTGCTGGACGACCTGTGCCTGCTGCGGCGGTCGCTGCACGCGGTGGGGCTCGCGCGGCAGGCGGACGAGGGGCCGCTGGCGGACCTGATCGTGCGGGCGAAGACGTTTGGGCTGCACCTGGCGGCGCTGGACGTGCGGCAGCACAGCCGGGTGCACGAGGCGGCGGCGGAGGAGCTGCTGCGGCTCGCGGGCGTGGAGGCGTCGTACCGGTCGCTGGACGAGGGGGCGCGGCTTGCGCTGCTGACGCGGGAGCTCTCGGGGCCCAGGCCGCTGCGGCCGGTGGGGGCGGTGGTGTCGGCGGAGACGGCGGAGCTGCTGTCGACGCTGGAGACGGTGCGCGAGGCGCTGCGGGAGGAGCCCTTGAGCATCGGGTCGTACATCGTCTCGATGACGCACGACGTGAGCGACATGCTGGAGGTGCTGCTGCTGTTCAAGGAGACGGGGCTGTACCGTCCGGCGAACGCGGGGCGGCTTGCGGAGAGCGAGCTGGACCTGGTGCCGTTGTTCGAGACGATCGATGACCTGGAGCGCGGGCCGGCGCTGCTCGGGGCGATGCTGGACCACGGGGCGTATCGGGCGCACCTGGAGGCGCGGGCGCGGGGGGTTGCGGGAGGAAATCGAGGGGAAGAAGGAAGAGAGGGGGAAGAGGTCGGAGGGTCGGCTCGGAGCGCCGACCTACCCCTGGGACCAGACGCGGGATCGGGGCTGTTTCAGGAGGTGATGCTGGGGTACTCCGACTCCAACAAGGACGGCGGGTACCTGATGGCCAACACCGCCCTGCACGCGGCGCAGGACACGCTGAGCGCCGTGTGCCGCGAGCGGGGGGTGGACTTCCGGTTCTTCCACGGGCGCGGGGGCACGGTGGGTCGCGGCGGGGGGCGGGCGAACCGGGCGATTCTGGCGGCGCCGCCGCGGTCGCGGACGGGGCGGATCCGGTTCACGGAACAGGGGGAGGTGATCAGCTTCCGGTATGCGCTGCCGGCGATTGCGCACCGGCACCTGGAGCAGATCGTCGGGGCGATGCTGACGGCGACGGCGGCGGGGCCCGGGCACGCCGACGCGACGCCCGAGCTGCACGCGCTGCTGCACCGCCTGGCGCGGCGGAGCATGGAGGCGTACCGCGGGCTGATCGACGACGCGGCGTTCTGGCCCTGGTACTGCGCGGTGAGCCCGATCGCGCACATCGGGGGGCTGCCGATCGCGAGCCGGCCGGTGAGCCGTGCGGCGGGGGCGTTTGAGTTTGACTCGCTGCGGGCGATCCCGTGGGTGTTCGCGTGGATCCAGATGCGGTACACGGTGCCGGGGTGGTACGGGCTCGGGACGGCGGCGGCGGGGCTTTCTGAGGCGGACCGTCGGTCGCTCTCGGAGGCGTACCGGCGGTGGCCCATCTTTGCGGCGGTGATCGACAACGCGCAGCTCGAGCTTGCGCGGGCGAGGCTGCCGCTGGCGTCGCGGTACGCGGCGCAGGTGCCGGGGGGCGCGGCGCTGCACGCGAGGATCGCGGGGGAGTATGCGCTCGCGCGGCGTGCGGTGCTGGAGATCACGGGGGAGCCGGTGCTGATCGCGCACGCGCCGGTGATCCGGCAGTCGATCGTGGCGCGGAACCCGTGGACAGACCCGTTGAACCTGGCGCAGGTGGAGCTGCTGCGGCGCTTCGCCTCGGCGGGGGACGACACGGAGCGGGCGGCGCTGAAGGGGGTGCTGTTCGCGAGCATCAACGCGCTCGCGGCGGCGATGCAGTCGACGGGGTGAGGCGGGAGGCCGTTGAGGCGTGCTTCGGGTGAGACGGGGGCGGGGGTGATAGGCTGCGCACTGGCGATGAAACTGCGCACGAAACTCACCGCGATCCTTCTGCTGCTGGTGGCGCCCCCGACGCTGCTGACGTACCGCGCGAACCGCGACTCGGTGGACGGCACGCGCGAGGTGCTCGCGGCGAGGGTGCGGCGGGAACTGGAAGAACGCGTGCGGCATGACTTTGCCGAGGCGGTGGCCGACGCGCGCGTGGACGCCGAGGCGGTGCGGCGCGAGGCGGAGACGGCGGTGCGGCTCGCGGCGGCGGTGGTGCGGCAGGCGGCGGCGGGGCCGGCGCCGGTGTTCCGCGGGTGGGACGGGCCGGGCCGCGGGGCGGAGCAGGCGTGGCGGCTTGGGTCGGTGCCGGGCGTGGACCGCGCGGAGGCGACGGTGAACCGCGACGCGGCGGCGCTGTGGCGGGCCGCGCCGCTGCTGGAGGCGGCGCAGCGCGCGGGGCCGGCGGGCGGATCAGGCCCGGGGCCGCGGGCGATGGGCGGGCAGTTGATCGCGATGCGCAGCGGCGTCTGGCTCTGGGTGGGCGGCGGGGGCGACGCGGCGGACGCGCCGACGGCGGAGGCGGACGAGCCGCGGGCCGCGGCGTGGTATCAGCAGGCCGAGGCCGCGGGAACGCTCGGCTGGACCGCCGACTGGGAGGGTCCGCTGTCGGCGGGCAAGGTGCCGGCGGCGGGGACGGGCGCGTTCATGATGGTGTGCGCGGCGCCGATCTTTGCGGACGATGGCTCGGTGATCGGGGTGGCGTCGGCGCGGCTGCCGCTGCGCGGGGTGCTGTGGTCGCTGCGGCCGCCGGGGCCTCTGGGGATCGACGCGACACTGCACGCGGCGGCGCTGGCGGGGGCCGCGGGGCCGGCACCGAAGGCGGTGTCGATCGCGGTGGCCGAGCGGGCGGGGGACGACGGGCGGCCGGCGTGGCGCGACCTGACGCCGCCCGCGGCGCTGCCGGCGCCCGGGGAGGTGGGCGAGGAGCTGGCACGGCAGATGGCGGCGGGCGAGGGGGGCGTGGTGGTGTCGCGCGGGGCGGGCGCTGGGTTGGGCGCTGGGTCGGGGGCGGGAGGGGCCGGGGGCAGGCGGCTCTGGGTGCACGCGCCGCTGGGCTTTGGGGTGCACGCGGTGCTGACGGGGCCGGCGGACGTGTCGCTCGCGGGGGCGCAGCGCGTGGATGAAGACTTTGCGGCGCTGTCGCGCACGCTGTTCCGGCACGCGGCGTTCGCGGCGAGCCTGGCGGCGGCGGCGGCCGTGGTGGTGGCGTACGCCACGGCGCGGCACGTGAGCGGCCCGGCCAAGCGCATGGCGCACGCGGTGCGCACGCTGGCGGCGGGTGGCAACGTGGAGCCGCTGCGGGTGCGCGGGCGCGACGAGCTGCGCAAGCTCGCAGATAGCTTCAACGAGGCGCTGCGGCACCTGCGGCCCGAGGGCGCGGCGGGTGGGCCGCCGGCGGCGGGCCCGCCGGTCACGGGCCACGGGGCGGCCGCGGAGACGCCGGCGCCGGACGCGGGAACGGGCGCGGCCCGATAGGGGTCACGCCGGTGCGATTGGGCGTTGGCCTCGGTGCGGTTGTGTGGTGATGCCGGCCCCGGTCGGGGCGGGTGGTTCGGCGGCCGCGGGAGTGGGGTCCGAAGAACGCCGGCTCAGCGGACGGCGGTGAGGGCCGCGGCGCCGTTTTCAACGGCGTGAGCGTGGCCGTTGAGGTGCGGCGTGTGCGTTGTGTGGGTGGTGAGGTGGGGCCGGCCGTGGAGGGCGGCGTTGAGGAACTCGGTGGCCGCGGCGGAGGCGACGTCGGTCGCGGCGTCGCTGCCGTTGAGCGGGCTGATGGCGGAGGCGCCGGCGATGAGGAGGACGAGCCGCTCGGCGAGGACGCGCGGCTGGACGACGCCGGCCTCGCGGGCGAGGGCCTCGGCGTAGTCGGTGACGCGCTCGTAGTGCTCGGCGGCGGCACGGCGGGCGGGGCTCTCGGGCGAGGTGAACTCGGCCCCGGCGCGGAGGAAGACGCACACCAGGCGGTCGCGCTCGCGGCACTCCTGCAGGATGAGCCGCACGAGGGCGCGGAGGCGCTCGGCCGGCTCGGACGAGGAACGCTCGACCTCGGCGACGAAGGCGGCCAGCGCGTGCTGGTGCATCCGGCGGACGGCCTCGAGGACCAGCTCGTCCTTGCTCTTAAAGTGGTTGTAGAGGGTCATTTTGGCGACGCCCGCCTCAGAGAGGATGCGCTCAATGCCGACGGCGCGATAGCCCTCGGCCTTGAACAGGCGAACGGCCGCTTCGATCAGATGCTCCCGCTTCGACAAGTCCACAGGGGTGCTCCTTCCGGTGTGGACAACTGCTCTCGCCGGTGGTTTCCTCCCGGTCTTTGAAAACTCCTGACATGATTTTGTTGGTTTCGACGCCCGAGAATGTCCGTTTTCTCAATCGTTGTGCCGCGGGAGTTTGGGGGTGCGACGCGATGCGCTTCGCGGGGCCTGCGGGAACGCGGCGACGAGGCCGCAGCGGAAGTTTGGCGAGGCTCGGAATAGACCACTCTGTCCACCCGTTGACCATGGGCCGAGCCACACCGGCCCGGCCGCACCGAGCCGCCCCGGACGTGTTGAAGGGACCGCGGGCCGTCGGGCGGATTGGTCTGAATGGAGCCCGGAACCGGGCGAAGGACAGCAGCACCCACGCCCGCGGCCCGACGTTCAAGCGTCGCCGCGGCGTTGCGAGGAACACACCATGGCGAGCGCTCACACGAAGCAGTTCACGACGGAGTCCTTTGATCAGGAGGTGCTGGCGAGCGGGACGCCGGTGCTGGTTGATTTCTGGGCGCCCTGGTGCGGGCCGTGCCGGGCGATCGCCCCGACGATCGACGCGTTGGCGGACGAGGCGCAGGGGCGGTACGTGGTGGGCAAGGTGAACGTGGACGACGCACCGGCGCTGGCGAGCCGGTACGGTGTGCAGTCCATCCCCACGATTCTGGTGATTGTGAACGGGCAGGTGGCGGAGCGGCTGGTCGGGCTGCGGCCGAAGGACCAGCTGCTGGCGGCGTTGGAACGGGCCGGCGCGGGGGCCGCGACGGGTTCCGGTCGGTAACGAGCCGAGGCCCCGGGGGCGAGCGATCGCCCTTGTCGGGTGGCCACGGGCCCGGGCGGCGAGCGCCGCGCGGGCCGCGATTCGAACGCATGGCGGTGAGGCGTGTGGCCCCGCGTCGCCTTCGACGCGAGCGCGGTTGTTCCGCGCTCGCGTCGTGGGATGCCGCGGGCCACGCCCACCGCGAGAAGGAGTTGGACCATGGTGCGGGATCTCGTGCGGCGGGTGGCTGGGGGTGCTCGGGCGGACGGGGGGGCGAAGGGCCGGGGCGCTCGCTGGGCCGCGGGGGCGTGGCTGGCGGGCGCGGCGCTGCTGACGGCGTGGAGCCCGGCGACGGCGACCGCGGCGGGCGGGGGCCACGGCGACGACGCGCCGCGGCGCGTCTTCACGCGGAGCATTGAGATCAACGGGGTGAAGGTGGCGTATCGCGAGGCGGGGGCGGACCGGCGCGACGAGGGCGAGCCGGTGATCGTGCTGCTGCACGGGTTCCCGACCTCGAGCCACATGTTCCGGGAGCTGATCCCCAAGCTGGCGGACGAGTACCGGGTGATCGCGCCGGACTACCCGGGGTATGGGCTGTCGGACGCGCCGAGCGTGGACGCGTTCCAGTACACGTTTGACAACCTGTCGAAGGTGGTCGACGAGCTGTTGCAGAAGGTGGGCGCGGACGAGTACGTGCTGTACGTGCAGGACTACGGGGCGCCGGTGGGGTATCGCATCGCGGTGCGGCACCCCGAGCGGGTGCGCGGGCTGATCGTGCAGAACGGCAACGCGTACGAAGAGGGCCTGCCCGACAGCTTCTGGGGCGACATCAAGAAGGACTGGGCGGCGAAGACGGACGCGACGCGCGACGCGCTGCGATCCGTGCTGACGCTCGAGGCGACCAAGTGGCAGTACTTCACCGGGGCCCGCGAGCCGGACGCGATCAGCCCGGACAACTGGCTGGTGATCCAGCCCCTGCTGGACCGGCCGGGGAACCAGGAGATCCAGCTCGCGCTGTTCCGCGACTACGGCAGCAACCCGCCGCTGTACCCGTCGTGGCAGGCGTACTTCCGCGAGCACCAGCCGCCGACGCTGATCACGTGGGGGCGGCACGACCCGATCTTCCCGGCCGAGGGGGCGTGGCCCTACCTGCGCGACCTGAAGCACGCGGAGCTGCACCTGCTGGACACGGGGCACTTCGCGCTGGAAGAGGACGTGGACGTGATCTCGCACCTCATCCGCCGGTTCTTGGCGGAGAAGGTCGTGAAGAACGACTGACCGCGGGGCGTTGGCGCTGAGGGGGCGAGCGCGAGAGATGGCGCAGGCGTCCAGCCTGTGCCATTCTTGGTGGCACAGGTTTTCAACCTGTGCCGAGCGGGGTGAATGTTGGGTACCGCTCGGCACAGGCTGCAAGCCTGTGCCACCTTGGAACAGCACGGGCTGCAAGCCTGTGCCACCTGACACGATCTGCACTGGCCCGCGGCCCGGCCGCGGAGACCACAAGGAGCACACCCATGGCCAGCCCGACCGACATCCGCCCCCCCTTCACGCACGAGACCGCGCTGGCGAAGGTGAAGGCGGCGGAGAACGCGTGGAACAGCCGCGACCCGCAGCGCGTGGCGCTCGCGTACAGCGAGGACACGCGGTGGCGGAACCGCGCGGAGTTTCTCAACGGGCGCGAGGAAGTGCGGGCGTTCCTCACGCGGAAGTGGCAGGGGGAGCGGAACTACCGGCTCATGAAGGAACTGTGGGCCTTTACCGGCAACCGCATCAGCGTGCGGTTTGAGTACGAGTGGCAGGACGCGGCGGGGCAGTGGCACCGCACGCACGGCAACGAGCAGTGGGAGTTCAACGACGACGGCCTGATGCGCCGCCGCGACATGAGCGCGAACGACTACCCGATCGCCGAGCACCAGCGGCGGCTCTTCCGCCCGGGCGAGGCGAGGCCCGCGGGCGTGAACGAGGCCGAGGTGATCGAGGTGGGTGAGGCCGCGCGCGACGAGCGGCACGTGAAGAGCATGCACGAGGGCGTCGAGACGTGGCACACGGAGTGCGCGTGCGAGCCCAGCGGCGCGTGGGCGGCGGCGGCGGAGGAACTGGGGATCAAGAAGTAACGGGTTGCTGGTGGCACAGGCTTGCATCCTGTGCCGGTTCTTGGTGGCACAGGTTTTCAACCTGTGCCGGTCTGGGTGGATCTTGGAT
>CAZCBN010000106.1:0-11430 GCA_964496975.1 uncultured Phycisphaeraceae bacterium
GCCAGCCCAGCCCCAGCCGGCCTCCACCGCCGCGCCCACGCCCTCGCCCTCCCCGGCCCCGTCGGCCACCCCCGCCCCCACGCCCGGCGGCGGCGAGGTCCGGCCCGCCGTGCCCGACGACCGCGAGTCCGACCCCACCAGCCGCGAGCCCGCCGACGTCCGGCGCCTGGGTCAGGTCGTCGCGGCCAAGGGCCTCCGCATCCAGACCCGCCGCCCCCACCACTGGCAGCACGTCCTCGCCCTCACGAACCCGCGGCCCCCGGTTGTCCAGATCGACTTTGACCGCCTCGGCACCGTGGTCGATGTCCGCTTCGTCCGCGGCCCAGACGGCCGCGAGCGTCGCACCGGCTTCGCCGCGGTGGACGAGGCGCTGCTCAACGGCATCTACAACTGGCGCGCCAGCGGCGAGGCCCTCACCCGGCTCGACCCCGCCGACCCCGCGGCCGTCGTCACGATCGAGCTCACCATCTCCCGCCTGGACTAGCCTTTCCCGTCGCGTTCGCCGATAGCCGGGACGCGACCCTCCCCGCCAACGCCCACCCGAGCAGCCCCGCGAGCCCCACCCATGCCGAGCCACGCCAGACGCCTCGGCACGCCCGCCTCAGCCACGGCCGCGGCGCTCACGCTCATCCTGCTCGCCGCCCCGACGCGGGCGCAGTCGCCCGCCAACCCCGCCAACCCCGCCGCGGCCGACGCGTGGGCCCGCGCGGGGCTCCGCCGGATCGACCCGGGCACCGCCGACTCCGACCCGCTCTCCGTCGACGCGCGGCACCTCTTCGCCCAGCCCCGCCTCGAACAGGGGTACCAAACCCTCTTCGCCGCCCCGGGCTACAACCGCTTCGCCCGCCGCGACGGCGGCGTCACCGCCCTCTTCCCGCGATCGGTCTACATCGAGGGCCCCTTCGGCCCGCTCGCGGCGATCCCGCCAGACACCCTCTTTGTGGTGGGTGACCCGCCGCCATGGCTCGAGTCGTGGCTCGCCGGGCCCGAGGCCCTCGGCGGCGCGCCGTCGTTCCAGGGCCTGCCCGTGTCGCCCGGCCGCCTGAACGGCCAGCAGGTCACCGCCCTCCCCCCCGACGGCTGGGCCCCGCGGGTCTACCCGCAGCGGCTCCTGCCTCGCTCGGCCGAGGACGCCCGGCAGGAACGCCGCGACGTCGCCGCGGCCAACGCCGCCCGCGGCGTCTCGACGCTGCTGCGCCAAGCGGCCGAGGCCGAGCGACGCACGCCCTGACTCCAGCGCACGCGACCGTCCGCGTCCGGCCGGGGTGCGGAGCCTTCGCCTCAGCGGCCCTTGCCGTCGCCCTCGACGCCCGCGATCGACTGCCGCATGCTCGTGTCGGCATTGAGGTTCTTCATGCGGTAAAAGTCCATGATGCCCAGGTTGCCCTGGCGGAAGGCCTCGGCCGTCGCCCGCGGCACCTCGGCCTCGGCCAGCACCACCAGCGCGCGGTTCTTCTGCTCCTCGGCCCGGAACTCCTGCTCCTGCGCGACGGCCATCGCGCGGCGCTTCTCGGCCTCGGCCTGGAAGCGGCGCTTGTCCGCCTCGGCCTGGTCGGCCTGAAGCTTCGCGCCGATGTTCTCCCCCACGTCCACGTCGGCGATGTCGATCGAGAGGATGCTGAACGCCGTCCCCGCGTCCAGCCCGCGGGCCATCACGGCCTTGGAGATGCGGTCGGGGTTCTCCAGCACCTCCTTGTGGCTCGACGCCGAGCCGATGCTCGACACGATGCCCTCGCCCACGCGGGCAACGATCGTCTCCTCGGTCGCCCCGCCGACCAGCCGGGGCAGGTTGGTGCGCACCGTCACGCGGGCCCGCGCCTTGAGCTGGATGCCGTCCTTCGCCACCGCGTCGATGGTCGTGCGGCCCTGGCGCGGGTCGGGGCAGTCGATCACCTTGGGGTTCACGCTCGTCGTCACCGCGTCCAGGATGTCGCGGCCCGCGAGGTCGATGCTGCACGCCGTGTCCCAGTCAAGGTCGATCTTCGCGCGCCGGGCCGCGATGAGCGCCTGGATCACGTTGCGGATGCGGCCGCCCGCGAGGTAGTGCGTCTCGAGCTGGGCCGTCGAGACAGGGATCTGCGCCTTCACCGAGCGGATGCGCGTGACGACCACTTCCTGGATGTTCACCTTGCGGAAGCGCATCCCGATGATGTCGATCAGCGTCACGCTCGCGTTGCTCAGCAACGCCTGGAACCACAACCCAAAGAACTGGATCATGTTCACAAAGACCAGCAGCGCCAGAATGGCGACGATCACGCCCGCCACAATCCCGAGAATCAACAGAGGGTTCACGCCGATGCTCCTTCCCCAGCCGCCCGCGTCCGCCGCGGGCCACACCCGCCCGCCGCCCCGCGAAGGCCCGCGAGTATACGGGCCGCCCAGCGACGCCCGCGCCCGCCCCGCCCTTGCTTCAACGTCTGACGATCCCGCGGCCCCGGCTCACGCCACCGGCCGCACGTAGATCTCCATCCCCTCCACCCGCGTGATGCGCACGCGGCTCCCCGCGTCGATCCACCCGTGCTCCGCCAGCACCTCAAGCCGCACCCCGCCCGTCGACGTGTCGGCGATCTCGATCTCCCCCACCGGGTGCAGGTCCACGAGGCACACGCCCTCCACCCCCACGAGCGACGCCCGGTCGCGGCGCCGCTCCACCTCGGCCAGTTCCTGCGCGGCCACCTCGTCCTCGCTCGGCGCGTTCACGAGTTTTCGGCCAAAGGGCGTTGTCGGCAGCGTGCTCACCGCCCAGAAAAACACCACCGGCCCCAGCAGCAGCACCGACGCAAGCCCCGACGCCCCCCACCACGCCGACACGCGGAAGAGCAGCACCACGCCCGCCAGCGCCGACGCCACCGCCATCGCCCCGAGCAGCCCGCCCGAGGGCACAAAGGCCTCAAGCCCCAGCAGCAGCAGCGAGATCACCAGCAGCGCAAGCCCCCAGTACAGCAACGCGTCGCCCGTCATGCCCGCTCCCCCTCCGCGGCGGCCCGCGCGGGGCCGCGGCCCGCCGGCGCCGGCTCGACCACCACGCTGAACCCGTCGCGCCCCACCACCCGCACGCCCCGGCCCGCGTCGATCACGCCGCGCGACGAGATCGCGTCGTACACCTCGCCCGATTCGAGCGCCACGCGCCCGCTGGGCCGCAGCGCGGAGATGGCCGTCCCCCGCTGCCCCAGGGCCCGCGAGAGCGCATCCTCGGGCGCAAACGCCGCGGTGAGCACCGACGCTTCTTCCGAGCCCGCCACCTCGCCCAGCGCCGAGGCCGCCTCCTGCCCCGCCGAGCCGCCCTGCGCGAGCACCATCCGCCGCAGGATCGGCAGCGTGCCGAAGTTTTTCGCGATGAGCCACATCCCGATGCCGGCGGTGAACATCGCGAGCAAGACCGTCACCACGCCGAAGAGGGCCCCCGACCGCCCCGCCGCCGTGCCGAAGAGCCCGCCCGAGCCGTCGGGGATGAACGTGCCGACGAGCCCCGCGAACAGCAGCACCAGCCCCGCCACCCCCGCAAGCCCGAAGCCCGGGATGACGAACGCCTCCGCCGCGAGCAGCGCGACGCCGAGCACGATCGCGAGGATCTCCCACCACCCCGCGAGGCCGATCAGCATCGGCGGGCCCAGCAGCAGCGCCACCGCCGCGAGCGCCACCGTCGCCGGCACCACCGCGCCCGGGCTCAGCATCTCAAGGAAGACGCCCAGCACGAGCAGCACGATCAGCACGCCCCGCACCAGCGGGTTCAGCAGGAACCGCACCATCTGCTCCGACCAGTTCATCTCCGTCCGCCGCACGTCGGTCGCGTCGAAGTACGCCCGCAGCTCCTCGTCGTTCTGCACGATGCCGCGCGACATCTGCACGAGCCGCAGCTCGGGGTCGCGCAGCACCACCGGCCCGGTGCCGTCGCACATGTAGACCGGGTCCACGTACCGCCCGCGGTCGGCCGCGGTGATCACCGGCCGCTGCGACTCGACGGCGAGCCCATCGGTCACCGCCGCCGCCACGTCGGACAGCGAGTCGGCCGCGGGCTTGAACCGCTGCGCCTCGGGCGTCGCCTCGGCCCGCAGGGAGCCGCCCGACGCCGGCGCGGGAATCGGCGCAACGCCCCCGTCCGACGCCGCCCCCGGCCCCGCCCCGTCCGGACCAGCCCCGTCCTGCGTTGCCCCATCGGGCGTCGCCGACGCCGAGTCGGGTGGCCCCGAATCTCCCGACGCGCTCGGATCGCTCGCCGCGCTCCCCGTCCCAGGCCCCGCGCGCCCCCGCGGCACGCCCGTCAGCAGCGGCTTGCCCCGCGGCGGCTCGCCGTCAAACAGCAGCCGAAACTCCGCCTCGTTGATGCACACCATCTGCGACGTCTTCGTGTCGCGCACGGCCCACAGCTCGATCCCGTCCACCACCATCGCCTGCACGAGATACTCGTCGTGCCCGTTCCGCCGCGCGCTGTCCGCCACGTCTGAGAGCAGGGGCGGCAGGATTTTTTGCCGCTGGTCCTGCGTCAACCCGCGCACGCCCTGCGGCGAGATCGTCACCGGGAACGCGTCGCCCATCGACGCGGGCGAGCTCGTCACCAGCTCGCGGCACGCCAGCGCCGCGATCGCCCCGCCGCTGTACGCGTCGTCGTGCACCCACGCCACGGTGTTGGTGATGGTCGAGCCCTTGATGGCGTTGGAGATCTCCAGCACCGCGCCCACCTCGCCGCCGGGCGAGTCCACCTCGATCACGATCGCCTGCGCCCCGCTCTCCTCGGCCTGCTTGATCCGTCGCTTGACGCTCAGCTCCATCACGTTGTCGATCGGCCCGCGGATCGGGATCACCGCGACACGGTCCGCACGCCGGTAGACCGGCACCACGGGCCGCGACGCCCCCGCCCCGCCGGCCCCGTTGGCCCCCCCGCCGACCGCGCCGTCGGCCGACTGCCCCTGCGCGGCCGCCGGCAGCAACGCCAGCAGCAACGCGGCCACCAGCCGCACCGCGACCGACGCCATCCGCCGCCCGACGCTCCCAAGCCCGTCCCGCTGCAACCGTGCCACGCGCACCTCCCGCCCACCGCGGGGCCGCGCCCCCGCTACGCCAATCCCCCCGCCCGACGGGGCGGTTCGCTCTGCTCCACCGCCCACCGGAGCGCCTCGCCCCGGCAGTCAATATGCACCGCAAAGAACCCCGGCACCTCGTTCGGATCCCGCGCCTCGTGCTTGCGGATCAGGGGCCAGATCACCCGCCGGTCCGTCTCCGGCAGCGCGAGCCCCTCGATCGCCGCCGGCTCGTACCAGTCCAGCCGGCCCTCGGGAATCTCCCGCGGCTCCACCCACACCGGCCCCAACACCCGATAGTAAAACATCAGCCAGTGCCCCCGGCCCTCGAACGCGCACTCGCTGATCAACCCACCCAGGTGCAGCCGCTCGATCGGCACCTCGATCCCCGCCTCTTCCATGATCTCCCGCTGCGCGCACTGCGCCGGGCTCTCCCCCGTCGGCATGTCCAGCTTGCCCCCGATCGGGCTGCACAGCCCCCGGTTCGGCTCGCGGTTCCGCCGGAGCAAAAGCACCCGCCCGCGCTCGTCCCGCAGGTCGCACAGGCACGCCAACTTGTACGGGAGCGATTCGGGCGGCTGCGGCATCCCCAACGATAGCGTCACCCCCGCCCCCCCTCGCCCCATCTCGCGAGCGCCCACGCCGCCGCGTCGCGCACCATCGCGCTCTCGTCCTCCATCGCCCGCTCCAGCGCCGCACGCAGCGCACGCGCCCCCGCGCCCTCACCCGCCCGCGCCAGCCACCACCCCGCGACCAGGGCCGCGTTGCGCTTCATCATGTCCAGCCGGGCCCGCTTCATCGCGCTCGAGACAAACGCCCCGCGCCGCTCCCCCTCGCCCCAGGCCAGCACGGCCGCCGCGTCCATCGACGCCGCGGCCGTCCCCGCCGCGCCCGTGTTCAGCACCCCCGGCCCCGCGGCCACCCACGCCGCCGCGCGGGGGGAGTTGTGCGGGCACACCTCCTGGCACACGTCGCACCCGTAGAGCCACGGCCCCACCTGCGCCGCGAGCCCCGGCTCCACCGCCTCGCGCCGCTCGATCGTCAGGTAACTGATGCACCGCCTCGCATCGACCGCGTACGGCGTGATCGCCCCCGTCGGGCACGCGTCGATGCACCTCGTGCACGAGCCGCACGCGTCGGCCACGGGCGCGAGGCCCGCGTCACCCGCCGAGCGCTCACCCACCAGGTCCAGCGTCGTGAGCGCACCGCCCAGCACCAGGCCGCTGCCCAGCCTGGGATGGATCAGCAGCGTGTGCTTGCCCACCCACCCAAGGCCGGCCCGGGCCGCCAGCTCGCGCTCGGGCACCGGCGCCGTGTCGACAAACGAGCGGAACTCCGCCCCCGGGAACTCGTGCCGCAGGCGGTCGCACACGCGGTGCAGGTGCTGCTTCAGGGCCCGGTGGTAGTCGCGGCCCCGGGCGTACCGCGCCACCTTGCCGTGCCCGAAGGGGGCCGCCTCCTCGGCCATGCCGCCCGAGGCCCGGTCGGCGTACACGCTCGCCACCATCAGCACGCTGCGCGCGCCCGGCAGCAGTCGCGCCGGGTCGCACCGCGACGCCACGTCGTCCAGCATCCACGACATCGACCCGTGCCGGCCCGCCGCGAGCCAGGCCCGCAGCTCCTCCGCGTAGCGGCTGGGCGAGGCGTCGCAGACGCCCGCCGCGGCGAAGCCCACCTCGCGGCACAGGGTGATGACGTGCTGCGCGCGCGCCGCCGGTGACGCTTTCCCCGACCACGGCGGGGTGCGCCACGCGGGCGCGGCGTCGCGGGGCCGCTTCACGCCGTGCCGCGGGTCGAGGGGCGCGTCAGAAGAAACCGGCTCGGGCGTTTCCGGGGCGTCGGTCACCGCTCGCCTCCGTGGGGGCCCGCGGGGCGCGGGGGGCCGGGGCGCGGCTCAGGCCGCGCTGCCGACTGGGCGGCCGGCAAACTTGCGCCGCTCCAGCTCGCTCATGGGCCGGCCCGACCAGCGGTAGACCGCGGCCGCGGCGTGGCGCAGGGCGTCGGCGGCAGCGAGCGAATCGCCGCTGTTGCGCGCCCACAGACGGTCCCACTCCACGACCGCCCAGCCGGCGAAGCCTCGCTCGGCCGTCGCCCGCGTGAAGCGCTCGACGCCGACATCGCCCTCGCCGAGGCGGGTCGGTCGGCCCGCGTCGGCGCCGCCCAGGCGGCAATCGCGGAGCGTCACGGCCTGCAACAGGTTGCCGAGCACGGCCGCGTCGGCGGCGGGGGCGGTCACGCCGGCGACCACCGCGGCGGCGGGCGAGTACGAGGCGAAGAGCAGCGGGCTGCCGACGGCGGCGATCAGGTCGGCGACGTCCTGGCCCCGGGGGAAGGAGCCGCCGTTTTCCAGCAGCAGCCGCACGCCGGTGTGGCGGACGGTGGTGAGGGCGAGGGTGAGCCGCTCCACGATGCGGCGGAAGCCCGCCGCGCGGCGCTCGCCCGGCTGCATCTCAAAGCCGTAGACGCGCACAAACGGGCACTCGATCGCCGCGGCGACGCGCACAAGTTGCTTGGTCTGGCGGACGGGGCGCTCGAAGTCGCCGATGAGCCTCCCGAGGACCGGGGGCCAGACCGGGGCGTCGTAGCGGATGCTGCTGACGACCATCGCGGGCATGACGCCGGCGTCCTCAAAGAGGTCGCGGGCCTTGGCCGCGCCGACGTGGCACGGGTCGCAGGCGATCTCGGTCGAGGCGTGGCCCAGCGAACGCAGGGCGAGGCCCTGAAAGCCCAGCTCGCCCGCCTGGCGGACCACGTTGTCAAGGGTATGTTCGGGGAAGGCGACCGTGCTGAGGGCGGGCTTCATGGCGGCGGGGTGCTCCATCGGGCCGGGGCGGGTGCAGCGACCGACGCGTCGGTCCGATATACCAAGGGACGTCAGGGCCGCCGCGTGGGCATGAGGCTTGCGACGGCTTCGCTGTCCCCGATCCGTCCGCACGATGATACCGGCTCGGCCCGCCTCGCCGGAGGCGACCACGGGCCGCCGGGCCAGCGAGGACCGACGATGCCCCCCGCCCGCCTGATCGCGGCCCGCCCGATCGCGGCCCGCGCGCTCGCCGACGAACCGATCGCTGCGCGCCGGCGTGCCCGCGTCCGCGGGGCCGCCTTGGTGATGTGCTGTGCCGGGCCCGCGTGGCTCGGGTGCGCGGGGTGCATGGGCGACGCGCCGGTGCGCGAGTATCAGCAGCTCCGGGGCCTGGTCATTCCGCGGGGCCCGCACGTGGCCGACGCGGCGACCCCGCGGCAGGCGGTGATGGCCGACGCGCTGACGCGGCCCCAGGAGTAACGCCCGAGTCGCTCTGGATGCGCGCCCGACGGCGGCTCGCACGCCTCAGCCGGCGCGCGGGGGCGGGGCGACGCGCGGCACCACGAGGGCGAAGTCCGTTCCCCGCCCGACCTCGGAGAACAGGTCGAGCCGCCCGCCGTGGGCCTCGGCGATGCGTCGCGACGTGGGCAAGCCCAGGCCGCTGCCGCCGGCCTTGGTGGTGTAGTAGGGCTCGAAGACGCGTGCGGCCCGGTCGGGCGCGATGCCCGGGCCGGTGTCGATGACGTGCAGGGCGAGGGCGTCGTCGGCGGTCTGGAGCAGCGCGGGGGCGACGCGGAGGATCAGCTCGCGCGGGCGCGCGGCCGGCGCCTCGGCCCCGCGCTCGAGCGAGGCCCCGGGCGGCGTCGCCTGCGGGGCGGCCTGTGACGCAGCCTGGGACATGGCCTGCGACATGGCCTGCACGGCGTTCAGCATCAGGTTCAGCGCGGCCTGCTTCAGCGCGGCGGTGTCGACCTCGGCGATCGCGGGGCCGGCCGGCGCGGGCTCGACCCGCAGCCGCACGCCCGACTGCTGGGCCTGGGGCAGGAAAAAGTCGGCGAGCTCCTCGGCGACGGCGTTCAGATCGGCGGGGGCGCGGTGCAGGTGGATCTCGCCGGCGTATTCGAGGAAGTCGGCGAGGATGGCGCGGAGCCGCTCGGCCTCGCGGTGCACGGTTTCGGCGCGGCGGTGGAGGCGGGCGCGGTCGGCGTCGGGGAGGGGGGCGTCTTCGAGCGCCTCCATCAGCAGTTGCAGGTTGAGGCCGATGGTGGAGAGGGGGTTTTTGATCTCGTGGGCGAGGCCGCCGGTCATGGCGCCCACCTCGGCGAGGCGCTCGGCGGCGCGGGCCCGCTGCTCGGCACGGCGGACGCGGGCGATGTTGGCCCGGGCGATGAGCCAGGCCGCCGAGGAGGCGAGCAGGAGACCGAGCGCAAAGGCGACGAGCAGGGGCCCGAACATGGTCGGCATTGTCGCACGCCCGGGTGAGGGGCGGGTGCCGGGGTGGCGCGCGTCCGGGCGGGCGCTCGCTCAGCGGCGTGGCGTTCGGGTGTACTGGCGTCGGACGACGACCTCGGGGTCCTCGGCGGTGACGCGGCGGATGACCCGGGTGGCCTTCCAGCCCTTGTCGGTCTTCTCTGCGTCGTACTCGACGGGGGCGCCGTCGCGCAGGACGCGGAAGCCGTCGCCCTCAATGACGGAGTAGTGGGCGAAGATGTCCTGCCCCTCGGGGCCGACGATGAAGCCGAAGCCCTTGCGGGGGTCGAACCACTTGACCTCGCCCTCGATGGCCCGCAGGACAACAAACCCGTTCGCGTGCTCGCTCATGGCCTGATCCACCCGCGCGGGGCGTCCGGGCCCCACGCCACGAATCTCATCCATCCCCCACGGCCGGCCGGGGGCCGACGCGTTGCCCGCAGCGCACCAAGCGCCGCGGTCCCCAGAGCCAAGGCGAGGCCTTTCCCGGCGCGTGTTCGGCGCCGGCCGCGCACGTTTTGCGCGGTGCCCCGGGCAAGGCATCACCCTGCCCGCGGCGGCGTGGCCTGTTCGGCGTTCGGATCAGGAACGCCGTGCGACTGCGATCACTCACTCACCCAGACGCCGATGCGGGCGTGGGGCGCCCGGACCGTTCCCCAGATCAAGGCCGCGACCGCACGTTTTCATGCGTTCGCGGACCCGGCACGACGATTTCGTTCACCCGCGTTCACCGGTGTTCACCGGTGGTCAACCGCATGCTGCGACGATGGAAACCTCGTGTACAACTGCAGACTTCACAAGGGCGTGCGCCGACGTGACGGGCGCAGCGAGGCGTGGTGCACGCGCGCCGGTCGGTTTCGGCCGATCGGCTCCCGCCGATCGGTTCCGGCCGATCGGCTCCCGCCGATCGGTCCCACGGATCCGTGCGGGCCGAGTCGGCAACGCGGGTTCAGCGACGCGGGCGAAGGTGCCCGAACGAAGTCGCGGGAACTGTGGGACGGCGTGGCGTGTGGTGCGAGGCCACGAGACAGACCGATCGTTCCAATGCAGGCCCAGCCTGACCGGCGAGAACCGGCGTGCCGCGACGTGTCTTGATGCCGATCGACCGCTCACGGGGTCCCACCCAGCGGGCACCCGTCCCCCGAAAGCCGATACCCGGAATGGGGAGTCGGCGTGTGCAAGAGCCCCTGATGCCGCGACCCCCACAGGCCGCGGCACCCCTGTGCATCGCGGGAGCATACCACGCAGCCGCGTGCACGCAAGCGGCAAAACGCGTGACTCGGGGCGACGCGCGGCGGTCGGTGTCGGCGCGTGCGCAGCAAAACGCCCGGCGTGCGGTCGTGCCGACGGTGCGGCGCGGTCGCGGGGCCGGGCGTGCGGGGTGCGTTGAAGCCGCGGGGATGAGGCCTCGTGTTGAGGCCCCGTGATGAGGGCTCGGGGGCGCGGCTTAGTCGGCGTCGGCGCCGACGGGCTGCTGCTCGTCGGCCATGGCCTTCTTGCGGCTGAGCTTGATGCGTCCCTGCTCGTCGACGAGGATGACCTTGACGCGGATGTTCTCGCCGACCTTCACGACATCGGTGACGCGCTCGACGTAGCCGTCGGCCAGTTCGGAGATGTGGCACATGCCGTCGGTGCCGGGGGCGATCTCGACGAAGGCGCCGAAGTCCTTCACGCTGACGACCTTGCCCTCGTAGATGGTGCCGACCTTGATCTCCTCGCAGATGGCGGAGATCTCGGCCTCGGCGGCCTTGATGCGGGCGCCGTCGGGGGAGGAGACCATGACGGTGCCGTCGTCCTCGACGTCGATCTCGACGCCGTACTTGTCCTGGAGGGCGCGGATGGTCTTGCCGCCGGGGCCGATGAGCTTGCCGATCTTCTCGGGGTTGATGCGGAGGGTGAGGATGCGCGGGGCGAAGATGGAGATCTCCTCGCGCGGGGCGGGGATGACGGCCTCCATCTGGTCGATGATCTGGAGGCGGCCCTCGCGGGCCTGCTCGAAGACCTTCTCGATCTGGGCGAGGGTGAGGCCGCGGGCCTTCAGGTCGAGCTGCACGCCGGTGACGCCCTCGCGGGTGCCGGAGACCTTGAAGTCCATGTCGCCGAAGAAGTCTTCCTCGCCGATGATGTCGGTGACGAAGA
>CAZCBN010000107.1:0-4689 GCA_964496975.1 uncultured Phycisphaeraceae bacterium
GTCATGGACATGCGGAGGCTATCGGTCGAAAGCGGCGTGCGGGGTCAGGCGGCGGGCCGGCGCCACGGGGCGCCGGGGAGGCCGAAGGCCGCGGGGCGTGGGTCGGGGTGGCTGCCCGGTTGCGGCGGGCGGCTCAGAACGAGGAGGTTGGCATGTCGCTGTCGCTGAAGGGGTTTTTGGACCGGCACACGAACCAGCACAAGCACATGGCCTACCTGACGTTCGCCAAGGGCGGGCTGGGCCTGATGCTCGACCCGTTCCACACGGCGTCGGTCTTTGACATCGAGGACGGCCTGCGGCACGGCAAGGCGCAGGAAGAGAGCTTCAGCTTCACCGCCCAGCACCCGGCGGTGCAGGAGATGATCAAGGAGCGGTACCTGATGCAGCAGGTGCCCGACACCGAGGCCCTGAAGCGGCTGCCCGAGGGGACGCTGGGGCAGCGGTACGTGCACCACCTGGAGAGCATGGGGTTTGACCCCGACTACTACCGCAAGATCGACGTGAAGTCGGACATCGACTACGTGTTGATGCGGATCCGCCAGACCCACGACATCTGGCACGTCGTGACGTCGTTTGACACGCACCCGCTCGGCGAGATCTGCGTGAAAGCAGTGGAACTCGCCCAGACCCACCGGCCCATGGCGGGGGCGATCTGCGCCGGCGGCATGTTCCGCTACCTGTTCAAAGAGCCGCAGCTGTTCAACGCGTACTTGGAGAGCGTGGCGGCGGGGTATCGCCTGGGCATCAAGGCCAAGCCCCTGCTCGCGATGAAGTGGGAGGAGATGTGGGAGCGGCCCCTCAGCGACGTGCGGGCCGAGCTGAATGTGCGCCCCCTCGGGCCGCACGGGGGCGAGCTTGATCTGAGCAACGACGACGCGCGGGAGATCGTCCGGGCCTTCAGCATGGGGGACGGCCGGCCCATGGACGAGGCGATCGAGATGCGGCTGAAGCGCGAGGGGTGAGGGGCGGCCGTTCGGGGGGGGGCGGGGGACGGCACGTCTGGAAAAGCCCTTGGCGGGGGCGGGGGTGGTCGCTATATTCGGGGGGTTGCGGCCCGGGCGGTGTGTCATGCCCGGAGCCTCGGGGAGAGGCTGAGACGAGGAGGCGAGCGATGGCCATTCGGCGCGTGGGGTTGTGTGTTGCCCTTGGGGCGACGGTTGTGTCGTGCGGCGCGGCCTACGGGCAGTACGCCATGGTGGTCGACAGCGGGAACGACCGCATCGTGCTGCTGGATGCGCAGAACGGTTCGGTGGTGGACGCGAACTTCATCACGCTGGGCAGCCGGAGCCAGACGCCCATCGAGGCGATCGAGGTGAACGGCGAGGTGTGGGTGAGCGACCAGGTGGCGGACGTCATCTTCCGCTACGACCGGCGCGGGAACTTTTTGGGTGAGGTCGGCACGGGCCGGCTCGACAACATCCGCGGCATGCAACTGGTCGGCAACACGCTGTGGGTGGCGCAGGACGGCTCGCAGGGCGACGGCATCGTCTCGATCGACGTGACCACGCGCGTCGTGGGCTCCACGGTGAACGGCAGCACGGGCACGGGCTACTTCGACGTGCAGCGCGTCGGCAACGAGCTGCTCGTGTCGAACAGCGCGACCGCCGACTCGATCGACCGCTACAGCCTGACGGGCGCCTTCCTGGGGACGCTCGTCTCGTCGGACGGCGTGAACAGCTTTGACTTCCCGCAGCAGATCGCGGTGCTCGCGAACGGGAACATCGCCGTGGGCGGCTTCAGCCCGCCGGCGGGGGTGTACGAGATCGCGCTGAACGGCTCCGTGGTGGGGCTGGTGGCGGGGCAGGACGCCGGGCCGCGCGGGGTGTTCCAGCTCGGCAACGGCACGCTGCTGTGGACGAACGGGTCGATCATCGGCACCGGGGCGAGCGTCGCCACGCAGACGGTGATTTTGGGCGGGGGCCAGTACCGCTACGTCACGGCGACGGCGCTGCCGACGCCCGGCGCGGCGGGCGTGCTGGCGCTGGGCGGCGTGCTCGCGATGCGGCGCCGGCGGGCCCGCTGATCGCCCGGGCGTGTGACCCCCGGGCGGGGTGAGGCCCGGGTGATGAACTCTTGGGGTTTGTGGGGGAACACCCCGTGCCGCGGCGATGGCTGCGGGGCGGGGTGTTTTCTTGTGTTTTTTGGGCTTGGGGCAGGTGGGGGCCGGCCGGCACAGGCTGCAAGCCTGTGCCACCAAAGACGAGGCGAGGGGCTGCACGCCTGTGCTACCGAAGGCGGAACCACAGCCTGGAAGGCTGTGGCACCCGAGGCAAGACCAGAGTCTGCGAGGCTGTGGCACCCGAGGCGCGGTCAGCGGAAGAAGGCAAAGGCGATCAGCAGCAGGGCGACCACGGCGGCGGCTGCGAGGGCGAGGGGTTTCAACGGGAAGGCGGGTCGCAGGCCCAGCGCCTTGGCGGCCCGCGAGACGCGGCGGCGGAACTCCTCGCGGTCGTCGATGCGGTCGTAGCCCTCTTCGTGGACGAGCTTGTTGCGGATGGTGGCGAGGAAGCGGAGATCGCGGACGGTCTGCTCGTCCAGGCGGCGCTCGACGCTGTCGAGCTTTTCGTGCAGGCCCCGGCCGGCGGCGCGGTGGGCCCGCTCGAGGTGGGCCTCGATCTTCTTCGACCAGCGGATGGCGAGCTCGAGGTCGGAGGGCATGGGGGGAGGGTAGTGGGGGCATCGAGGCATCGAGGCAGCGTGGGATCGGGGGATCGGGGGATCGAGGCCGGCGGGCTTCGGGGTGGGCGGGGCGCCGGGTTAGTTGGCTTGGGCTCGGGCGGCTTCGGCGCTGGCGCGGAGCCAGCGGTCCTTGACCTGGGCGGCGCTGCGGCGGGCGGTGAGGGCGCTCGCGGCGTTGAGCATGGGCGTCCAGCCGCGGGAGCCGCAGCGGGCGGTGAAGGCGTCGATCTCGCGGGTGGTGCCGCCGCGCCAGAGCTGCACGACGCGCTCGGGCATCGCCTCGGGGACGGCGCCGAGGCGTGGGGGGGTGCGGTGGACGTCGGCGGCGTTGCGGTTGTCTCGGGGGAGCTCGAGCTGGACGAGCGTGTCGATGGACATGCTGGGCATGGCGAGCTGGTCGCGGACCTCGTCGCGGTGCAGGCGGGGGTGGGCCTCGACCCAGAGCCGCCGGCCCGTGCGCTGCAGGGTGCGGTCGATGCCGAGGAGGACCTTCCATGCGCGGTCGGCGTTGTTCCACTCGGCGGCGGTGTCGATGATGGGGACGGCGTTGGGGCTCGCGAGGATGGGGGCGATGGCGTCGCGCATGCGCCGCTCCATGGCCGCGGGGTCGGAGCGGGAGAGCTGCTGGAGCCGCTCGCTCCACGAGCCCAGGTGCATGAGGAACTGCACGTCGGGGTGCTTGCGCATGATGCGGGCCCACTCTTCGACGAGGACGGTGTTCGTGACGCCGGTGTCGAGCTGGTGGGGCGGGTTGGTGCCGACCTGGCCGTAGGGGCCGCGGACGTAGAGGCGTCGGTAGCCGAAGCGTTTGGCGTCGGCGAGGAGGTCGTCGATGTAGCCCTCGAGGCCCCGGGGGTGCCGCGCGGCGGGGATGGCGATGCCGGTGGCGTGGTACTTGGCGGGGATGCCCTTGCCGGGCTCGTTGGGGAAGTTGTAAGGGCGAAGGTCGCGCGGGCCCGTGTTGAGGCTGATGGCGAGGATGGGCTCGGGCGTGGCGCGCTGGAGCTGGGCGCTGTCGAGCCAGCGGCTCTGGGCCTGCGAGGCGAGCACGGCGGCCGCGTTGGCGTTGATGACGGGGGTCCAGCCGCGGGCGCCGCAGCGGTCGATCAGGGCCTTGACCTGGGCGAGGGAGCGGGCGCGTTCGTCGAAGACCGCGCGCTCGGGGAATTTGAGGTTGTTGGCGAGGGGGTCGCGCCAGGCGTCGGCGGCGCTGCGGCTTGAGAGGGGCGTCTCCAGCGTGGCCCACGCGGCGGGGGCGAGGGCGGGCATGGCGAGCTGGTCGCGGCGGTCGGCGTTGTAGAGCGGGGGGTGCGGCGAGACCCACAGGGCCCGGCGCTGACGGCGGAGGTCGGTGTCGATGCTCTTGTAGACCGCCCAGCGCGGGTCGTCGTTGTCGAGGTTCGCGGCGCCCTCGATCATGGGCTGCACGTTGGCGTGTTCCAGAAGGGGGGCGAGCGACGCCTCGATGCGCGCGCGCATCGCCGGTTGGTCGGTCGTCGCGAGGCGCTGCAGCGTGGGGCTCCACTCGCCCAGGTGCATGATGAACTGGATGTCGGCGTGCTTGGTGAGCACGGCCTGCCACTCGCGGACGAGCACGCGGTTGGTGAGCGCGGCGTCCAGGTCGCGGGCGCCGGTGGGGGCGACGCGGCCGTAGGGGCCGCGGACGTAGATGCGGGTGAAGCCGAGCTGCTTGGCGTGGGCGACGACGGCGTCCATGTAGGCCTTGAGGCCCCGCGGGTAGCGGGCGACGGCGAGGGGGAGGCCCGAGTCGAAGTAGCGCTCGGGGATGGCGCTGCCGGGGGTGCTCGGGAGGTTGTGGGGGCGGAGGTCGCGCGGGCCGCTGTCCATCACCACGGCGAGGATGGGGGAGGGGCCCCGCACGCGGGCCTGGTTGGTGGCGGGCTGGACGGGCTGGGCGGCGCGGGCGGCGGGCGTCGTGGGAAGGGGGGGACGCCGGCGAGGGCGAGCAGCAGGAAGGCCGCGATCGCGAACACAAGGCGATGGAGAGCG
>CAZCBN010000107.1:4699-11413 GCA_964496975.1 uncultured Phycisphaeraceae bacterium
GGGGGGGGGGGTTTAGGGGGGGGGGGTGGGGGGGGGGGGGAGGGGGGCTTGAAGGGGATGGAGAGTGGGCAGACCGGGCGTTCTTTGCGCGGGTTGATTGGGGTTTGGCCGGAGGTGCGAGATGGTCAGGGCTTGGGCTGGTCAGGGCGTGGGCGGCTCAGGGCGTGGGCGGGGCGAAGGCGGTCTCGGCGAGCTCGATGGCGCGGGCGAGGGCGCCGGCCTTGTTGACGGTCTCGGTGTACTCGGCGTCGGGCTTGCTGTCGGCGACGATGCCGCCGGCGGCCTGGAGGTGGTAGGTGAAGAGCTGGCCGGGGAGGAGGGGGGAGGCGGGGGTGCCGGGGGCACTGGGGCCGGCGGTGGCGGCGGTCGCGTCGGCGGAGGGGGTGGGGAGGGGGACGACGATGGTGCGCAGGGCGAGGGCGATGTCCATCTGGCCGTCGAGGCCGACGTAGCCGAGTCCCCCGCCGTAGGGGCCGCGGCGGACGGGCTCGAGCTCGTCGATGATCTGCATGGCGCGGATTTTGGGGGCGCCCGAGATGGTGCCGACGGGGAGGGTGGCGCGGAGGGCGTCCCACGCGTCGAGGCCGTCGCGGAGCTCGCCGGTGACGGTGCTGGAGATGTGCATGACGTGGCTGTAGCGCTCGACGGCCATGACGTCGGCGAGGGCGACGGTGCCGGGCTTGGCGACGCGTCCGACGTCGTTGCGGCCCAGGTCGACGAGCATGACGTGCTCGGCGCGTTCTTTCTCGTCGGCGAGGAGCTCACGCTCCAGCGCGAGGTCCTCGTCGCGGGTGCGCCCGCGGGGGCGGGTGCCGGCGAGGGGGCGGTTGGTGACGATGCGGCGGGGCGAGTGGCCGACCTGGGCCGGCGGGCCGGCCGGGTCGATCGCGACGCGGCAGAGGATCTCTGGGCTGCTCGCGACGAGCACGCACTGCGGGCTCTGCATGTAGACCATGTAGGGGCTCGGGTTGACGGCGCGGAGGGCGCGGTAGACGTCAAAGGGCGCCGCGGGGCTGCGGCGTTCGAAGCGCTGGCCCAGGACCACCTGAAAGATGTCGCCGGCGCGGATGTAGTTCAGGGCGCGTTCCAGCATCGCGGCGTGCTGGGCGCGGGTCATGTTGCTGGGCAGGGGGGCGGCGGGAGGGTGGGCACCGACGCGGCCGCTGGAGAGGGGCTCGCCCGGCGTGTTGAGCTGGGCCTCGCGGGCCTCGAGGCGGGCGAGGGCGGCGTCGTAGGCGGCGTCGGGGTCGTCGGTGTCGCGGACGAAGCAGAGTTGCACGATGTAGACGAGCTTGTCGACGTGGTCAAAGGCGACGATGCCGTCGTAGAGGCCGAAGTGCAGGTCGGGCAGCTTGCGGTCGTTCTCGGGGGCGTGGCGGACGTCGAGCTTTTCGGGCTCGGCGTAGCGGACGGTGTCGTAGCTGGCGTAGCCGAACCAGCCGCCCAGGACGCAGGCGGGGATCTGCCCGCGCTCGGCCGAGGGGGCTGGGCGGACGAGGTGGAGGTTGTTGGAGATGGAGCGGATGAGGTCAAAGGGGTCGGCGCCCTGCAGGGTGCGGGGGCGGGCGGCGTTGTCGCGGCGGTCGTGCAGGGTGACGACCTTGCCGTGGGCGACGACCTCGACGATGGGCTGGGCGCCGAGCATGGAGTAGCGGGCTTGGCGTTCGAGGCCTTCGACCGACTCCAGCAGGAAGCCCGGGGCGCGGAGGTCGGCCGCGGGGATGAGCCGGCGGTAGGCGACCACGGGCGTGAGCTGGTCGCTCAACAGGCGCAGGGCGAGCGGGACGACGAGGGTTCGCTGCGGCCTGGTCGCGCGGCCGGCGGCGGGGGTGGCGTCGGCGGCGGCGCGGTGCGCGGCGACGACGGCGCGGAACTCGTCTCTGGAGAGGGAAGGCATCGGCGGCGAGTGTAGGGCGGTGGTGACTTGGGGCCCGGGAACGCTCCGGGCCGGCGGTGCCGTAAAGTTTGAACATGAAACCGCTTCAGAACGGGCAGGTGCGTGCGGGTGCGGCAGGCGGGGGACGGGCGCGGTGGGCCGCGGCGGCGGCGCTGCACCTCGCCGGCGCGGCGTGGGGGCAGCCGGCTGACCCGGCCAGCCCGGCCAGCCCCGCGAACCCGGGAAACCCGGCGGCCGCGGCGGCCCCGGGCGCGGCCCCGGCCGAGGCGCCGGTGCTCTCGCTGCGGGACGCGTTCGCGGAGGCGGACACGCTGCCGCCCGCGGCGCGGCTCGGCGTGCGGGCGCACGTGCTGCGGGAGGCGCAGTCGATCTGGCCGACGCTGGTCGTCGTGCCCGACGAGGCGTCGGCGCTGGCGGCGATGAACGGGTGGCGCGGGCTCTACCGCTTCCCGGTGCTGATTGATGACGGCACGGCGGAGGCGGCGGAGCTGATCGGGCAGTTCACACGGGCCTTCAAGCCCGAGGGCGTGATGCGGTGGAACCCGGGGCTGGGCATGCCCGCCGAGGAGGACCAGCAGCGGGCGCTGGTGCTGCAGTCGCTGGCGCGGGTGTTCGGGCTGAACCCGCCGCTGGACGACCTGGCGGCGATCGTGGAGAAGCCGTCGTCGTCGGGCCTTCGGCCGATGGGCGTGGTGGCGCTGGACGTTTCAGACCCGGCGTGGATCGGGGGCTTTGCGCTGGCGGCGGGGCGCGTGCAGCCGATCGTGTTCATCGAGAGCCAGAACAACGCGGCGGGGCAGACGAGCGCGGAGCGGGCGGGGGAGCTGGCGCGGGCGATCCAGGCCGGGCTGATCGAGAGCGGGCTGACGTGGAACTCGCTGGGCGACGACGTGGACGCGGTGACGATCGCGGCGAACGTGCCGACGCGCGTGGTGGACGAGGTGGTGGGGGCGCCGGGGGGGCAGGGCTCGCAGGGCGTGCCGACGCTGCTGTCGCTGACGGACCGCGTGGTGCGCGACGGGGCGGCGAGCGCGGCGCGCTGGGCGTGGGCGGGGCAGGTGATCGGGGACGGGAAGCGGTCGCTGTACGCCGCGATGTGCTCGCTCATGCTGCCGACGGGGCCCGTGCTGGTGTTTGATGGATACCCGGACGAGCCCCCCTTCAACGCGTTCGACGGCACGGACGCGGCGGCGCGGCTCCGCGAGGCGGGGTACCGCGTGTCGCTGTTCGACGTGCCCAACGCGGGCGTGGTGGACTGGCGGGCGCTCTCGCGGCTCGGCGTGTCGGCGGGCCTCGTGCTCGTGAACAGCAAGGGGACGGCGAACCGGTTTCACCTGGAGCCGGGGGTGGCGCTGTCGGGGGACGTGCCGCCGCTGCGTCGCCCGGCGATCGTGTCGATGGTGCACTCGTTCAGCGCGTCCGAGCCGACGGGGGTAGGGACGATCGCGGGGCGGTTCCTCTCGCAGGGTGCGTACGCGTATTTCGGGTCGGTGGACGAGCCCTACCTGCAGGCGTTTTTGCCGACGCCCCTGGCGGCGCGGCGGCTCGTGGGCGGGGCGACGGTCGCGTCGGCGCTCTGGGCCGACAACGCGCCGGCGTGGAAGCTCACGCTGCTGGGCGACCCGCTGCTGACGCTGACGAGCGCCGACCGCGTGGGCCTGCGGGTGGAGGAGTCGCCCAACATGAAGGGCGCCGAGACGAGCGAGAGCGTGATGCGCGCGGCGCTGAAGGACAAGTCGTACGCCGCGGGCGTCCGCGAGCTGGTGATCCTGGGGCGCGACGCGGACGCCGTGCGGCTTGTGAAGGCGCTGGCGAAGGACCAGCCCGACGCGGTGGGCAACGCGGTGTCGGCGGCGGCTTTGCTGGCGGCGTATCGGGAGGGGGAGGCCGACCTGGTGGCGCTGCTGTTCGGGCAGCTTGCGCCCATCGAGGCGGGCAATGCGGTGTATCAGGATGCGTTGTGGCAGGCCTTCCGCACGGCGACGACGCGTGGCCGCGCCCCGGCCTTTGAGCCGCTGCTGGCGCGGGCCCTGCGCGAGGGCCAGCAGGTGGACGACGCGATCGAGCTGGCCGACGCGGTGCGCAAGCACGGCAGCGGGCCCGAGGCCGCGGCCGTCATCCGGCGCGTGCTGTCGCTGGCGAAGAACGATCAGGAGCGGCGCCGCCTGGAGCAGAAGCTGGCGGAGTTTGGGGGCTGAGCAGGACGCGCCGAGGCCCGCGGAATGAGCCGCCCCGGACCGTGCCGTCGGAGAGGAACTCCACCCACGCGGCGCCGTCCGAGGCGGTGGTGAGCCAGCCGCCCCCCGCGGCGTGCAGGGCGCGCTGCAGCGGGGCCCAGCGCGGGTCGCCCGCGCGCCGCGGGCCCGTGGACTGCAGGACGATCGCCGGGCCCAAACGTGCAAGAAAGTCGGCCGCGGCGGGCGTGGCGGCGCCGTGGTGCGGCGCCTCGACCGCGTGGGCCCGAAGGCCGGGCTCGGCGGCCCGCTCGGCGGCGCTGAGTGCGGCGAGGCCCGCCTGCTGAAGATCGCCGCACAGCAGCAGCGTGCGGTCGCCCGCGGCGGTGTGGACGCGGAACGCCGCCGCCGCGGAGCTGTCGTTCGCCGCGAGCAGGCGGGCCGGCGCCCCGGGCTGCGGCGAGAGGAACCGCACGTCGGCGTGGCCCAGGGCGAGTCGCTCGCCCGCGCTCACGGGGCGGGTGGAGACGCCGCGGTCGTGGAGGCCCGCGAGCAGCGCGGGCGCCGCGCCGGCGGCGGCGGCGCGGAGGCGATCGAGCGCGGGCGAGGCGACGAGCAGCGTGCGGAAGCCCAGGGCGTCGTGCGCCTCGGGCAGGCCGGCGAAGTGGTCGATGTTGTCGTGGGTGAGCACGGCGAGGCGGGCGCGGCCGACGCCCAGGGCCCGCGCGGCGCGGGGGAGCGTGACGCGGCCCGAGCCGGACGCGAGCGAGCCGCAGTCCCAGAGCAGCGTGTCGCCGCCGCTGCGGATGATTGTGCAGGTGCCGTCGCCCACGGCGAGCATGTCGATGCGCAGCAGCACGCCGGGCGCGAGGCGCTGCGCGAGCATCGCCCCCGCCGCGAGCAGCGCGGCCCCCGCCGCGGCGAGGAGCCATCGCAGCACACGGGGCAGGCGTTGCACGCCCAGGGCCGTGAGCACGGCCACGAGCGCGGCAAGGCCCCAGAGCGGGTCGAGCCGCGGCAGCTCGAGCGAGGCGGCGGGCAGGGCTTCGGCCGTGCGCGCGCCGGCCAGCAGCAGGGCCGCCAGCGCCGCGCCCACGTCGGCGACCCCCGCGGCCGCGGCGTGCAGGGGCGAGGCGAGCGGCGCCGCGAGCGCGGGCAAGGCCCACGCCGCGACCGACTCAAGCGCGGCGGCGAGGGCGCCGATGCCCCCGGCGAGAAACCCCAGCGCCATCGCCCCGCTCGCGACGGGCGTGAGCAGGGCCGCGGCGAGCGGGCCGACGAGGCTCACCCGGCCCGTGTGCATCGCCACGACGGGCGTGGCAACGGCCCAGCAGCAGAGGCTCAGCGCGAGCGCCTCGCGCGTGCCGCGCCCGAGCGTGCGGAGCAGCACTCGCGCGACACCGGGGCGGGTCAGGGCGTCGGGCAGCGCGGGCGGCGTGCCGAAGACCCACGCGGGCCTCGCGCCGCCGAGCCAGAGCAGGAGCGCGGTGATGCCGACGCTGAGCTGCGCGCCAAGCCCCGCGACATCGGCGGGCCTCGCGAGCGCCAACCCCGCGGCGGCCCACGCCAACAGCGCGAGCCGGTCGTACCGGCGGCGGAAGCAGGTGCCCACCGCGAGCGCGAGCACCAGCACGCCCGCACGCACCACCGGCACGTTCGCCGGCACCAGCGCGAGATACACCGCGGGCAGGGCGAGCAGCACCGCCGCCTCGCACCGCGGCCTGTCCCCGGTAAGCCGCACGAGCCACACCGCCCCGCCCACGAGCACGACCAGGTGAAACCCGCTGACGGCGAGGATGTGCGCCCCGCCGGTCGCGGCGAAGGTCTGCTCGATCTCGTCAAACCCCGCCTCACGCTCGCCCAGCACCAAAGCCAGCAGCAGCGCCCGCGCGTCGGAGGGCGACGCCGCGGCGTCTGGGCCCGCGCGGAGCGGGCGGCGCACGGCCTCTCGCACGCCGTGCACGGCGCGGCGTGCGGCGTCCAGCACGCCCCGCGGCCCCGGGGCCCGCGGCAGCGGCTCCAGCAGGTCGGCCGAGCCGACCACGAACGTGCCCGCCCGGCCCTGCTGCATGGCGTAGGGGCGGGCGTCGCGTTCGCCGGGGTTTCGCGGCGGCTCGATGGGCCGCAGCACGCCCGTGGCGCGGACGCGGTCACCCGGCTGCAGCGACCGGGCCGCGTCGGGCGGCAGCACGAGGCGCACGGTGCCGTGCGTGGGCCGCCATCGGCCCGGGCTGGGCCCGTCGAGCCAGACAGCGCGCACGGCGGCGTTCAGACCCGCCGAGGGCTCGCTCGGCAAGAAGCGGTCGAGCGTCCCCGCCGGCGGGCGCCACACCGTGGCCCGCGACGTCGCGACCAGCTCAAGCCGAACGATCGGCCCGGGCAACGAGCCGCGCGGCGCGGGCGTCGGGGCGTCCTGGGCGAGCAGCGCGTCAAGCCGGCCCGTCGGGCGCTCGCGCAGCCGGGCGGTCGCCACGCCCGCGGCGAGCAGCGCCGCCGCCAACCCCGCGGGCACGACGTGGTCCCACGCCGGCCCCCGGCGGCGGAGGCGGGCGCGCCCCGCGATCGCCGCCCCGGCGAGCAGCAACGCCGCGACGAGCATCGCCCACGACGGCGGCAGCGGCATCGACCGCGGCCACGCGCCGA
>CAZCBN010000108.1:0-1534 GCA_964496975.1 uncultured Phycisphaeraceae bacterium
TGTGGATACTGCACGCATCGGGCGCGGCCGGCGCTCGGCCGAGGCGGGAGAACCCCGCCGGAGCGGGCCCCGTGCCACCCGACGACCGCGGCGGACCGTGCCCTTTTTCGGGGTGCGGGCGTTGCGGGCGGTGTGCCCCGGGTGACGGCCCGGGGGGCAGAACGCCGGCGGCGGGGGGTACACCCGCGGCGGCCGGCACGGACCCTTTGCGCAAGGAGGTGATCCAGTGACGAAGTGGAACGGTACCGAGGGGCTGCGCCGCTGAGGCGTGAGTCCGACGGGGCTCGCGCTGAGCGCAGCCCGCGCAGGAGACCTGCCCGCGATCGCGGTGGCCCGGGCGTGCGTTGCCCCTGATGGGCGGCACGATGCGGTCCACGCGACGACGGGGGGAGGAATGTGCCTCCCTTGGCAGGCGAACAGCTCCTATGGCTGCCGGCTCGATGGGGCCGGCAGCTTTGTTTTTGGCGGGGAGACGGCGATGGCGCGGGGCCCCGCCTGACATGGTCGCGCCTGACGTGGTCGTGCCTGACGGGGCGATGTCGGGCGTCTTCATGGCCCCGGGGCGGGGCTTCAGAGCTCGACGAGGCCCTCGCGGATGGCGAAGCGGGCGAGCTCGACGCGGTCGTGCAGGCCCAGCTTGTCCATGATGCTGGCGCGGTGGGCGTCGACGGTCTTCGGGCTGCGGTGGATGGCCTTGGCGATCTCGTTGCGGGGGAGGCCGCGGCCGATCATGCGGAGGATCTGCAGCTCGCGCGGGGTGAGGAGGCCCAGGCGGCTGTTGGGCTTGTGGCTGTTGATGCTGCCGACGAAGCCGGGCTCGAGGCCGCAGCGTTGGAGGACCTCGTCGCTGAAGGCGAACTCGCCGCGTCCGGCGCGGCGGATGGCGTCGATGATGGCGCCGGG
The DNA here is from genome assembly GCA_964496975.1 of uncultured Phycisphaeraceae bacterium. Classification (GTDB taxonomy): domain Bacteria; phylum Planctomycetota; class Phycisphaerae; order Phycisphaerales; family UBA1924; genus CAZCBN01. The sequence goes on from CAZCBN010000108.1 coordinate 904, forward strand.
CTCGTCGCGCTTGGAGAGGTAGCCCCAGGCGCCGGCCTTCACGGCGGAGTCGATGTAGCTGTCGCGGACGTAGGCGCTGAGGAGGATGACGCGGACGTCGGGCATGGTGCGGCCCAGGTCCTCGATGGCCTCGAAGGGGTCGGGGCCCTCCATCTCGATGTCGAGCAGGACGATGTCGGCCTGGGCCTCCTTCACCGCGTCGACGAGGCCCAGCGCGGAATGGCGGTGGCCCGCGAGGAGCAGGTCGGGCTCCAGGGCGAAGCGGGCGCGGAGGCCCTCGATCAGGAAGGCGTGGTCGTCGACGCAGAGGACGCGGAGACGGCGGGCGCCGACGGGGGCGGGGGTGGACGGGGAGGAAAGGGCGCGCGGATCAAGCGGGGTGGCGCTCATGGGTGTGTTCCGTTCGGCGGCTCGGCGAAGGCGTACAGCCTGCGGAGATCGCGGAATCCGGCGGTGGGCGTAACGGTGATGCAGCGGGGGTGCTCGAGGGCCTGCTCGGGCGGTCCGACGAGGACGGCGCGGCGCTGCGGCGATTGATCGAGAAACGCGAGGAGGGCGTCGCGGCCGATGTCGGCGTCGACGACCCACAGCGTGGCGCCCGGGGGCGGCGCGGCGTCGGCGGGCATCTGCT
>CAZCBN010000108.1:1544-11331 GCA_964496975.1 uncultured Phycisphaeraceae bacterium
ATCTGCTCCACGGGACAGCCCACGGTGGACAGCACGGCGCGGTGCAGCGCGGCCGAGCGGGGGTGCCGGAGGGTGATCGCGGCCCGCGGCGCGTGCGTGGGCGCGGCGGCCGCCGGGGCGTGGGCGGCGGGCGGCGGCACGGGCCGGGCGGGCATGACGAGTGTGACGGCGGTGCCGACGCCCGGCGTGGAGTCGATCTCGACCGAGCCGCCGACCTGGGTGAGCGCGCCGTTGACGAGGGCGAGGCCCATGCCGGTGGACAGGGCGCGGCGCTTGGTGGTGAAGAAGGGCTCGAGGGCCCGCTCGGCGACGTCGGGCGTCATGCCGATGCCGTTGTCCTCCACGCAGACGCGCACGCTCTCGCCCGCGGGACGGGCGCTGAGGGTGATGCGTCCGCCGGGCCGGCGCGCGGCGACGATGGCCTCGGCGGCGTTGACGACGACGTTCAGCACGGCCTGCAGCAGCAGGTGGCTGGGGAGGCAGACGCGCGGCAGGTCGGCGGGGAACTCGGCGGACAGGGCCGCGCGGTCGGCGACGGTGCGGGCGAGCAGGGCCTCGCACTCGGCCCACCAGTCGGCGAGGGAGACGGCCTCGACGCAGGGCTGCGGGGCCTGCTGGGCCGAGAGGCCTCGGAGGCCCCCGCCGAGCTGATCGAGAAACTCAAGGCCGGCGCGGATGCCCTTGAAGTCTGAGGCGCGGGCGTCCTCGGCGGTGCCGCTGGCGAGGATGGCGCGGCCGAGCGAGTCGAGGTGGCAGCGCATGGGCAGGAGGATGTTGCCGATGTCGTGGCCGATGCCGGCGGAGATCTCGCCCAGCGCGGCGAGACGTCGGGCGGCGGCGAGCTGGCGGTGGCTCTCCTCGAGCTGGGCGGTGCGCTCGCGGACGATGCGTTCGAGCTCGCGGCGCTGCGCGGCCTCGGCGTGCTCGGCGTGTCGCCGCTCGGTGACGTCGATGCCCAGGCCCGTGACGGCGACCACGCCGCCGCCGCGGTCGCGCAGGGCGGAGCGGGTCCACGCGATGACGCGGCGCTGGCCCGAGCGGGTGAGCACCTCGGCCTCGGCGCGGGGCTCGAGCGGGAGGCCGGCGAAGGCGCGGCGCAGCTCGTCGCGGACGTGGACGCGGCGCTCGACGGGGACGAAGCGATCGGTCCAGCCGCGGCCGATGACGTCCTGCCGCTCCCAGCCGGTGAGGTGGAGGAGGGCGTCGTTGACGTGGGCGACGCGGCCCTCCTGGTCGATGACGACGCCGGCGAGGCCGGTGTTTTCAAAGACGTCGCGGAAGCGGCGCTCGGACTCGGAGAGGGCGCGCTCGGCGCGGCGTCGCTCGGTGACGTCAACGCCGACACCCCAGGCCCGCCAGCCGGGGATGGGGCAGCGGGCGGCGATGTTGGACCAGGCGATGCGTTTGTGCACGCCGTCGGCGCACGCGACCTCCACCTCCCAGTCGTCGTAGTCGCCGCCGCCCAGGCGGCGCCAGGCGAGGCGCAGCCTGCGCCGCTCCTCGCCCATGGGGACAAGCTTGGTGAGCCAGCGGTCGTCGTTCATGATGTCCCGGGCGGCGTAGCCGGTGATCCTCTCCGCGTGCTCGTTCCACAGCACGGGGCGGAGGGAATCGTCCATCGCCCAGACCAGGACCGGCAGCTTCTGGACAAGCGTCGCCAGCCGCTTCTGGCTCACGCGCAGCTCGCGCTCGGCCAGCTCGCGGTCGGTGATGTCCATGGCGAGGGAGGCGACGCCGATGACCCGGCCGTCCCCGTCGCGGAGGGCGGTGTTGTACCACTGGCACAGGATGGTCCGGCCGTCCTTGGTCCGGTTGGTGTTGATCGAGCTCTCGCCCCCCGCGTCGGCGACGAGCGCGGCCCAGATGCGGTCGACGTGCTCGCGCGACTCGTCGGCCACCAGCAGCGGGAAGGGGTCGCGGTTGTCCACCTCCTCGCGGCGGTAGCCGAAGACCCGCTCGGCCGCGGGGTTCCAGCGGACGACTCGGCGGTCGACCGTCCACTCAATGGCGGCCAAGGGCGTGCGCTGCAGGTGGGCGCTCAGCCGCTGCTCGCTGTCGCGGAGCCGCTGCTCGGCCTGCCTCGACAGCGACGGGTCGCGGCACAGCAGCAGCCGGCCCCACCCCTTGCCCGGCAGCCGCGTGCGCGCGCCGAGCGACACCTCGTAGGGCGTGGCGGGATCGCGGCCGTCGGCGAAGCCCCCGGGCCCCGGGGGCACGGCCACGACGGCGACGGCGGGGGTGTCCGCGTCGCGGGCGAGGGCCTCGATGAGCGTGGCGTCGTCGCTCTGCAGGACGTCCGTAACGCGGCGACCGACCAGGGCGGCGGGGGCGAGGCCGGTCTTCCAGGCGAGCGGCTCGTTCGCGGCGAGGATGACGCCGGCGTCATCAAGCAGGGCCGCGCCGCCGGGCAGGCCGTCGACGAGGGCGATCCACACGCTGAGCGGGGCGGGGGACTCGGGGTGGTCAGTGGATCGGTCTTCGGCGCATGGCGCCGCCACCGGCGATCCGCCGGGGACGCGAACAAACACGCCATCCGTCCCCCGGTGCAAGGGGTCCATCGGCGTTCACTTCCCGTCCGGGGTGTGGGCTCCCCGCCAGCTACCCCGAACCGGAGTCTAGCAGGCGCGGGGGGCATTGCTGGGCCAACCCAGAAAAGAGGTGGCGGACGCCGAGACCGACCGGTCCGCTGGGGCCCCGGGGTACGGGATGCCGCAAGGCGGCGGGCCATGAAAAAGGGCACGCGTCCGGGCGTCGCGTGGACGCCCGGGCGCGTGCCCGTCGATTGCGGCGAATGGGGCCCCTCGGCGTTACCGCATGAAGAGCAGCTCGCGGTACCCGGGCAGCGGCCAGAGATCGGCGGCGACGTGGAGCTCGAGCTCGTCGCTCAGCGCCCGCAGCTCGGCCATCAGGGGGCGGACGGTGTCGCGGAGGTACTTGGCGTGCCGGAGGGCGTTGTCGTCGCTGTGGTTGTCGGCGTGGTCAAGCTCGTCGAGCTTCACACGGAAGCGGTCGACCAGGTCGACGAACGACTCGAGCGCCTGGCGCTGCGAGGAGGCGTCGAGCCCGGCGCCCTCCACGGCGGCGACGGCCTCGGCGACGAGGGTCTGGTGCTTGAGCACCGCAGGCAGGATCATCTGCCGGGCGATGAGCACCATCTGCTCGCTCTCGATCTGGATCTGCTTGTTGTACTTCTCGATGAAGATGTGGGCGCGGCTCTCGACCTCGGTGTTGGAGAGCACCTTGTACTTCTTGAAGAGGTCCTTGGCCTTCTTGCTGCCGATGAGGGGCAGGGCCTCGACCGAGTCGCGCAGGTGGGGCAGGCCGCGGCGCTCGGCCTCGGCGTGCCACTCCTTGGAGTAGCCGTCGCCGTTGAAGACGACGCGCTTGTGGTCGGAGATGATCTGCTGGAGCAGGGCGCGGCAGGCGGCTTCCAGCTTGTCGGGGCCGCCCTTGCCGGCGACGGCCTTCTCGAGGTGCGTGGCGACGTAGTCGAGGCTTTCCGCGACGACGGTGTTCAGCACCGTGTTGGGCCACGAGACGGACGCGGTGGAGCCGACGGCGCGGAACTCAAACTTGTTGCCCGTGAAGGCGAAGGGGCTGGTGCGGTTGCGGTCCCCCGCGTGGCGCGGGATCTGCGGCAGCGAGCGGGCGCCGAGGTCGAGGTCCTTTTTCTTCAGCGTGCGCTTGGCGGAGCCGGCCTCGATCTGCTCGATGATGTCGGTGAGCATGTCGCCCAGGAAGATGCTGATGATGGCGGGCGGGGCCTCGTTGGCGCCGAGGCGGTGGTCGTTGTTGGCGCTGGCGATGCAGGCCCGCAGCAGGTCGGCGTGCAGGTCCACCGCGCGGATGACGGCGCACAGGAACGTGAGGAACTGGAGGTTGGTGTGCGTCTCGTCGCGCGGGTCCAGCAGGTTGACGCCGGTGTCGGTCGACATGGACCAGTTGTTGTGCTTGCCCGAGCCGTTCACCCCGGCGAAGGGCTTCTCGTGCAGGATGGCCTGCAGGCCGTACTTGGGGGCGACGCGCTTGATCGCCTCCATCGTCAGCATCTGGTGGTCGCAGGCGACGTTGGTGAGCTCGAAGATGGGGGCGATCTCGTACTGCCCCGGCGCGACCTCGTTGTGCCGGGTCTTCACGGGGACGCCCAGGCGGTAGAGCTCCATCTCCACGTCGGCCATGAAGGCGTTCACGCGGGGGGGGATGCTGCCGAAGTAGTGGTCCTCGAGCTGCTGGCCCTTGGGGGGCTTGGCGCCGAAGAGGGTGCGGTCGCAGGTGACGAGGTCGGGCCGGGCGTAGTAGAGCGCACGGTCGACGAGGAAATACTCCTGCTCGGGCCCGAGCGTCGTCATGACGCGGCGGACGCCGGCGTCGGTGCCGAAGACGCGGAGGATGCGCATCGCCTGCTCGCTCAGCGCGTCGATGGAGCGGAGCAGGGGCGTCTTTTTGTCGAGCGCCTCGCCGTTCCAGCTCACGAACGCGGTGGGGATGCAGAGCGTCGCGAAGTTCGGCCCGCGGACGATGAACGCGGGGGAGGAGGGGTCCCACGCGGTGTAGCCCCGGGCCTCGAAGGTGGCCCGCAGACCGCCCGAGGGGAAGCTCGACGCGTCGGGCTCGCCCTGCACCAGCTCGCCCCCGCTGAACTGCGTGATGGCGGCCCCGTCGGAGCCGGGCATCAGCAGGCTGTCGTGCTTCTCGGCGGTGCTGCCGGTGAGGGGCTGGAACCAGTGGGTGTAGTGCGTCGCGCCCTTTTCCAGGGCCCAGTCCTTCATGGCGCCGGCGACCACGTCGGCCACGGCGTGGTCGAGCTTCTCGCCCTCGTTGATCACCCGCATGAGCGCGCGGAACGTGTCCTTCGGCAGCCGCTCGCGCATCGCCCGCAGGCTGAACACGTCGCTGCCGTAGATCTGCTCCATCCGCTCTTGCTTGGCGTGCCCCTGCCCGTTGTGCCGGGCGGCGTGCCCGTTGCTGTTCGCGGCGGACATCCACGACGTGGCGGCGGCGGACGCGGCCTCGCGGGCGTGGGACAGGCTCATCGATTCGGCTCCTCACGTCACGCGGCGACGCCCTCGGGCCGTCCCCGCGTGGCAACCGCGGCCCCCGACGGCACCCCCGCACCCGCGAGAGATCGCCCCGACGTCGGCCGCTCGCGTGCAGGGTACCGGCCCCGCGACCGCAACGCGGCCGCGCGACCGCCCGCGGCGTGCAAAAAACCCCGGTGCAGCCCGGCGGAACCACCCCGCGACCCGCCGCGGCCACGGCCGGCCCCCCTTGGCTGGCCGCGTCACCGCATGACCGAAAGGCTCACCGTCGGCCCGTCCAGCAGGCCCAGCGCCTCCGACCGCGTCACGTCGGGCGACTCGATGAAGTCCACCACCCGGCTCCGCACCACGGCGTACTCCGCGTCCGACAAGCCCAACGCGCGGATGCGCCCCAGAAGCTCGCGCAGGCCCGTGAGGTCCGCGACGAGCCGGTCCACCCGCTCGGCCGTCATCGCCGGCCCACGCCCGGCTTCGGCGCCGGCGTCTTGGGCTGTTTCCTCGGCATTTTCGGCGGGTTCGACGCCCGCGTCGGCCGCGCTCTCCGCTGGCTGGGCGACCATCACGGCAAGGCTCAGCGGCGCCGCCTCGCCCCCCTCGGCCGCCCGCGCGGCGATGAACGCCAGGAAGGCTTCGGGGTCAATCTCGTCCGCGCCGGGGTTCGCCTCGAAGTAGTCCTGCGAGGCCAGTGAAAACGCTTCCCGGATCTCCCCGCGACGGTTCACCACCCGCGGCACGCCCGACTCGTCCAGCAGCGGCGCGCCGTCCGGCCCGACCGCTTGCGCCAGGAACACGCCGCGGTACACCTCGAGCACCGCGTTCACCCGGTCCACCTCAAGCCGCTCGACCGTCACGGGGCTCTGGCTCGCGCCCGGCGCGGCGAGGTCCACGAACGTGGACGCCGCCGCGACGGCCGGGGGCGTGCCGCCCGCGACGGCCTCGGCGCCGAAGCGGGCGTCGATGCCCAGCTCGCGGAGCGCCTCGATCGCCGCCGGGTCGAGCGAGGCCCGCGACTCGATGCGGTTGCCGCCGTCCTCGCGCGGGATGGCCCCGGCGATGGCCTCGGAGACGTTGGTGTTGCTCGGGCCGTCGGCGCGGAGATCGAGCAGCGTGACAAGCCCGCCGTCGGCGAAACGCACCAGGTCCGGCAGCGACGCGTCGAACGCCTTCACCACAAAGCCCGAGCCGCCCGCGACGTTCGCGTCGCCCGTGGGCAGGCCGAACTCGGGCTGGCCCGCGTCGGCCGACAACGCCTCGACGTTCACGATCGGCCCCATCGTGATCACGCCGCCCGAGACGAAGTCCGTGCCGTTGTCCTGCACGACCTGATTGGTGGTGGGGTCGAAGACATCCCCCGCCTCGCGCGAGGCGATGGTGACGCCGGCGGCATTCAGTACAAGATCGCCCAGCGTGGTGATGTCGCCCACGCGGGCCGCGCCCGAGCCGCCGAACGCCGCGCTGATCTGCCCGTCGAGCGCGCCGAGGACGAGCAGCTTCTCGCGCGCGCCCATGGTGAACTCACCGGCCCGCAGCACAAACGGATCGGCCTCGCCGGAGCCCCCCGCAGCGAAGGCCGCGGCGTCGCCCAGCACCACGGTCGCGGCAACGGGCACGCCCTCGCGACCGTCGCGCGCCTCGCCGGGCGTGTCGTCGAAGTTCAGCCGCAGCGCCGCGAGCGGGGCGGTCACGCCCACGCCGCCGCCGATGTTGATGATCGGCAGGTCGCCGTCGGGCTGGCCCGCGACGAGGCCGCCGCGCGAGCCGTCGACCAGCAGCGTGAGCGTGCGGCCGGGCTGGCCGTCGCCGTCGACGAAGCCGGTGATGACGATGCCGTCGGCGGCCGTCGCCGCGCCGGTGCTTCGGATGCGCACGTCCCCCGCGACGACGAGGTCGCCCTGCACGCGCACGCCCGCGGTGGTCAGCAGGTCGCCGCCGAGCGTGAGGGCGGCGGGCCCGGCGTGCTCGAAGCGGCCGAGCGCATCGCGCGAGCCGATGTCGGCGCCGAACACCACGGCCGAGGCGCCCGCCGTGCGGAGCGAGGCCGCCAGGCCCGGCGCCGAGTCGACGCGGCCCAGGAAGTCCACGCGGTCGCCGCGCACCTCGAGCGACCGGGCGAGGCGTGTGTCGCCCTCGATGCGGAAGCCGCCGGTGACGAAGGCGTCGCCGCCGAGCGTGGTCTCGCCGGCCGAGACGAGCACGTCGCGCAGCGCCGCCGCGCCGGCGACGCCGCCGATGGAGCCGAGCTCCACGACCGTCTGCCCGTTGCCATCAATGCGGAGCGTCACGCCCGCCGGCCCCGAGTCCGCGGCGGCCGCGATCGGCCCGAGCAGCCGCACCTCGCCCGCGCCCGGCCCCACACGCACCGACACATCGCCCCGCAGCGTCGTGCCGTCGGCCGACCACACGAGCCGCTCGCCCGCGGCGAACTCGCCCGAGGCCTCCAGCGTCGCCGCATCAACCAGCACATCGCCCGCCGCGTCCACGCGGCCCACGAGCGACGCGGCACCCGCGGCCTCGATCGACACGTCGCCGCCCGCCTGAAGGTCGGCCGCCAGCGCGAACGACTGCGCGGTGTACGACTGCGAGCCCGCGGTCCGCACGCCCGTCGACACGGAGATCGCGCCGTCGGCCTGCGCGACGAGCGCCCCGCCCTCCACCCGCGCCCCCTCGGCCCAGGCGATGGAGACCGCGGTGTAGCGCTGCGTGCCCGTCGACAGCACGGCCCCTTCCACAACGACGCCATCGGCCGAAACATCGATCGCGCCGCCCGACGACACAAGGCCCGACGCCGCGACGCGCAGACCGGCGACGTCAAACACCTGGTCGCCCGTCGACCGCACCGCCCCCGCCAGCACCGCCTCGCCGCCGACGAGCGAGAACGCGTCCGACTCGATCACGCCGGTCGACAGCAGCGAGAAGACATCGGCCTCGAGCGTCGCGTCGCCGGCGGCGATCGCCTCGCCCCGCACAACGGCCCGCCGCGTCCGCAGCGTGAGGCCCCCACCGCTCTCCAGCCGGCGTGAGCCCGCGAGCGTCCACGAGTTGGCGTCGTACGACTGGTCGCCGAACGTTGTCACGTCGCCGTCCAGCAGCGTCGTGGGCCCGCTCGCGGCGACATCGCCCGCGGTGCTGACGAGCGACGCGCCGTCCAGCGTGAAGGAGAGCCGGCCGGCGTACCGCTGGTCGCCGGTTGTCGTGACGTTCTGCTGCACGAGCACGCGGTCCGCCGTGGCGCTGAATGCGCCGAGCGCCCGCGTCTGCCCGACGGGCCCAAAGGCCAGCACGCCCCCGCGCCCCGCGTCGAGCGTCAGCGATCCCGCGCCCGCCGCCGCGCCCTCGATGGGCCCGAGGATGGACAGGTCCCCGTCGGCGAGGACCGACGCCGCGCCGGCGACATCGACCGGCCCGTCCACCCGCACGTCCCCGGCCGCGTCGAACTCGCCCGCGAGGCGCACCGCGGCCCCTCGCAGCGTCGCGTCGCCCTCCACGCGCACGTCGCCGGTGCCGACGCTGATCAGGCCCGATGAATCAAGAACCGCCGCCACCGGGATCACCGCGTTGGACGCGAACACGGGCCCGCCCGCCTGCGTGACAAACGTCACCGTCCGCCCGGCGCCGCCGACGATGCCGTCGAGCGCCCGCTGCGACACGTGCAGCGTCCCCGCCACGCGGTCGCCGATGGAGATGCCCCGGGCCGCGGTGAAGGGGGCGAAGACCGCGTCGTTCACGTCGAGGGCGAAGGCGCCGGCCCCGTCGTCAAACCCGTCGGCCGTCAGTTCCAACCGCGCCGCCTCGACGAGGCCCGCGACGCTCGCCGTGCCGTTCGCAAAGAGCCGGACCCGCTCCGTGCCGACGCCGCGCACGCCCCGCGTGGAGAGGCTCCCGCCCGCGCCGAGCGAGAAGAGATCGAGCGCGTTCCCGTTCAGCATCACGTCGCCGCCGAGGACGAGCGCCTCGCCCCCGAGACGGGTGCGCAGCGTCTGCGGCCCGCCGGCGAGATCAATCCTCGCGGCCTGCACGTCAAGCCGGCCGACGTCCACGAGCCCGCCGGCGAACCGGGCCGCGGCCGCATCCACGGCGAGCGTGCGCGCAAAGCCCGTCACCTCGCCGTTGAACGCCGCCGCGCCGTCGGCCGACGCGACGGTCACGTCCGTGCCGAGCGTCAGCTCGCCGTCGAAAACAACGCCCGAGTCGCCCGCGATGCGCGTCGCCCCGGCGAGCCCCGTGGCCGTCGCGGGGCCGATGAAGCGGACCACGCCGTCGGTCGAGTAGCTCGCGCCGCGCAGCGTGAGGCCCGGGCCCGCCGCGTCGTCGGCCCGCAGCGTCAGGTTCCCCCGCGCGTCGATCGACGCGACGCTCACGCTCGCCCCGCGGATCGAGACGCCCTGGGCCCCGCGGACGGACGACGCGTCGCGCAGCAGGACATCACGCCCCGCGAGGACCTCCAACGCGCCGCCGAGTCCGCCGGCCGCCGGCCCGCGCACCGAAACGAGGTCCACCGCGTCCGCCGCGTTGATCCGCAGGCCTACGCCGGCGTCCAGCCGCAGCGGCCCGCCGCGCACGACCACGTCGCCCCCCGCGCCGTCCGCCACGAGCGACACGACATCACCCGCCCCGCCGCCGCGCACGCGCGTCGTCGCCGCCGTCAGCGTGATCGACCCCGCGTCGACCACCGTGCCGAACAGTTCGATCTCCGCCGCCGACACGTCCAGGCCCGACAGCGCCCGCGTCGCCCCCACGTCCCGCAGCGC
>CAZCBN010000109.1:0-11185 GCA_964496975.1 uncultured Phycisphaeraceae bacterium
GTTTGGGAGGGTAGGGAGGGGGGAGAGGAGGGGGAGAGAAGAGGGCGCGGCGGGGGCCGCGGGGGAGAGGGGGAGCACGGCTTGGCGGGGCCAAGCCGTGGCACCCGCGGGACGCGGGGGAGGGGAAGTGGCGGAGTGGCAGAGTGGCAGAGTGGCAGAGTGGCAGAGTGGCAGAGTGGCAGAGTGGCAGAGTGCGCGGCGTAGCCGCGGGGGAGGGGGGGAGCACGGCTTGGCGGGGCCAAGCCGTGGCACCCGGGCGTGGTGACCGGTCGTGGCACCAAGCCGTGGTACCTGGGCGTGGTACGTGGGCGGGGCGTTAGGGGGCGGGGGGTTCGGGCGGGAGGGCTTTGGGGTGGTTGGCGTAGCGGAGGCGGCGGAGGCCTCGGTAGGCGAAGAGTTCGAAGGTCATGAAGCCGGCGAAGAGGCCGGTGATGGCGACGAGGATGGGGATTGAGTAGACGCTGACGACGCGGAGCGGGAAGGCGAAGGCCATGACGGCGAGGGATGGGGCGACGATGACGGCGGCGAGGAGCCAGCCGACGCAGCCGTGGGCGATGATGCTGGCGGCGGTGTCGGGGAGGAGGCGTGTGCCGGCGCGGCGGCTGAGGAAGAGGAGGCCGGCGTACTCGATGAAGGTGGCGATGGAGAGGAGCATGTAGATGGCGAGGGCGGCGGCGAGGAAGGTGACCATGGCGTTGGTTGTTCGCGGCAGGAGGGAGGCGCGGGTGTCGTGGGCGAACATGAGCGTGGCGGCGGCGAGGGCGATGATGGCGGTGGCGAAGTTGATGTAGATGTCGCGGAGGTCCCTCGCGAGCTTTCGGTCGAGGCGCATGTCGTCGAGCGTGCGCGTGGGGTGGCGGATGGTTTGGTAGGACGTTGCGAGGAAGGCGGGGAAGGTCTGGTCGCGCTGCCAGGGGGTGCCGGGGCGGTGGGCGGTGATGCTGCTGGCGAGGGGGGTGTTGCACTCGGGGCAGGCGTGGGAGAGGGAGAGGCCCGCGAGGTCGTAGCCGCAGCGGATGCAGATGAACGCGTCGGGGCTTTGCGACGGGTGGCGGGGCATGCTTGGGGGAGGTTACGGCGCGGCGATGCGGACCGCGATGACGCGCTCGTCGCCGTCGCGGACGGACCACTCGGGGGTGTCGAGCGGGGTGAGGGCGGTGGGTGGGAGGTTGAGCGCGCGGGAGAGACGGTCGAGGGGCGAGTCGGCGGTGGTGTTGGTGGATGGGTCGGCGTTGGTTGAGATGAGGACGATGAGCGGGGAGGCGTGGGCGGAGGCGGCGAGTTGTTTGGCGGGGAGGGTGCCGCCGCGGCCGGCGCCGGAGGTGTGGTGGCCCAGCATGCGGAGGTTTGCCTCGGCGGCGTGGACGTCGACGCAGGGGTCCCACATGTCGAGGGTTGCGACGGCGGCGTCGGGGTGGCTCTTGGCGATGGCGCGGAGCATGGGTCGGCAGGAGCGGAGGTTGGCGGCGCGGACGAGGCCCGCGGGGTCGCTCGGCGAGAGGGCCCAGGCGAGGGCGGCGGTGGCGATGACGGCGAGCGCGGTGAGGCCCGAGGTGACGAGGCGGCCGGTGCGGGGGTGATCGGCGCGGAGGGCGGCGATCCAGAGGCCGCCGAGGAGGGCGACGCCGGGCCAGGCGGCGGTGATGTATCGGGCGGTGCCGCGGCCGGCGAGGCCGAAGACGAGGATGGGTGCGAGCGTCCACGCGAGGGGGATGAGGGCGGTGTGGCTCAGGCGGGGTCGGTCCTTGATGAACCAGATGAGGGCGGCGAGGGCGGCGATGCTGCCGGGGCCGGCGGCGTAGAGGGCGGCCTCGGCGTACTCGGCGGGGGCGGAGGGGACGAAGATGACGAGGTTTTCGGCGGCTTGCTTGGCGGCGACCTGGGCGATGTCGGTGCTGTTGCCGAGGCCGCCGATGCCGGAGGGGGTGACGTCGCGGGCGGCGCGGCCGGCGAGCACGGACCACGCGACGAAGGGCAGGGTGCCGATCGCGGCGGCGAGAAGGGGCCGGACGGCGCGGAGACGTGCGACGAAGAGCGTGCGGCGGCAGCGGTGCGAGAGGGTGCGGGCGATGCAGGCGGCGAGCGCGGCGGCGAGCGTTGCGGCGAGGGCGATGCCGGCGAGGTCGCGGGCGTCGGGCGGGCGGGCGTCGCTGCGGCGCAGGATGAAGAAGAGCGCGGCGATGGTGACGGCCGAGGCGGCGGCGGCGATGACGGGCGGGCGGCGGAGGAGCGGGGCGTGCGGGTGCGCGGGTGCGACGCGGCTGGAGGCGCGGCCGGATGGGGGGCGGGGCGTGCGGCGGGCGGCGTCGATGAGGGGCCAGGCGAGGAGGGTGGCGAGGAGCACGAGGCCGCCGGGCGGGCCCTTGGCGAGCGTGAGCCACGCGAAGGCCGCGACGAGGGTGAGTTGATACAGGATGCGTCGGGCGGCGTGGCGCGTGACGGCTCGGGCGGCGGCCCAGAGGCCCAGCACGGTGGCGGGCGCGGTGAGCACGTCGATCTCGCCCGAGCGGGCCTGGTACACGAGGAGTGAGAGGGGTGTGAGGCAGAGGGCGGCGAAGTACGGCGCGTCGGCGAGTGAGACGGGCGCGGCGTGGGGGGCGTCGGGCGTTTGAGCGGAGAGAGCCCGGGGGCGTGTTCGCGCGGCGAGGGGGAGGGCGCGGAAGAGGGCGAAGGTGAGCGTGATGGTGGCGGCGCCGGCGAGGCCGCTGACGAGCCTGAGCGGGATGACCGGGGAGGATGCGCCGGTGATGGTCCAGAGTGCGTTGGTGAGCCAGTAGACGAGGGGGGGCTTGGCGAGGTAGGCGTCGCCGTGAAGCCTGGGGACGAGGAAGTCGCCGGCGTCGCGCATCTCTTGGGAGACGAGGGCGCGGAGGCCTTCTTGGACGTTTCGGAGTCCCTGGGCGTCGGGCCAGGCGGCGCAGGCGATGAGGGCAAGGCTCGCGACGAGGAGGTAGGCCGGGAATATCCGCGCGGCGGGCGTGGTTTGCGGCGAGCCTCCGTGGGTTGGCATACTCGGGGAGGCTATGGGGGGCTGTGGCGGCGGGCCAGCGGGCCTGGGTGTTCGAGCAGCCGCGTGCGGATGCCCGGCGAACGCGGGCGCCGGGCGTGAAGGCGGGTGGTACATTCCGGATGTCGTGCATGAAGGCTCTGGCGATTGCCGGAGCGGGGAGACGCGGGGCGGGCCTGATCGGGGTCTGGTTCACTCGGGGTTTGGTTCAATCGGGGTTTGGCAGACTGAGGGGACGATGCGATGGACGTGTTCGAGGCGATTTCGACCCGGCGTTCGGTGAAGCACTTCGACCCCTCCCACCGCTTGAGCGAGGCGGAGGAGCGGCGTCTGCTGGAGACGGCGATCCTTGCGCCGACGAGCTTCAACATTCAGCACTGGCGGTTTGTCGTGGTGAAGGACGCGGGGCTTCGGGCGAAGATCCGAGAGCTGGGGCACAACCAGGCGCAGATCACCGACGCGAGCCTGCTGATCGTGATGACGGCGGACGTGAAGGCGTGGCAGAAGCGGCCGGAGCGGTACTGGAAGAACGCGCCGAAGGACGTGGCCGACCTTTTGGTGGGCTGGATGGGCCCGTTCCACGAGGGGCGCGAGCAGCTTCAGCGCGACGAGGCGATGCGGTCGATCGGCATGGCGATGCAGACGATCATGGTCGCGGCGCGGGGGATGGGGTACGACTCGTGCCCGATGATCGGGTACGACTTTGACGCGGTGGCGAAGCTGATCCGCGTGCCGGCGGACCATGTGATCGGGCCGATGGTGGCGGTGGGGAAGAAGGTCAAGGACTCATGGCCGCGGCCGGGGCAGTTGCCGCTGAGCGAGGTGGTGGTGGTGGATCGGTTTGCGTGATGGGGGCTTGTCTGGCTCGCGCTCCGCTGTCGCGGGTTGCGTGGCGGGCGCCGCGGTGCGATGCTCTGCGTGACGGCGCGGGCGCGGCGGTGTGTGCCGCGTCGGGATGCTGCGCCGACGCGGGGGGCCTCGCGGCATGCGACACTGGGAATGTGTGAGAGGGCTGGACGCGGCGGCGGTGGTCTGCTCGGTCGCGGTGGTCTGCTCGGCCGCGGCGTGTTTGGCTGCGGGCTCGGCGGCCGTCGGCGCACCCTACGCGGACGAGGTGGCGCGGTGGACGGCGCAGGCCGCGCTGTCGCCCTCGACGCCGGGCGGCGTGGTGTTCATCGGGAGCTCCAGCATTCGACGGTGGGAGCGCCTCGCGGAGGACTTCGCCGAGTATCGCGTGATCCAGCGCGGGTTTGGCGGGTGCCGGCTCGACCATGTGACGGCGTATGTGAACGAGCTGGTGCTGGCGCACTCGCCCGCGGCGGTGGTGCTGTGGGCGGGGACGAACGACCTTTCGGCGGGGGAGTCGGCGGCGGGCGTGTTCGACAAGTATCGGGCGTTTGTTGCCGCGGTGCACGCGGCGCAGCCCGGGGTTGAGATTCTGTTTCTCGGCGTGACGCCCACGCCCGCGAACCAGCGGACGACCGAGGCGAGGAACGCGCTGAACGCGATGGTGCGGGCCGAGGCGGAGGGCAACCCGCGCACGCACTACGTGGATTTGCCGGCGCGGTTTGAGTCGCTTCGGCCGCACGGGGCGGCGGCGTTTCTCGCGATGTATGTGGACTCGCTGCACCTCACGCGGGCGGGGTATGACGAGTGGGCGCGGATTGTTCGGCCGGCGCTGCGGGCGGTGGTGACGCCGGACAAGACGCTGGGCGACACGACACGGGCGCCGGGGCCGGGTGATGCGGTGCTGTTTGACCTTGGCCCGAGCGGCGGTGCGCACGGCGGCGAGACGGCCGGCCCCGACACGCGCGGGAACCACTGGAACAACTGGCACGCCGCGGCGGAGGGGGATGCCGTGAACGCGGGGGAGCACCTGGCCGCGATCGTCAACACGCGGGGCGAGGCGACGGGTGTGCGGCTTGTGATCACCGGCGGGTTTGTGGTGAGCGGTGAAACGGCGATGGGGCCTGAGGAGCCGCGGGCGTCGGACCTCGGCGCGTTGGCTGTGGGGACGGCGACGCGCGATGGCTTTCTCTGCGGCGGGGACGACCGTCGCGGCGGGGGCGACGACGACGCGCCGGGCGGGCTGATGCTTGAGCATCTTGATCCGGGCGTGGTGTATGAGTTTCGCTTCTTTGGGTCGCGGGCGCACGCGGGTGAGCGCGGCGTGACGGCGTACCACGTGCGCGGGGCCACGAGCGGGAGCGCGACGCTGCGGACGACGGGGCGGAACATCGGGGGCGATGGTGACTTCGACGGGAACGACCGGGGCGTGGCTGTGGTGACGGGCGTGCGGCCCGATGCGTTTGGGCAGGTGTTTGTGGACGTCGCGTTGCTGGAGGGCCGGTTCGCGTGCTTGAACGCGATGGAGGTCCGCGGGATCTCGCGGCAGTCCGCGGGCTCGGCGGAGGAGCGCGCGGCGACGGAAGAGGCCTTGGCGACGGCGTCACGCGGGGCCGAGATGGAGCGTGGGGCTGAGGCTGAGCGGCGTGTGCGCGGGTTGGGTTCGCGCGGGGCACCGTGAATCAGGGTGAGAGGATTCGAACCTCCGGCCTTGTGGACCCAAACCACACGCTCTACCAAGCTGAGCTACACCCTGGGCGACGGATGGTACGCGGCGAGGGCCGCGGGCGACGCAGCGCGGGCCGCGGGCTTGGCCCGCGGCCGCGGCGGCGCTTCGACCGTGCCGGGACTCGGAATGTCGGCCGCCCGTCGCTTTAGAGCGGCACCTCGCGGTAGGCGACGATCCGGGGGCGGTCGCCCTCGCGGACGACGTTGGACCGGTCGAGGATCATCAGGTAGCGGCGTTGGTAGCCGGGCACCATGGGCTCGCTCTGGTCGAGGTTTTCGACGTCGGCCGGGCGGTAGCCGCGGATGACGAACCATGCGGCGAAGTAGTCGCTCCGCACGTCGATCGTGTTGAGCAGCGCGTTGACGGCGGCGAGCCGCTCGTCGGCGTCGTCGACCAGCATGTCGGGCTGGTTGTTCGCCGCGCCGACGAGCAGCGTGTCGAGCGAGTGCGCCTGGTTCGGGTCGCCGCCCGGCGAGGTGGCCGCGAGGAGTCGCTCGTTGTCGCGGCCCAGCGCGTCGATGCTGTTGTGCCCGACGAGGTCGAGCACGTCGGTGTTCCAGTTGCCCGCGGCGGCGGCGGTCTGGCCGGGGAGCAGCGGCTCGGTGTCGGCGATGCGGGCGCCGAGGACCTCGCCCACGCCGGCGAAGCCGGGAGCGGAACGAATTGCCTGGATGCCGTTGGTCTTTGTGCGGCCGAGGTCGCCGAAGAAGTTGGTATCGATCGCGTCGGCGACGGCGTCGATGAAGGCGCTGGCCTGGGTCGCGGGGCCGCGAACGCCGTCCGGAGCCAGGATCGCGCGGCCGTCGGGGCCGAAGCCGGCGAGGCGATCGAGCGTGAACGCTTCGGTCGGCATCGCCGTGATGTCACCGGTGGAGGCGAAGCCGCTGTTTGGGCCCGCGAGGCCGAAGGACCAGCGTCGGAAGTCGGGCGTGCGGCGGTCGCGGTAGGCGTGCAGCAGCGGCGCGATGTCGGGGCGTTCTTCGAACTGCGTGCCGGTCGTGGTGATCGGTGCGGGCATGGAGAAGTCGAGCCCGAGGTCGGGCAGGCCCAGGGCGTTGCTCCCGCCGGAGGCGCCGGCGGCGGTGCCGATGAGCGCGGGCCAGTACTCGGCGCGGGCGATGCTGCCCGGCGTCAGGCGGCCGCGGAGCGAGGGGGTCAGGCCGGGGAGGGAGCGGAGGACGTTCAGGCTTGCGGTGTTGATGTTGATCTTGCCCGTGTAGGGGTTCGTCAGGCGGAGGTCGCTCGCGGCGTTGGCGATGCCTTGCGATTCGAGGTAGTCGCCGAGCGCGTCGATGTTGGAGAGCAGCCGCATGGCCGGCGAGAGGCCGGGGCCGACGAGGAAGTCACCCTGCACCGGATCGAATGTCCGGATGGTGGGTGCGACCTCGGCCGTGGCGTTTGCGTTCACGAACGGCGCGGCGGCAAAGGGATCGAGACGCAGGCCCGGCAGCAGGCGGCGGGCGGGCGTGCCGTTGGCGGTGTCGAGCAGACGGGTGTAGAGCTCCTTGTTGGGCTCGGTCGCGAGGTTGGGCGTGGTTTGGTCCACCCCCAACGCGAGCGCGATGGCCTCCGGCAGCGTGATCCACTCATCGGGATCCAGCGGGTGACCGGTGCCGAGCGCGACCGTGCCGCCCCGCCACGCGGGGTTCTGCAGCGGCGCGTGGACGGAGCCGATGGGCACCATGGCCAGCAGGTCTGCGGGACGGAGCAGGCGGCTGGATGGGACATCCGGGTTGAACTTGGTGCGGAGGGCGGCGCCGGCGAGGTCATTGCCGAGGGCGTCGGAGGGCGTGTCGCGGAGGCTCGCGGGAAGGCGGCTCGGGTCACGCGAGTCTGTGACGGAGAACTTCATCCCCGGGTTGCTCTCGCGGAGCGTCGGGATGACGTGGCTGATCACACCGCTGGTCGGAGCGCCCATCGCGTTGGTCGGGAAGAAGCGGAAGGGCCTGCGGTTCGCGTAGAAATCGCCGTCGCTGAAGGTCGCGCCGCTCAGGGCGGCTGCGCGGGGCTGGGTGCCGTTGTCGGGCGCCACGATGTTCGCCGAGCCGAGTCCACCGCCGCGAACCTCGACGAGCCATGCGGGCAGTTCGCCTTCGCCGGGCGAACCGAAGCCGCCGCTGGTCGGGTGATCCGGCCGCCGGAGGCTTGCCCACCGCACGACCGTGAAGCCGGTGTTGTCGATCGCGACGAGCTGGCTCGCGTCTTCCATGCCCGCTTCGGTGAGGCGCAGGCTGTTGTTGCCGCCGCCGAGGCGAACATCGAGCGCCTCCGCGTTCCAATCGGGCGTCTTGTCGGCGGGCTGGGCGAGGCGATCCACGAGTTGATCGTTCTGCCACCACAGGGCCGGGCCGACATTGGGCGCCTCGTCGGGCGACAGCGCGAAGAGGTATCGGGGCTCGGTCACGACGCCGGCCTGCACCTCGGGCAGCACGGACTTGCGCCAGAGCCGGGCCTCGCGGATCGTTGCACCGGTCGGGCGAGCGGACGAATCGACGGACAGCAGGTCGAGGAACGGCGCCGGGTTCACAGCGCCGGACTCGGGATTGACGGGGAAGACGCGGCGCGAGGGGAAGCTGTTGCTGCGGTTCGCAGGCCGCACGCCCTCGTTGGTCTGGCCCATGATCCAACGCTCGACCGAGAAGGGCACGAGTTGGACGTCGCCGTTCTCGTCGGTCTGCGTGAACTGCGGCAGCCCCGCCGAGTATCGCGTGGCCGACTGCGCCCAGCGATCGCTCAGGGCATCGAGATCGCGGTGTGCCGTGGCCCAGAACGTTACCGACTGCCCAGGCCCCAGGGTCACTCCCGCGGAGTACTGAGCTTGCGCCGCGATGCCGGGGCCGGAGGTTGAGGCCAGCATGCCGGTCTCGGACGTGAATGCCGCGGCCAGGGGATAGAACCGCCCACCGAACTCGACCGAGTAGTCGGCGTCGATCACGCCGCCCGTGGCATTGACGCGGGCCGGCAGCGTGATGGCAACGTCAAAGGGGTTGTGGATTTGGAAGAAGATCGCCTGGTACAGCAGGTCGGCGTTCGCGGATGTCGTGGAGCCGTCGATCGTGACCGGACCGGTGAGGATGCGGCCGTCGGGCAACTCACGAAACTCCTGGTCGCCGCCGGACGCGTTCGGCGCGTCCATGTACACCATCACCGACCCAACCTCCGCGAGGATTGGCTGCGGCTCGATGCCGTAGACGTTGACGGCCTGGCGGTTGTCGAGCGTGGTCGGAAGCGCGTTCGGCAGCCCCGTGCGCGCGTTCGCAGCGGCGGCCGCGGTGGCGGGGCCGAGATCCAGTGCGCCGCCCGCCTCCCACCAGCCGAAGGCTGCCCCGGAGACGCTGGTCACGTTGGCGGTCTGATTGGTCTTGTCGGGCAGCGTGGCGCGGAAGTCGTTGTCCACGAGCAGTGTGGCGATGGTCGGGTCTGTGTTGCCGTCGACCGCGTCGACCAGGTTCACCGCGAGATGCCCGGCGAGCCGCAGGGCGAGCTCGGCCCCGCGGGAGCCGTAGGCCAGCGTTTCGAACACGGGGAAGTTGGCATTCGCGGTGTCCCACGCGGCCACTGCACGGGGCACCTCGCCCAGCAGTGCGTCGGCGTAGGCGCTGAAGGCGGCCGTCGCGCTTCCGCGCACGTCGTCGAGCGTGGGCCGCAGGTTGTCTGCGGCGGAGAGCCCCGATGCCGCCGTGCCGTTGAGCACGACGTCCTCGGGATCGACGTTTGTTGAGTTCTGGCCGTTCTGGGTAGTTTCGATCTCGCGGTTGGCGATCGGCGCGGCGCCGCTGATGGTGGTGAGCCTTGCGCGCGGGGAGAGGGCGAGCATCGCCATCGCCTGCGTGTCGGGGATGCCGTCGGGGACGCGGGTGGCGATGTTGGTGTTGTTGACCGAGTCGTGGAAGTTTCGATCGAGGTCGGTCGGGCGGTTGGTGAAGAAGGGGGAGAGCCGCAGGGAGCTGCTGGCGGCGTCGGCCACTGCGCCGGAGTCGTACCGACCGGAGACGGCGACCTCGAGCCGCGACAGGCTCCCGGAGTCGTTCAGGCCGCGGAAGGTGAGCAGCTCGACCAGGTCTTCGGTGCCGAAGAGGCTGTCGCCGAAGATGAACTCGGCGTCGCTGGTGTTTGTCGTTGCACGCTTGCGGGAGGTGGGGTTGGTGGGGTCGAGGCGGCCGACGGCGGCGTAGTACCTGGCCCGCAGGCTGGCCTCGTCGGCGGCGGAGGAGAACGTGGCGTTGCCCGGGGCGTAGAGCGGGGCCGCATTCGGGAAGGTGCCGGGGTAGGCCCGGCTGAAGGGGGAGGCGTCGAACTGGAACATGCTCGCCGACCCGGTGTCCGGGGTCGCAAAGGCGAGCTGCTGCCAGGGCTCACCACCGGTGCCGAAGCCCTGGATGGCGTGCCGCAACGCGGTGTAGCCGAAGCGACCGGCGTAGATGCCGTTGAAGTTGCCCGAGGTGAACGACATGTCGTTCGCCCGCTGGAGCTGCCAGCCGGTGTAGTCGGCGGGCGTGGGCTCGCCCGTTTCGGGCAGGCGGATGTCCACCGGCGAGAGCGGCTGGAGCGGGTCGTTGGGCTGCTGGTACGTGTCGGCCGCGAACTCCATGGTCAGGATGCGGCGGAGGTCCACGTCGGCGGGCGTGATGCCGGGCGGGGCTTCGAGCGTCGGGGCGATGAGCTGGTCGGTCGCGGTGTTGACGTTCACGAGCGACGACAGGTCCACCACGCGGGCCGCGTAGAAGAACCGCCAGTCGCGCACGGGCAGGATGAAGTCCGGGTTGTTGGGGTCGGCGGCGTCGACGAGCTCGGCCCAGCGGCTGTCGGCGAAGCCGTCGCCGTCGGCGTCGGCGTAGGAGTAGTCGGGGAAATCGGGGCTCGCCCAGGTGGCGATGCCGCCGCGGCGCTCGCGGATCGTGAAGTCCTGACCCGGGCCGATCGGGAAGGCCATGAACCGCTGGTTGGTGTCGAAGAAGGCCGGCGTGCGGCGGGCTTCGGGGTTGTCGGCGGTGAGGGTTGAATAGGGCAGGTCGAGCGTGGCCTGCACGCGGTTGCCCGTGCCGATGGTGAGGACGGTGAGGTCGTGGCTCGTGCGGCCGTTGCCGTCGGCATCGAGACCGAAGCCGGGGGCGGCGTCGAAGTTGTTCCGCAGGTTGAAGAGGTTGACGAACCGGCCGTCGGGCGCGAGGTTGGAGATATGCCGCCAGTCGCGGTGATCGAGGAAGAACAGCTCGGGGCGGTAGGTGCCGCCGGTGGGCTGGCTGAAGCGGCGTTCCTGGAGCGAGTAGCCGGCGAACTCGGGCTCGGACGAGGCGAGGAAGGGGTCGCTCGCGATACGGATGTCCTGCTCGGGGCTGCCGCCGAAGGCCTCGTTCGCGACGGTGTGGTTGCCGCGGGGGTTGAAGCGCTCCTGCTCGGGCGGCGCCGCGTTGCCGGTGCCGGTGCTGCGGATGGTGAAATCGGTCACGGGCAGGTCGATCGCCTCGCGCCGCCACACGGTCGTGGGCAAGCCGTTCGCGGCCTCAAGGCCCACGGTGGGATAGGTGTCGAGCCGGTCATCGGCGATGACGCGGGCGATGTAGTCGGCGACCTGGTCGGCCACGCCGGCGACCGCGGCGTCC
>CAZCBN010000110.1:0-6426 GCA_964496975.1 uncultured Phycisphaeraceae bacterium
CCGCGGGCTCGGGATCTCGCGCAGCGACGTCGACACGCTGCTCACCCGCCGCCGCAGACTCACCGCAAATGGGTGCACCCCCGCGCCACCCCCCCAGACGGCACAAACCCGCCTCACGCCCCCTCGCCCGTCCGCGGCGGCAGCGGTGAGCCCGTCAGGTCAAAGCCCGGCGGCGCCACCCGCGTCTCGGCGCCCGCGCCGTCGCCACCCGGGCTGCGCACCGCCGCCGCCGTCCGGCCCGCCGCGCCGGGGCCCGCCACGGGCTTGCCCGTTGCCCGCGCCAACATCGCCGACCGCGCGCGCTCAAACTCGTCGTCCCCGATCTCCCCCCGCCGGTGCATCTGCCGCAGCTCGTCCAGCAGTCCGCCGCCCGCCATCGCCCCGTCCGACGGGTCGCCCCCCACCATCTGCCGGCGCACAAAGAACACAACCACCGCCCCGACCAGCACCGCGACCAGCAGCACGCCGGTCCACACAAGCGCCGCCTGCGTCGCCCGCGCGTTCCCGGCGCGCGCCGCCTGCGCCACCGTCACGCCCGCGATACTGAGCATCACGCCGATCACCGCGCCTCCTCCCCGGGGCCCTTGGGTGCGCCCGGCCCACACCCGGCTGCCCCCCCCGGCCCCCCACCGTCCTTACGCATCGCCCAGCGCGATGGCCTCGCGGATCGGCCCCAGCAGCGAGCCCAGCACCTTGTCCTCAATCAGACGCTGCGCCCGCCCTGTCAACTGGTTGAACACGTCCGGCAGCGCCTTCAGGTCCCCCACCGGCTCGTGCCGACGCAGCGTGACGTACACGCTGATCGGCTCCCCCCGCGCCTCCGGCTCGCCCCGGGCGCCGGGCGACGACCGCGTCTTCACCTCAAAGCTCACCTCCGTCTCCGGCATGATCTCCGACTCCGCGACGGCCGCGTCCGCCCGGCTCCGCAGCAGCAGGCCGAGCAGGGGCTGGAAGTCGATCATCACGCCGTCCGACACGTCCGTCAGCGCCGCCAGGGGCGAGCCATCAAGCAGCGCCTGCGCCACCAGCGCGTCCTGGTTGCCCCCGGCCGAGAGGTCAAAGCCGTACAGAACCTCCAGGTACTCGATGTCCAGGGGGCTGATGCTCAAAAAGTACGGCGCCACCTCCAGCACCAGCCGGTGCAGCCCGTACGCCTCGTCAAAGGTCTCGGGGTTCACGACGCCCGAGCGCAGGTTGCTCGAGCGGATCGCGAGCCAGCGGTGCCCGCCCTCGCCCGGGGGCGTCTCAAGGGCGAGCTCTTCCTTGTAGCGTCGGAAGTTGCTCATCGACGGGAACTCCCGCCGAACGCGCTCGAACAAATCCAGCATCGTCTCCCGCCCGCGCGGCAGGTCGAGCTTCACCGAGAGCTTGTGGTTCACATAAAAATCGGTGCACAACGCGCGGTAACTGGCCGTCATGCGGGCCAGTGTACGGGCCCCCGCCCACCCCGTCTCACGCCCCGTCGCACGCCCAGTCCCACGCCCCGTCTCACACACGGCCGCCCCCGCGCCCGCGGGGCACCTCCAGGCGTCCCCGATCGCCGCAGGCCCGTCACGCCGCCGCGGCCCCGCCCGCGGCGCCGTCCGCGACCGCCCGCCGCCGCATCGGCTGCCGGTGCCAATAGGTCAGCGAGCGCCACGCCCACTCCAGCGGCCCGATCACGAAGTACCGCTGCCACAGCAGGCTGAAGGCGATGTTCCACGCCCACACCAGCGCCACCACGCCCCACAGCGCCGGGTACTCCAGCTTGCCGAAGTACCCGAGCCCGTAGCCATAAAAAATCGCCGACGCGAGCAGGGTCTGGGAGATGTAGTTGGTGAAGGCCATCCGCCCCACCGCCGCCAGCGTCCCGGTGAGCCACCGCGCCACGCCCATCTTCAGGAGCAGCGCAAGCCCCGCGGCGTAGGCGAGGGACACCCCCGCGCCCGCCGCCTGCGCCCACGCCGACCAGAGCGTGTACGCCGCGGGCGACACCGGCGGCACCGCGACGCCCGCGGCCGCGGCGGCCTCGGCGGCCATGATCGCCCCGCGCGTGGACGACCACAGCAGGCCCGTGCCCCCGGCGCCCGCCGCCGCCGCAAACACCAGCAGCACGGCGTACCCCCGCACGCTGAGCCGCTCGGTGTACACCCCGAGCTTCGCCAGCGCCATGCCGATGAGCATGAGCCCCGTGCCCCACCAGCCCACCGCGAGCGGGATGAAGATCCAGCTGAACATCGTCATGGGCGCGCGCGCCGCGAGCGCATCCAGATACGACCCCGTGTACGCGCGGACTTGATCTTCGAGCGTGAGGCTGCCGAACCCCGCTTCGCCGCCCTCGGGCGACTGGGCGAAGGCTTCCATCAACAACCCCATCGCCGAGAACACCCCGCTGCCGACGAGGTACACCGGCACGCCGATCGCGAGCAACGCCCAGGCCGGCAACCGCCGAAGCCACCAGATGAGGCCCATGCCACAGACGGCATACGTCACGAGGATGTCGCCGAACCACAGCAGGATGCCGTGCATCACCCCAAAGACGAGCAGCCACGCACACCGGGTGTACCACCGCGCCGCGCCGGCCGCGTGCCCTCCGCTCTCGTACTTCTTGCCGAACAGCAACGCGCCGGCGCCGAAGAGCGTGGCGAACAGGAACATCATCTTGCCGAGGAAGAACCAATCGTGAACGTTCATACTCCAGCGGTTGACGGCGGTGTCGGCCAGATCAACCTCCCACGTGGCCGAGTCCATCGGCCGCGCGAAGAACAAGATGTTGGGCACAAAGATGCCCAGGAGCGCAAAGCCCCGCAGCACGTCGATCAGGTCGACGCGGCCCGCCCTGGCCACCGGCCCCTCGGCCCGCCGGGGCGCCTTGGTCGCCGCGGTGAGGCCCGCCGCCCCGTTCGCACCCGCCGCCGCCATTACACCGGATGCGCCATCGCCCGCTGCACCAGCCATTGCACCACCCCCGCGCTGTCGCGCAAGCTGTCCACCGCGTGGTCGGCCCCCGCCTCGAGCAGCGCCCGGCGGCTCACGCTGCCGCTGGCGACGCCCAGGCTCCAGCACCCGGCCGCGCGCGCGCACGCCACGTCGTGCTCCGTGTCCCCCACCACCACCGCCCGGTCGGCCCGCGCCGCCCCGCCCACCAGCGTCGACCACCGCTCCAGCGCCACCGCCGGCAGGTGATCGCGCGAGGGCGGCTCGTGCGGCGAATCATCCCCCCACACGTACACGGCGAACGCCCCCTCGTCAAACCCGGCCGCCGCGAGCTTGGCCCGGCCCGTCGCCTCAAAGTTCCCCGTCAGCACGCCGACCGTGACGCCCGCCCGCGCGCGCAGCAGCGACACCACTTCCGGAGCACCCGGCATCGGGCGCGCGCAGCCCGCGAGCCTCGCCGGCAGCAGGTCGGTGTACCGGTCGCGCAGCATCTGCCGGTGCTTGGGCGTGTCGGCGATCCCGTTTCGCGCCAGCACGGCCCGGATCAGCAGCGGGTCAATCCCCCCGCCGAACCGCACGCCCTCGGTCGTGAACGCGGGCCCAAAAAGCTCGGCCCCGGCCTCGCGCAGCGCCGCGGCCCCGGCGCCGCCCGTGGTGAGCAGGGTCATGTCGATGTCGAGCAGCACCAGCATGACACCCCTTCCCGACGAACCCCCGAACGCCCGCCCTAGCGGCGGATCTGAAAACCGGTTTCGCCGGCCGCGACAGGGATGGACTGGGCGTCGCGCCCCGTCACAAGCCGCCCGACGCGGCGGTCGAGGTCGCGCAGGAACGCGTCCACGGCCTCTGGGTCGCCCTGGGCCTGCAGGCAGACGGTGCCGTCGGGCTCGTTCCGCACCCACCCGGTGACGGGGTGCGGGGCGGCGGTGTCGCGCGCGGTGGCGCGGAAGCCCACGCCCTGAACCCGGCCCGAAAAAATGATCTGCGTGCGGATCACGGCAAGAAAGCCCTTGGGGTGCGCGGAGGCCGCGGGTACACTACCGACTGATGACGGCCACTGCCTAAGCCTTGTCGCCCCGCTTCGCTCGCTCCATCGGAGCCCCGGCGCTGTGCCTGCGCGCTGACGGCGAAGCCCCGACCACAGGCCACACCTCTGTTTGCATCTCTCCCATCGGCCCGGTCGCGACCGGGACCGACGCGGCGCGTCATCCCCATGTCCAAGCATCATCACACCCGGCGGCACGAGTCGCTCGATTTCACGTGCATCCACTGCAAGCAGCACGTCCCGGCCAACGCCTGGGGCACCAAACACCGGAACCACTGCCCGCACTGCCTCTTCAGCCGCCACGTGGACGAGTCCCCCGGCGACCGGGCCAGCATGTGCCGCGCCCCGATGGCCCCCATCGGCGTCGAGGTGCGGGGCGACGGCGACCCCGGCTCGCCCGGGGGGGAGTGGGCCGTCATCCACCGCTGCACCGGCTGCGGCGTGCTGAAGGCCAACCGCATCGCGGGCGATGACTCGGAACGGGCGCTGCTCGCGCTGGTCCTGCGCCCGCTGGCCCGGCCCGCGTTCCCGCTGGATGACCCGAGGTGACGCGGCGGCGGGCGATGGGCGGCTAGCGACGGGCCATGGGCAATGGGCCACGCAAGGTCCGGGAAGCCGGGCACGCCGCGTCGGCCGACGCGCGGCGGCCGCGCGGTGGGTGCCACACGCACGCACGGCGGCGTCGGAACGCCGATACTCCCGGGGCGGCTCGGCAGGGCCACGCGGCCGTCGCGCCGCCCGAGTGCCTTGGTGCCGCCCGGTCGACGCATGGTGCCACCCATGAGACTGCTCGTGATCGAGGACGACGAACGGCTGGCCGCCCGGCTCTCGCAGGGCCTGCGCGAGAGCGGCTACACCGTCGACGTCGCGGGCTCGGCGCGGGACGGACTGGTGCTTGTGGGCAGCCGGCCCTACGACGCCGTGCTGCTCGACATCGGCCTGCCGGGCCAGGACGGCTGGTCGCTCCTCGACCGCCTCCGCGGCCGGGGGGACCGCACGCCCGTGCTCTGCGTGACGGCGCGGGACGCGGTGGACGACCGCGTGAAGGGGCTCAACCTCGGCGCGGACGACTACCTCGTGAAGCCCTTCGCGTTCGCGGAGCTGCTCGCGCGGCTCCGGGCCGTGCTGCGCCGCGGCGACCGGACGGACGACATCGTCCGCGTCGCCGACCTGGAGGTTGATCTGTCCGCACGAAGGGCGAGGCGTGGCGGGCGTGTGCTCGACCTGCGGCCCAAGGAGTTCGCGTTGCTCGCCGCGCTGGCTCGACGGCCGGGGCATGTCCTGTCGCGGGCGGCGATCGTCGACCGGGTGTGGGAGGCCGACTTTGACTACGAGAGCAACGTGGTCGACGTCCAGATCCGCCGGCTCCGCGAGACCGTCGACGCCCCGTTCGCCAACAAGCTCATCCACACCGTCCGCGGAGCCGGGTATGTCCTCGAAGACCGGTCGTAGGCCGCTCACGCTCACCGCCCGGCTGAACCTCTTGTACGCGGCCATGATCGTCGTGCTGACGGGCGTGTTCGTGGCGGTGCTGCGGGCGTTTCTCATCGCCGATGCGCAGAACACGTTTGTCACGGCGATGGACCAGACGAGCGATGTGATCCACCGGTCGCACGACCTGTTCTTTCGCGTCGTCGAGCAGGCGGGGTACGAAGAGCCGTTCCGGATGATCAGCCCCGAGGGCACCGTCGTCTTCGTCAGCCCCGCGATGGACCGCGACTTCCCCGTCGACATCTGCCCTCCCGCGGGCGGCGAGCGCGACGTGGTGACGGCCTCGGGCACGCGGTTCAGCCTCGCGACGCGGGAGCGCGAGGGCTGGGTGTACCAGTTCGCGGTGGACCGCAGCAGCGACCGCGAGTTTGAGATGCAGGTTTACCAGGCCGCCCTGCTCGTCGCCCTGCCGCTGCTGCTCGTGTGCCTCGCCGCGGGCTACGCGATCGCCGCGGTGGGCTTGCAACCGGTCCGCGCTCTGGCGGCCCGCATGCGCACGCTCTCGGTCGCCTCGCCCGCGCAGCACCTGCGCACGGCGGATGTCCCCGCCGAACTGGCCCCGCTCGCGGCGAGCTTCAACGAGGTCTCGACGCGCGTCGGCGACGCGTTCGCCCGGCTCGACGCCTTCGCGGGCGACGTCGCGCACGAGCTGCGCACCTGCCTGCACCGCATCCGGGGCGACGCGGAGTTTGCGCTCGCCCCGGCCCGCACGGAGGACGAACGCACCGCCACGCTCGCCGACATCGTTGAGGGTGTCGACGCGATGGCGCGGCTGATCGACCGCCTGCTGCTGCTCGCGCGGCTCGATGACCCGGGGCTTGTCCTTGAGCGGGCGAGCCTGAACGTGGGCGATGAGGTGCGCCGCGTGGCGGAGTTTTTCCATGCCTCCGCCGCCGAGGCCGGTGTCACCCTGCGGACGCACGCCGAGGACGGGCTCGCGTGGTCACTCGACCGCGCGCTCTTCCAGCGGGCGG
>CAZCBN010000110.1:6436-10389 GCA_964496975.1 uncultured Phycisphaeraceae bacterium
CGGGCGGTCAGCAATCTCGTCGCCAACGCCGTGGCGCACACGCCGCCGGGGGGCGAGGTGGCGATCGAAGCCACGCGCGAGTCCGACGCGCTCGTTCTCTCTGTGCGCGACACCGGCGCCGGGATCGACCCCGCGTCCATCGACCGGCTCACCGAACGCTTCTACCGCGCGCCCGGCGCCGCGGCCGCCGGGGGCACGGGGCTGGGCCTCGCGATCGTGAAGAAAATCGCCCGCGTCCACGGCGGGGACCTCATCCTCACGAGCCAACCCGGCGTGGGCACCCAGGCGACGATCCGCGTGCCGATGCGCTCCATGACACCGATGTCATCTTCGTGACAGGGTGCTGACAGAACCCACTTCTACCGTCTTGACGTCGATGCTCGGAGGCTGTGCGTTCAGCCCGGGCACGGCTGCATCACCGGCCGGCGTCGAGCCCGGCCCCGGAGCTGAATCATCATGTTGCTCAAGCCACGTGCCCACGTGAAGGCCGAGCCTGTGTCCGTGAAGTCTGTGCACGCCGATGCCATCGCCCGTGTCGGCATGATCGCAACGGCGGCCCTGCCCGGAGTGTGCGCCGCGCAGTCGCTCCTGCCGACGCCGACGGGCCGCCACGCCGTGGGCCGCGAGACGGTGGTTTTGAACGACACCGCGCGGCCCGAGGCCTTCACGACCGACGCCGCCGACACCAGGCGCATCTCCGTCCGCTTCTGGTACCCGGCCGACGGCGGCACGCCGGGCAACCCGGGCGTGCCCCTCACGCTGACCTCCGACGACCAGCGCCTCGCCGAGTTCGCCGCGGCGAGCGACCCGAGCATCTCCGTCGAAGACGCGCTGGTCGTGCTGCAGGCGCTCAGCCCCTCCGCCCGCGGCGGCCTGCCCTTTGCCGCGGCGGCGTCGCCCGCGCCGGTGGTCCTCCTCTCGCCGGGCCTTGGCTCGCTGCCCGAGGAGTACACATCGATCGCCGAAGACCTCGCAAGCCACGGCTACTTCGTCGCCGGCGTGAACCACACCTACATCTCGGGCGTCAACATCGACCTGCCCGACGCCCCCGCGAGCCCCGTCGCCAGCACCGGCCGCGAGCAGGACAACGCGGCCAACGTGACCTGCGCCGAGGATCTTCTCTTCACGCTGAACATCATCGAGCAGCTCGACGCCGACCCTGCGAGCCTCTTCTACACGCACATCGACACCTCGCGCGTCGCCGCCGTCGGTCACTCCTTCGGCGGCTCCGCGTCGGTCAACGCGGCCCTTGCGGACGCTCGCGTCGACTGCGCCGTCAACATGGATGGGTCCATCTTCGGCCCCGCCGTCTTTACGCCGCCCGACCGGCCGGTGATGCTGCTCCAGGCCGAGGGCACAGACTTCGTGTCTCTCCCGCCGGAGACGCTCTCGCCCGAGGAACTCGCCGCGCTCGGCATCACCGCCGAGGAGTGGGCCGCGGAGCGAGCGTTCATCATCGCCTCCCACGCCGCGGTGACGGGCCTTCCCTCCGCCGGCGGCGCCGGCATCGTCATCGCCGGGGCGACGCACCATAGCTTCTCCGACTTCGCGCTCATCGGCCTGCTCGACGGCGGCTCCATCGACCTCTCCCGCTTCCGGACGATCGCGACCGCGTACCTCCGCGCGTTCCTTGCCGAGCAGCTCAGTGGCGAACGCCAGTTCGTCCTTCGGCAGCCCTCCGACCTCTACCCGGACGCGGCCCTCACGCAGCCCGCCCCGGGGTGCATCGCCGACTTCAACGGCGACGGCCGCAACGCCGACGAGTTCGACATCCTCGACTTCCTCGCGGCGCTGGACGCGGGCATTGACTTCAACGCCGACGCCGTGGACGCCGACATCTTCGACCTCTTTGACTTCCTCGCCGCCCTCGAGTCCCCGTGCCGCTGAACCCTCGCCCGTCGCCCGGCGACGCGGCGCCCGCCGTCCGGTCGGCCCCACGCCGGCCGGCCGTTTTTCCCTGCCCGCCACCCCGGCCGGGGCTGCTGCTAGTCTCCGGCATGGCCTTCGCCCGAGACCCACACCGCGACCCACACCGGGACCCTCTCCGGGATGTGGCCCGCGACGACGCCAAGCGGCGCGTTCTGGAGGCCACGGACATCGCGCGGGTCATCGGCGAGGTCATCAACCTGAAGGCCAAGGGCCGCGAGCTCGTCGGCCTCTGCCCCTTCCACGACGACCGCAACCCCTCGATGGCGGTCGTGCCGTCCAAACAGATCTTCCACTGTTTCGTCTGCCAGACCGGCGGCGACGTCCTCACCTTCGTCCAGAAATACCACGGCATGTCCTTCCCCGAGGCGTTGCAGCACCTCGCCGACCGCGCGGGCGTGGAGCTGCCCACGTGGGAGCCGCCCCGCCGCTCGCACGCCGCGGGCGACGACCGCGCCGAGGTCGCCGCGGCGCCGCTCTCCCGGGCCGACGTGGTCGCGGCGAACAAGCTCGCGCTCACGTTCTTCCGCACCATCCTTGAGAAGCACCCGTCGGGCGAGGCCGCCCGCGCCCTCATCGCCCGCCGCGGCATCTCGCCAAAGATGGTCGACCACTTTCAACTCGGCGCCGCGCCCGAACTCTGGGACGGCCTGCTGAAAATGTGCGAGGCCAAGGGCTGGCCGACCGACGCCCTCGCCGCCGCCGGCCTGCTGAAGCGCCGCGACGCTGGTTCCAGGGGCGGGGCCGGGGGCCTGTACGACGCGCTGCGCAACCGCGTCATCTTCCCCATCATCGGCGAGACGGGCGAGCCCATCGCCTTCGGCGCCCGACGCATCAACGACGCCGACGACCCCAAGTACCTCAACAGCCCCGACACGCCGGCGTTCAAAAAGTCCACCGCCCTCTTCGGCATTCACCACGCCGGCCGCAGCATCCAGCGGCAGCGCCGCGCCGTCATCGTCGAGGGGTACACCGACGTCATCGCCTGCCATCAGGCCGGCATCGACAACGCCGTCGCCACGCTCGGCACGGCCTTCACCGCCGAGCACGCCCGCAAGCTCGCCGGCCGCTGCGACGAGATCGTGCTGCTCTTTGACGGCGACGAGGCCGGGCAGAAAGCGGCCGAGCGGGCCGTCGAGGCGCTCTTCCGCGCCCGCGTCGATGTGAAGGTCGCGACGCTCGCCGGCGCGACCGACGCGAAGGACCCCGACGAACTGCTGAAGCGCGACGGCGGGGCCGAGGTGCTACGGGGCGTCTTTGACCGGGCCGAGCACCTGCTGGATTTTTGGGGACGCCGCCTGCGGAGCAAGCTCGCGCCGCTGGGCCCCGCCGCGCGGGGGCGCGCGGTGGGCGAGGAGCTTGACCGGCTCGTGGCGCTCGGGCTCGCCGACCTTCCGCCGGCGGACACGCGGCTCGTGATGGACCGCCTGGCGCGGGCCTCGGCCGTCCCGGCGGGCGACCTCTTCGCGTCGCTGAAGTCCGGCCGGAGCGCCGCGCGGCGTGCGCCCGCCGGAGATGCCGCGCCGGACGACGCCACCGCCGGCGGCACGCGGTCCGCCGCGGAGCACCTCGCGGGCCTGACCGCCGGCGGCCGGCTTCGCGCCGAGATGCTGGCCTGCCTGCTGCACGTGCCGAGCCTGGCACGCGAACCGGGCGCGAGCGAGACGTGGGACAGCCGCTTCCCCGACGGCACGCTGCGCCGCGTGGCCGCGGCCTCGCACCACGCCCCGGGCATCCGCGACACGCTCGACCTGCTGGAAGGGGACGACGACGCCCGCGCACTCGCCCTCGCCATGCTGCGCAAACTCACGGCGACGTGCGGCGAAGAGCCCGAGGCCGTCGAGGCGCACTGGCACGATTGCCGGCGCCGGCTCGAGGCCGAGGCGCTGCTGCGCGACGACGGCCCCGCCCGCTCCGGCGACGACCCCGACCGCGGCGAGCCGGCCCGTGGCGAAGCCGGCCTCGGTGTAGCGGGCCTCCCGAGCGACGCCGCCGCGCGGATCGAGCGACTCCGGGCCCTGCAGCGC
>CAZCBN010000110.1:10399-11061 GCA_964496975.1 uncultured Phycisphaeraceae bacterium
CGGTGGGCATGAACCCCTCGGCCAACCCATCCGCCCGGCCCACGATCGTCCCCGGCGCCGCGAGGCCGCGCAACCCGCGTCCGGCCGGCGGCCCCTAGCCGACCAAGCCCTGCCGCCCAATCTCTGCCGCGGGGCCCTGCCACGGGGGCCCTGCCACGGGGACCCGGTGGCCGGGGCAAGGCCGCCGCTCCGTCGCCCCCTCGCCGCGGGGCCTAAAAATGCGGCATCCTCCGGAGTCCTCACCTTGCCCACCACGCACCATCCCGCGTTGCTGGACCTCTTCGACGTCTCGTCCCGCCGCGGCTGGATGAGCTACGAAGAACTGAACAACACCCTGCCGGACGAGCTCGTCGACCCGGTGGAGGTGCACCGGCTCCTGATCGACGTCGACCGCCTGAGCGTCGACCTGATCGACGAGCTCGAGTTCCGGGCCCGGCTGTATCGAGCGGCCAAGGCGGGCACGAACCCCGCGCCCGTGCTGCCCCTCGCGCGGGCCTTCCGCGCGATGAGCGTCGCCGGCGGCGAACGCGGGGGCGACGCGCTCGCCATCCAGACGCGGATGAACGCCCCGCACCACGGCAACGGCCACCCCGCCCCCGCCGCGGCGGCCACGTCCGCGGCGCCCGCCCCGGTCGCGGCGCCCGCCGCGCGGCCCGCGGCGC
>CAZCBN010000111.1:0-10680 GCA_964496975.1 uncultured Phycisphaeraceae bacterium
CGACGGCCACGCCCGCCGCGGCAAGGCCCAACGAGGCCGCCGCGGGCGCGGGCACCACCGTCAGGCTCGCGGCGAAGACGAACGCGTTCGCCTGGCTCGACGAGGTGGGCGCCGAATCGCTGAAGAGGAAGATCGGGCGGACGATGGCCGCCGCGGCCGGGGCGGTGATGTCGATGCTGTACGAAAGACCGTCGCCGGTGACGAGGCCGTCGTTGGCTGCGGCGGAGTCGATGACGGCGAACTGCTCGCCGACCTTGGTCGAGTCGTCGGCGAGGTAGAACTCAAGGCCGAAGCGGAAGTTGGCGTTGAAGTTCTGC
Source organism: uncultured Phycisphaeraceae bacterium (assembly GCA_964496975.1). Classification (GTDB taxonomy): domain Bacteria; phylum Planctomycetota; class Phycisphaerae; order Phycisphaerales; family UBA1924; genus CAZCBN01. The sequence goes on from CAZCBN010000111.1 coordinate 318, forward strand.
TCGATGCGCACGTTCGTGAGCGCGAAGCGGTAGGTGGTGCCGCCCGTGGCCTGCAGGCCCAGCTGGAAGACGCCGCCGAAGTTGCCCTGGCCGTCGGCGAAGAGGCTGGCGTGGCGGTCGCCGCCGAAGAAGTCGTTGAAGTCCACGTTGCCGAAGCGGCCCCACGCGGCGTCACCCGTGGTGAAGCCGGGGTCGTTGAGGAGCTCGGCCGCCGAAGCAACCGAGACGGACACGGCGAGGGCCGCCGCGAACGCGTGCATCTGGGTGGTCATGTCGTCACTCTCTTTCTCGTGGTGATCCTCACGCGGGTCGCGCCGCGGCGTCCGCAGGAGGCCCGCCCGTTGTCACGGGCGTTGGCGCGATGGGCTCATCTTTCCGCGGGCCGCGCCGGCCCCGCGGATCGGCCGCGTCGCCAACGCCCCGGGAACGCCCCGGGGCCCGCGCCGCGCCGGGACCCGATCAGGGGCAGCCGGCGTCGATCAGGTCGATCGCGGTGAGCACGTCCTGCGCATCGAGCGTGCCGAGCGGCGCGGCGATGTCCGCGACGACGTTGCCCGCGTCGAACAGGTTCAGGTACGTGATCAGGTCAAAGAAGTTCAGCACGCCCGCGGGCGAGGCCAGGTCCACCGGCGTGCACCCGACGGCGCGGACCACGCCGTTGTCGATCGTCGCCGCGCGGCTTGGGCCCGCGGTCTGCGGGTCGCTGAAACGCACGATCGGGCGTGCGTAGGCGACGAAGGGCGTCATCGGCGCCGTCGCGGCGAATGTGTAGCGGCGGTAGCCGGCGCCGGCCGCGATGGGCACCTCGGCCGAGCCGACGGCGAGCAGGAAGCCGTCGTCGCTGCCGTAGAACTCAAGGCCGACCTGCGTGGTCGCGTCATACTCCGCCTCGGCGGCGATGTCGACCTCGAAGATGTACGTCTCGCCGGCCTCGGCGGGCAGGCCGCGCTGGAAGACGCCCCCCTGGTTGCCGAGCATGTCGGCGAAGAAGGTCGCGTGGCCCGGGTTGCCGTTGTTGAAGAAGTCCAGGTCGAGCGCCGCGGCGCCGAAGGAGCCCCAGTAGTCGCCGTTGCGGCCGTCGCCGGCCTCGTCGCCGAAGCCCGGGTTGATGTTGATGACCTCGTCCGCCTGGCGCACGAAGACGCCGTCCACCGTGCACGCCCGGCCCGGGCCGGCGCCCGTCGCGTTCTCGAACCTCACGATCGGCCGCACGAACGCGGTGCCCGCGGGCGCGACGCCCGACGTGTCGTACCGCAGATAGCCCACGTCGGTGATCTCGTCGAGCGCGACGACCGACTCGCCCAGCTTGGTCGCGTCGTCCGCGGCGAAGAACTCAAGGCCGAAGAACGTGTCGGCGTCCCAGTTGGCCTCGAAGCTCAGGTGCACGGCCATCTCGTACGTCGCGCCCGCCGCCGCGGGGATGCTGAGCTGGAAGACGCCGCCCGAGTTGCCCACGTTGTCGCCGAAGAGCGTGGCGTGCCCGGCGTTCTCGTACCCGAAGAAGTTCAGGCCCGCCGACGCGGCGCCGAACGTGAACCAGTCGTCGCCCGTGGTCGTGTTGCCGTCCTGGTCGATGAACCCCGGGTTGCGGCTCAGCAGCGGGCTCTGCGCCGAGGCGACGGCGGCGAGCCCGGCGAGCCCGCACGCGGCGACGATTGAACACAACGTGGCACGCATCTCCATCTCCTTTGGAACAGGGCGTCCGGCGTCACCCGACGCCGCTCAGGGACCGACCTCACTCAGCACGAACGTGTCAAACTTCACCGCGCCGTCCCGCGTGCCCGAGGCCGCGGGGACCAGCTCCAGCCTCACCCGGTGCTGCGGCGACACCGCCACGAACCGCACCTGCAGGCGGCTCCACTCGCCGCCCGTCGCGATGTCGGGCACGGCGTACGTCACGCTCTCAAGCCACTGGCCCGCGCTCGTCGTCAGCTCCACGCGCAGCTCGGCCGACACCGCGAGCACGCGGCCCGCGGCCACCTCGTCGCGGTTCGCATAGACCGTCCACTCGTACGTCCGGCCGGGCGTCAGGCCGCTCACGGTCTGCGAGATGCTCGACGGGCCGTCGCCCGCTTCCCAGTGCCGGTACGCCGCGAGGGCCGAGCCGTCCCGCGTCGGCGTCCACCCCACCTCGCGCGTGAACGACCCGCCGAGCGGGCTCCACGACGCGGGCACGTTCGCCGCAGCGCCCGCGGATTCGAACGAGGGGTTCGCGATACGGTTGCCCGCGCCGTCCAACACGGGCCCGGGCACCAGCGTCGAGGGCGTGGCGAGCGTCGGCTGGTCAAACGCCGCGACGGTCAACGGCCCGTCGCGGTTGGCGAGCGCAAAGAACCCGCCGAGCGGCGCCGAGCCGAGGCTCGGGTTCTCGCTTAGCGCGTAGCTCTGCCACGCGCCGGTGTCGTCGGTGATGAAGGCCGTGAACGCGCCGCCCGAGCGCTGCAGCGCGAGGCCCATCGGGAAGCCCGCCGTCGCGAGGAAGCGCTGCTGCGTGCCGCCGCCGAACGCGGACCGCGACTTCACGAGCACCCGCCCGTCGCCGAACGCGACGAGCGACACGTGAGGAGAATCGGCGGCCGAGGTGCGGCGCACCGTCACCCCGGCCTGCGCAAAGCGGCCGCCCTCGAACGCGTCGAGCCGCGTGGACAGCACGTAGCTCGGCGGCATCGCCCGCGCCGCGAGTCGAAGCGAATCGGCCGTGCCAAACAGGTCGCTCCCGCCCGCGTACAGCACGAGCGCGTCGGCGCCGAGCGGCTGGGCGTTCTGCACCGACTGCCCGCCCGTCGCCTGCCCGCCGAGCGTCTGCACCGCGCCGATGTCCTGCACCGTCCACGTGGGCCAGGCGTCGGCCGCGGGGGCGACGAGCGGCGGCAGGGGCACGTCGGGCAGCAGGTCGCCGCTCTGCGCCGCGGTGAGCGCCGAGCGGTACGCCGTGTCGGTGCTCAGCGGGGCCGTCGCGAGGCCCGTAAAGAGCGACTCCATCGCCGCAAGCGAGGCGCTCTGAAAGTTCGCCGCGGGCATGGGCTGCGCGTTGGTCTGCAGGTACCAGTTGTTCCCGCCCACGCCGCCGCCGGGCGAGTAGACCTTGTGCGCCCAGATGAACGCGTGCGCATCGAGCGCGGCCGCCGCGTCGAGCCACGCCCGCGCGGTCTCGGGCGCGCCGGCCCGATCGAACACCGGGTTGAACTCACCAAGCACAAACGGCACACCCGCCGCGTCGGCGAACGCCGCGCGATCCCGCAGCTCCGCCGCGAGGAACCGCGCGTGGGTGCCGAGCGTCGCCGGCTGGCCGTCAAAGACACCCGGGTAAAAATGCTCGGTGAACCCGACGTTCACCCATCCGCGGTCGTCCGGGTCGCCGTAGAACCGCAGGCCCTGCAACGCCGCCGGAACGAGGATGAGCCGGTTCGGGTCGATCCGCCGAACCGCCTCGATCGTCCGGTCCATGATCGAGAGCAGCGGCGTGCGGATGTCGGTCGAAAAGTCGCCGTAGGGCTCGTTCAGCAGGTCGTACGCGACGAAGCGCCGCTCGTTCTTGAACCGCCGCGCGATCTGCTCCCACACCCAGATAAACCGATCCTGCGACGCCGCGTCCGTCCACAGGTTGTTCTGCGTCGCGTCGCCCGAGGGGCCGTCAAGGCTCTGCCCGCCCGGCGCGGCGTGCATGTCGAGCATCACATAGAGCCCCGCGTCCTCCGCCGCGTCGAACAACGCCCCGAGCCGCGCGAACCCGGCCTCGTCCGGCGTGAACGGCGCCGACTCCAGCACGCGGTGGTGCAGCGGCACACGCACCGCGTTGAACCCCGACGCCGCGATCGCCGCGAGATCACGCGGCGTCACCCACCCGTCGCGGTGCAGGTCGATCAGCCGGTCCGCCTCCGCCGCGCCGAACCGCGAGGAGAGGAGCGAGAGCAGCGTCGCCTCGTCGCGCAGGCTCTGCCCGTACATCCAGGGCTCGAGCAGCAGCCAGTTCCCCAGGTTGATGCCGCGGAGCCGCACCACCGCCGACGCGTCGTCCACCAAACGCCCGTCCACCACGCGCAGCGCCACGTCCGACAGCGGCGGGCTCCGGTCGTCCACGCCCGGCGGGATCAGGCTCTGCGGCGGCGCCGCGACCGCCGCGCCGGCGCACGAAGCGACAGCCCAGCACCACCGCCAACGCGTTGACCCCGGGGCGTGCGCCATGGTTCAGGGCGCCTCCCGCGGCGCGTTCACCCAGCCGAACCGCTCGGCGAAGCCGTTGTTGGGGTTGCGGTCGTCGATGCGCGCGCCCTCGGTCTGCCGCACGTACCGCGACCCGCGCACGTACACCGAGCTGCCCTCAAACCCGCGCTCCCCGCGGCGGCCGGGCGAGCTCGCCGTGTTGCTGAGCTCGATCGGGAACCGCGTCGGCATGACGAACTTCTCGACCGAAAGATCAAGGAAGGCCATGTGCCCCCCGTCGGCGTGCCGCTGCGTCACCTCGTCGTTGTCGTCCCACTGCCCGTCGGGGAACAGGTCGTTGCTCGCCGTGTCCTCCTCGACGAACAGCGGCAGGGCCCGGAACCGCGCCGCCCGGCCCGTGCGCAGCCGCTCCGTCATGTCCGACGTGCCCACCGAGCGCTCGCCCGTGTCAAAGTCCGTCGGCACGGAGCCCGTCAGGTACACCGCCTCCACCGGCGCCGTGAGCGACGCCCCGCCCACGCCGCTGGGCATGGTGAAGTCAAACGCGAGCTGGGCCCCGCGCTCCGTGAGCTCCGCGCGGAAGTCGGCCGCGAACCGGGCGTTGTTCTCCGCGCGATCCGAGGTCGAGAGCGGCGAACCATCAAAGCTCTGCCGCAGGTTCGTCGGGCACGCGGCGATCTCGTCCACCTTCTCCGCAAAGCCCACGACCAGCCCGTAGTCCCGCACCTGGAGCTGCCCCGCGAACTCGTAGTAATACGCCCAGTTCGCGAACTGCAGCGCCCCGGCCGAGATCGCCGGCCGCAGCGCCGAGGGCACGTACGCCACGGGCCACGTCTTCGCGTCGTTGTCGTCCGCGTAGAGCGACGTGAACGTCGCGAGCTGCCGCACGTTCGACGAGCAGACCACCTGCTGCCCAGAGGCCCGGGCCCGCCCCAACGCCGGCAGCAAGATCCCGATCAGCAGCGCGATGATCGCGATGACCACCAGCAGCTCGATGAGCGTGAACGCCGCCGCGGCCGAACACCCCAGCCCGTGGGCCAACCCGCAGACCAGCCCGCGGGCCCGCCCGCAGGCGCCCCCACACGCACGGCGGCCCAACACGCTCGCCGCCCGGTCGCTCTCGCCCAGACCAAGGCTTGCCGGCCCACGCATATCACCTCCTCGCCGCCCGATCCGACACCCGCGGACCCGCCGTCTGTTTCAGTTGCCGCGGGAATCCGGACACCTTGAAACAGATTGTTGCAGCAGCGGCACCGGCTGTCAATCGCTTTCATGAGAATTCGCCAACGCCCGAGAAAACCCGCGGCCCGACGCCCGATCCTCGCCGACTCACTGCAGAACCGCCCAGATTCACGCACAGAACGACACGAGCCCTAGGGCCAACGCCGCCGAGGGATACCCAATCATTCCACGAACATACCACCAAGGCCCCGCACCCGCCGCCGCGACGCCGGACCGCTCGGTTTGTCTCAGACTGTTTCAGCTTGTTTCACGGTGCCGCCCTCCGGCCCCTCAGCCCCCGCCCCGCGGCCCCCGCCCGCCGCCGTGCCCGCGCAGCGCCCACGCAATCACCGGCAGCGCCCCCACCCCCGCCGCCAGCGCGACCACAAACAGCACGCGGTGCCCGTCCGCACCGACCGCGCGCAGCACCATCGCCCCGGCGCCCGCGCCCAGCGCCAGCGCCGCGTTGTTCAGCAGGTTGAACCGCGCGAGCAGCCCCACCCGCCGCTCGTCCCCCACCGCTTCAAACGTCAGCACGAACGCCGACAGCTCGTAGCACGCCCACGCCGCCCCCGACAGCACGTGCACCACCACGAGCCACCCGTACCCCGGCGAGACAAGCCACAACGCCGGCAGCGGCGCCACCGCGCACGCGCCGATCGCCACCACCCGGGCCGCGCCGATGCGCCCCGCCAGTTCCCCCGCCAGCGGCGCGACGAGCGCCTTCGTCACCATCGCCGCCGCGATGAGCAGCATGTACCCGCGGTACGGCAGCCGCAGCGCATCGAGCAGGTAGGGCGTCAGGAACGACACGAGCGTCGCCGTCGCCGCGTTGAAGACCAGCGTCGCCGCGAGCACCCGCCCGTTCGCCCCGCGTCGAAACTCTCGCAGCACCTCGCCGAACCGCATGTCGCGGAGCCCGCCGGGCAGGGGCACCCGCTCGCTCTGCCGCGTCATGATGAAGGCCGACGCAAGCCGCGCCGCCCCCGCCGCGCCGAACAGAAGGGCATAGAGCCACACCCGCCCCTGCGCCTCCACGCCGTCGCGGCCTAGCAACAGCCCGCCCGCGGCCAGCGCAAGCACCGTCGAGACGTGCGACACCCGGCTCCGCCTTCCGAAGAACCGCGCCCGCACCCGGCCCGGGAACATCGTCCCCGCCCACACGTTCCACACGGGCGACGACGTGTACGCCCCCGTCCAATACAGCCCCGACAGCACAAACAGCACCCACGCCGGCAGCGTCCCCCCCGGCCCCGCCTGCGCCCACACCGCCGCCCCCGCGTACGCCAGCAGCGACGAGCCCTGCAGCACCACCGCGAGCACCGTCACCGCGCGGATGGACCCCACCGCTGCCAGCACCCGCGGCATCAGCAGCGCCGCCGCCGCGCCCGCAAACTGCGGCACCGGCGTCACCAGCCCGCCCGCCACCTCGCCGAGCCCCGCCGCGAGCGCGAACGCGACGAGGTAGCTCTCGCCGAGCCCCACCATCGCCGAGTGCAGCGCCGAGTCCACGGTGCTCAGCCGCATGTCCCGACGCATCACCCCAGGCCGCGGCGCAGGCATGCCGCGCAACGTACCACGCACGCCGCCGCCCGGGGACCCGCGAGCCCGCCGGGCCCGCATCACCCCACGGCCGCGCCGCGAGCGCTCCGCCCCGCCCAGCACGCCAAAGAAAGCAAAACGGAGAGGGGGGGATTCGAACCCCCGTGAGAGTTGCCCCTCAACACGAATTCCAATCGTGCGCCTTCAACCGCTCGGCCACCTCTCCAGTCAGCGGTCAGGTCGCCAGTCTAGCCCCGGGCCTTCTCCGCGTCCGCCCCCCGCCCGCCCAACCACCCGCCCAACCGACCGCCCAACCGACGGCCCGCCCAACCAACCGACCGACCGGCCCGCCCCGTCATCGGCCCGACACCCCCGCCCCCGAAGCCCCTCGCTCAGCCCCACCCACGCCGGCCTCGCCCCGCGGTCCACGCACACCCGCCACACCCGATCCAGCCCGCGCACGCCCCAGCACCGTGTCGCCGCCCAACCCCCCCCCGCCCACCCCACCGCCCCGCCGACGAGCACGTCGCTCGGGTAGTGCGCCCCCGTCAGCACCCGCGCCGCCCCCACCCACGCCGCCAGCGCCACCATCAACGGCCCGACGCGCGGGTACACCACGCCCATCCACGCCGCCATCACCGCCGCCGCCCCCGTGTGGCTCGACGGCATCGACCAGAGCCCGCTCGAGATCGGCTCCCACCACGCCCACGCGTGGTACACCCCCGGGGGCGTCGCCCCCGGCAACGGGTACGCCCCAAAGGGCCACAGCAGCACGCCCGGATCCTCAAACACCGGCCGCGGCCGACCGACGCCCATCTTGATCGCCTGCATCACGAGCGACGCCAGCCCGAGCCCCGCCCCCCAGTCCAGCAGCTTCCGCCGCGCCAGCGGGTCCAGCATCCACACCACGCCCATCGCCAGCAGTGTCCACGCGAGCTGCCCAAACTGCTGCAGCGCCGCGAGCTCGCGCACCACATCGCCGCCCCGCGCCTCCTGCGCCGACCACCACGCCCGCAGCGCCACCGACGCCGGCCCGTCCCACCGCCACGCCACCGCCGCCAGCACCAGCAACACCGCCGGCCCCGCCACCGGCCCGCGCCGCAGCAGCCCGCGCTCCCGGCGCTCGCCCTCGTGCCACGCACCCTCGCCAGACCCGCCGCGCGCGCTCAACCCGATACCCTCCGCGCCGGCCCGCACCCCGCCCGCGCCGTCCGATGCCCCCCGAGGTTCACCCACCATGGCGTCCTTCAAAGCTTGGCTCGAAGACTCGCTCGACGACGCCCGCGCCGCCCTCTCAGACCAAGCCGGCAAGCGCCGCGCCCGCCGCTTCTGCAAGGGCCCCCTCGGCGCCCTCGCCCTCGTCCTCATCGCCCTTGCAGTCTATCTCCCGGGCCTCTTCACCCTCCCCGTCGTCGACCGCGACGAGGCCCGCTTCGCCCAGGCCAGCCGCCAGATGTTCGAGGCCGCCGCGCTCCCCAAGGACCAGCAAGACCCCGCCCTCCACTCGGGCGGCCTGCTCATCCCCTACCTCGGCGAAGAGTTCCGCCTGAACAAGCCCCCGCTCATCTACTGGCTGCAATCCGCCTCCACCGCCCTCTGCACCTCCGGCGACCCGACCCGCGACGCCATCTGGATGTACCGCCTCCCGAGCGTCCTCGGCGCGATCATCACCGTCCTCGCCACCTGGCGCGCCGGCCTGCGGTTGATGGACCCTCGGGCCGCGTGGCTCGGGGCCGCCTTCCTCGCCGTCTGCCCCATGATCATCTGGGACGCCCACCAGGCCCGCGCCGACCAGGTGCTCGTCGCCTTCTCCACCATCGCCTTCTGGGCCCTCGCCGCGTTCTGGACCCGCGCCCGCCCGCGCGCACATCACGCCCCCCGCCCCGCCGCCGTCGCGCCCGACCCGGGAACAACGCCACCCACCTTTCTTCAGTCCCACCTCGCCGGCCCCTGGCTCAGCCCCCTCATCTTCTGGGCCGCCATCAGCCTCGCCGCCCTGACCAAGGGCTTCACGCCCAAGGTCGTCGCCCAGTTCGCCCTGCTCACGCTGATGCTCGTGCTCTGGCGCTTCCGCTGGATCTTGAAGCTCCGCCTCGTCACGGGCCTGCTGTTCTCCTTCGCGCTCACCCTGCCGTGGTTCCTCGCCGCCGCCTTCCACATCGGCCCCGAGCACATGCTCGACATCCTCTGGAAAGAAGTCGCCCAGCGCAGCACCTCCGCCAGCGAGGGCCACGGCGGCCCCCCCGGCTACCACACCGTCCTCCTCCCCCTCCTCTTCTGGCCCGGCTCGCTCCTCACCGCCTGGTCCATCGGCCGAGCCCTCACCCGCGCCTGGCCCCGCGCCTCCCTGCCCGGTGCCACGGCCTTCCAGGCCGTGCCTTCCGCTCCTGGTGGCACAGGCTTGCCGCCTGAGCCGGACACCCCCCATCAACCCACGCCCCTCCCCACCCCAACGAAGCCTTCCCTCTTCTCCCGCATCAAAGCCCTCCTCCACCGCCGCCCAGGCCACCCCACCGACCTCTTCCTCCTCGCCTGGATCGTCATCCCCTGGCTCTTCTTTGAGCTCATCGCCACCAAGCTCCCCCACTACCCGCTCCCCATCTATCCCGCCATCGCCCTCCTCACCGCGCGGCACTTCCTCGCCGCCGCCGCCGGTGCGCTCAAAGAAGACAACGCCGGCCTCCTCCGCTACGGCGTCCTCATCTGGACCGGCCTGGGCATCGCGCTCGCCGCCGCCGCCCCGCTCATCGCGCTCGTCGCCGGCGCGCCGTGGTGGGTCACGCTCACCTCGCTCCTCCCCGCGGCCCTCGCCGTCTGGCTCATGCTCCGCGCCCTGCGTCACGTCACCGCCGGCGAGCCCATCCCGGGCCAGCTCACATCGCTCGTCGCCGCGGTCGTCATCGCCGCCAACCTCGTCGGCTGGTCCATCCCGAGCGCCCGCGCCCTCTTCACCTCAGACCGCGTCGCGCAGGCCCTGCGCGACGCCAACATCCCCCTCACCGGCCCAGACGCCCCCGTCCTCGCCAGCGCCGGCTACCACGAGCCGAGCCTGCTCTGGCACACCCGCGCCCGCGCCCACTTCATCGAGGTCGCCGACGCCGTCACCTGGGCCCAGTCGCACCGCGCCTCCATCCTCATCGCCCCCGTCGGCACCACCGCAGACCTCTCCGCCGCCAACCTCACCACCACCCGCCTCGCCACCATCAAAACCTTCAACTACGCCGCCGGCCAAACCGAACTCCTCGACCTCCTCCGCATCGAGTGATCTCTGAGTAGGTCGGCTCTCCGAGCCGACCCTTCCCGACCTTCTGTCCCTACTCCCTCCCCCCTCCGTCTACGCACCTCCCCCACTCTGCCACCTTGCCACTCTGCCACTCTGCCACTTCCCCTCCCCACCCCTCAACAATCCCCCGTGCCCGACCCCCAACTCCCCCCC
>CAZCBN010000112.1:0-10679 GCA_964496975.1 uncultured Phycisphaeraceae bacterium
CCCTGATGTCCACCACCACCGCTCTCCCCCCCGCGCTCGCCCACAAACTCGACGCCCTCGCCGAGCAAGACGCCGCGCTCGCCCGCCAACTCGAAGACCCCGCCACCCTCGCCGATCATCGCCGCGTCCGCGACATCAGCGTGCAGCGTGCCGCCCTCCGCCCCGTCGTCGCCGGCTACGCCCAGTATCGCGCCCTCCTCGCCGACATCGCCGAGCACCGAGCCATCCTCGCCGCCCCCACGCCCGACGCCGACCTCGCCGCGCTCGCCGAAGAAGAACTCCCGGGCCTCGAGGCCCGCGCCGCGCAGATCATCGCCGCCGTCAAGGCCGCCCTCGTCCAGTCGGACGACCGCCGCGTCGCCAGCGTCATCATGGAAGTCCGCGCCGGCACCGGGGGCGACGAGGCCGGCCTCTGGGCCCGCGACCTCCTCACCATGTACGACCGCTACGCCGCCGCCAAGGGCTGGAAGTTTGAACCCCTCGACATGCAGGCCGACCCGGGCCTCGGCGGCGTGCGCCACGCCGTCGTCTCCATCGCCGGCGAGGGCGTCTACGCCGAACTCGCCTTCGAGGCGGGCGTCCACTCCGTCAAGCGCGTCCCCGCCACCGAAACCCAGGGCCGCATCCACACCTCCACCGCCACCGTCGCCATCCTCCCGGAACCGGAAGAGGTCGACGTGCATATCGACTGGGCGAGGGACGTCACCGAGCACGTCACGACGTCGCAGGGCCCCGGCGGCCAGAACGTCAACAAGGTTGCTACAGCCGTCAACCTCGTCCACAACCCCACCGGCATCGAGGTCCGCATGCAGGAGACCAAGAGCCAGCAGCAAAACCGCGAACGCGCCCGCCGCCTGCTCGCCGCCCGCGTCGCCGACCACGAACGCGCCAAGCGCGACGCCGAACGCGGCGCCGCCCGCCGAAGCCAGATCGGCTCCGGCGACCGCAGCGAGAAAATCCGCACCTACCGCTACCAGGACGACATCCTCGCCGACCAACGCCTCGACCAGAAGTTCAAAACCGCCGCCACCCTCGCCGGCGACATGGCCCCGATCATCGAGGCCTTGCTGGAGGCCGAAACCGCCAAGCGGCTCGAAGCCCTGTAGCACGAGGCGACGACCGCCGCCGACCGGCTCCCCTCACCCACCCACCGGCGACCGCCCCAGAACAACATCATCCCGCCCCCCAGGCCGCACCACCGTCTTGATGAACGCCTGATACGCCCCGTCCATCTCCGCAGCGCTGCTGTTGAAGTACACGCGGAGCACCCCGTCCCCACGCCTTGAAAACATCGCGCGGCGCCCCTCCTCAGCCCCAAGCCCCGCCCGCAGCGTCTGCCCCAACTGCCCCGCCTGCGCATCGCGCAGCAGCCGCCGCAGCGACTCCCGGTGCTTCCCCCCCTCGCCCTCGTTCAAAAAGTGAACCAACGCCCACGCCTGCGCATAAAACCGCAGCGTCCCGTCCCCCGCCTGCTTCAACAGGTCCTGAGGCCGGCTCCCGAGCAGCTCCGGCAAGCCCACCAGGTGCCCGCGCGACGCCGTCCCGCGCAGCATGTCAAACCGCTCCGCGTTCGCCCACGGCAAAAACAACGGCCGGTGCGGGTCCGTCGCGTCCCACCGAAACCCCTCCATGTAGCACGCGATCCCCTCCTCAAGCCACACCGGAAGCCCCGACTGAAACGTCGCCTGCGTGTACTGGTGCCACCCCTCGTGCGCCGCGATCGCCAGCGTGTCCTGCGGCCCGATGTCAAAGAACACCCCGCGCCCCTCGAACGCGTAACCACCCCGCTGGATCCGCAGGTACGTCTCCGACAAGTCCCCCGTGATCCGCTGCGTCAGCTCCGCCCACTGAGGCCGCGACGCCATCACATACGTCTCAAGTTCCTTCTGAGGCCTCGACAGCTCCCCGAGCTCCGACGTGTAATGCAGCAACGCCAGCTCAAGAAACCGCGGCACCCGCGACACCAGCGCCCCGTCCGCAAGCGTCGTGTACACCCGAAAGCTCGGCGTCGAAATCGCCCGCCCAGGCCGCCCGCCAAACGTCCACGCCTCCACCGAAAGCACCGGGTTCACCGACGGCGTCGCCGTCGCCCCCGTCCCCCCCGTCACCCCTGTCGCCCCCATCACGCGAGTCGACGCCGGCGGCGCCCCGGCCCCATCCGCCGCAACGCCCAGCACCGCCGCCGTCGCGGACGTGCCCGCGTCCTCACCGCTCCCCGGAACCACCCGTCCGCCGCACGCGGCCACCGCCAGCGCGCCGCCCGCAAGCGCAAGCCCCGCCGCCCACCGAATCCTGCGTGAAAGTCTCGCGCTCACGCGAGCCGCCCCAGCGCATCCTGCACCGCCGCGAGCTTCGCCTTCGCGTCCGCGATCTGCTGCTGCGTCTGCTGCACCAGGGCCGGCGGCGCCTTCGCCACATACCCCGGGTTCGCGAGCCGCCCCTCCAGCGCCCCGATCGACTTCACCAAGTCCGCCGCCTCCTTCGTCAGCCGCTCCCGCTCCGCCGACGCATCCACAGCGTCCGACAGATCGCTCAGCACCATCGTGCACGCTTCCCATGTCGCCTCAACCCCACCTCCGCCGCCGCCCGCAGCCGCGCCGTCCGCCTCCAGCCTCCCGACGTTCGCAAGCGTCCGCACGAGCGCGTCCGCCCCGTCCCGCCGCAGATCGTCCAGCACAGCCCCCGGCACGCGCACCACGATCGCCCGGCTCGGCTTCACCTGGTGCTTGCTCCGCACATCGCGGATCACCGTGATCAGCGACATCACCCGCGCCACCCGCGCCTCAAGCCCGTCGTCCACAAGCCCCGCCCCGCACACCGGCCACCCCGCCGTCGCCAGCGTCCCACCCTTCCGCGGCTCGTCCAGCCGGAGCCCCGCGATCTCCGCCCGAGGCGTCATCGACAACTGCTCAAAGATCGCCTCCGTCACAAACGGCACCACCGGGTGCAGCAGCCGCAGAATCGCATCAAGCGACGCCCGCAGCACCGCCCGCTGCGTCGCGTCCCTCGCCACCGTCGGCTTGATCGCCTCCAGATACACGTCGCAGAAATCGCGCCACAGCAGGTCGTACAGCCCGTCGGCGACTTCCTTGAACATGTACCCGTCCACCGCCGCCTCAATCGCCCCCGTCGCCCGAGCGATCCGGCTCAGCATCCACCGATCCATGATCTGCATCGGCCGGATCACGTCCTGGGTAGGCCGGCTCTCCGAGCCGGCATCCCGCGTAGGTCGGCTCTCCGAGCCGACCCCTCCGCGTCCTTCCGTCCCTTCTCCGTCTCCCTCTCCATCTCCCCTCCCCACCAGCCCCATCGCAAACCGCGCCGCGTTCCACAGCTTGTTGCAGAAGTTCCGCCCAAGGTCAAACTTCGGGCTCGTGTTCTTCCCGCTCGCCGCGTCCTTCTCCACCGGCATCCGCACGTCCTGCGTCTGCGTCGTCATCTGCACGAGCGTGAACCGCATCGCGTCCGCCCCGTGCGAATCGATGATGTCCAGCGGGTCCACCCCGTTCCCGAGGCTCTTGGACATCTTCCGCCCCTCGCCGTCCTGGATCATCGCGTGAATAAACACATCCCGGAACGGCACCTGCCCACCCGCCCGACTCATCTCCTCCCCATGGCCCCCTGCCCCTTGCCGATTCCCCAAAAAGTGCCTGTTGAACATCACCATCCGCGACACCCACAGCGTGATGATCTCCCGAGCCGTGCACAACGCGCTCGTCGGGTTGAACGCCGCCAGCAGCCCCGCCGTGTCCTGGAAGCCGTGCTTCAGCAAAAACTGCGGCAGGCTCATCTCCTGCCCCGCGTCCGTCCGCGCACGCTCCTCGCTCTTCACCGCCACCGCGCACACCATGTCCGTCGCGTTCTGAATCTGGTCCGGCGTCAGCAGCGGCAGCGCCTGGTCGCCCTCCCGCCGCAGGTCCGCCTCGCTGTACAACTGGTACGAAAGCACCCGCGGCCCGCCGCTCTTCTTGTGCATGTCCCGCAGCCGCAGCAGTTCATCAATCAGCTCCGCCGTCCCATCCCGCCGCGTCCCCACGAACGAATGCCACGTCCCCACCCGCTTCACCCAGATCGAGCGAATCGTCGCCGTGTCCCCCTGGTCCACCTGCTTCGGATGCAACACCGGCAGATCATCCGCAGGCCACCCCATCGTCGACAGCGGCCAAAGCGCCGAGCTGAACCACGTGTCTAGCACGTCCCTGTCCTGCGAAAGCCCCATCTCCTCCAGCAACCCCGCCACCTCGCGATCCCCGTCGTCGCGCACGCACACGCTCACCACACCGTCCGCAGACTCCGGCCCAACCGCAAGCCGCCCCAGCGTCCCATACCGCTCCGCCACCGACGCAAACCGCGCCCGCGCATCCTCCGAAACCCGCCCGAGCCACACCGGGATCCGATGCCCCCACCAAAGCTGCCGGCTGATGCACCAGTCGCGCAGGTTGTCGTGCCACGTCTCGTACGTCCGCGCGTACCGCGCCGGGTGCATCGTGAGCGCCCCGTCCCCGCTCCCCTCGCCACCGGGCCTCGACGCCTCCCACCCCGCCAAACTCCCCTCGCTCCGCTGCTCCGGCGTCAGGGCCCGCTGCGCCGCCCCGCGCAACCGATCATCCGTCACCCGGCAGTACCACTGATCGCTCAGGTACGGCTCAATCGCCGCGTGGCTGCGATAGCTGTGCCCCACGCTGTGCCGGTACGCACGCTGCCCCTCCAGCAACGGCTCCCGATTGATCGTGTGCGCCTTGAACGCCTCGACCACCTTCTTCCGCGCCGCCTCGCGCGAAAGGCCCACAAACATCTCGCACCCCGGGTTCCGCCCATACGCCCCAAAGTCCGGCCACCCGTGCGCCGCGCTGATGCTCGCGTCCGGCGCCATCACATTGATCAGGATCGTCCCCGCGCTGCACTCCGCCTCGATCCGCGCCCGGTGCCGATGCCCCAGGTCCCAGTCGTTCGCATCGTGCGCCGGCGTCACCTTCAAGAAGCCCGTCGCAAACTCCGCCTTGGGGTCCCCCTCGGGCCCGCCGAGCGCCACCGGCAGCACCACGTAGTCATCCTCGATGATCGGGATCACCCGCCCCACCAGCGGCAACTCGCACCGCAGCCCGCGCAGCGCCGCGCCCCGCGGGTCCCGCGGATTGATCGCCACGGCAACGTCACCCAGGTACGTCTCCGGCCGCGTCGTCGCCACCGTGATCCACGCCTGGTCATCCCCCGCGTGGGCCTCGGCGCCCGGGTACCCGCGCGTCGCAAGCTCCCCCCACGTCACCGGCCGATGGTCCCCCGGCGCCGACACATGCACGAGCGGATACCGCAGGTAGTAGAAGAACCCGTCAACCTCCCTGTTCTCCACCTCGTCGTCCGCGAGCGCCGTCTGCGTCACCGGGTCCCAGTTCACCAGCCGCTTGCCCCGCTCGATCAACCCATCGCGGAACAACCGGAAAAACGCCTCACGCACCGCGCGCGCACACACCGCGTCCATCGTGAACCGCTGCCGGTCCCAGTCGCATGAGCACCCCATCTTCACGAGCTGGTCCGTGATCCGCGCCTCGTACTCGTCCTTCCAAGCCTGGATCTTCGCGACGAACTGCTCCCGACCGTTCTCCCCCCGCGCCTCCATCGCCTTGTGCTCGGCCAGCGCCGGCTGCCCCGCCTCGCGCAGCCGCCGGTCCACCACCGTCTGCGTCGCGATGCCCGCGTGGTCCGTCCCGGGCATCCACAGCGCCTCGTACCCCTTCATCCGGTGCACCCGCACCAGCACGTCCTGCAGCGTGTTGTTGAGCGCATGCCCCAGGTGCAACGCCGCCGTCACGTTCGGCGGCGGGATCAGCACGCAGTACGGCAACGCCTCCCCACGAAGCACCCGCGCAGGATCCGCGCGAAACGCCCCCGCCCCGCTCCACAACGCCCACACCCGCGGCTCGTGGTCGGCGGGGCGATAGGTCTTTGGAAGGTCGGCACGCGACATCGACTGGCTCGCTTCTCAGGTTCACCGGCATCGCCCGGCGCACCCCCGCCGGACCCGCCAGTGTACGGGGCAGATACTTCACGCATGACCCAGCCCGGCCCAGACGCCCCCGCCAACCCCCCCGGCCTTGACCCACGCCCGCGCGCACGCCACCGCGCCGCCCTCATCATCGCCTTCTTCGCGCTGGACCTTCTTGTCCTCGGCGGGGTCGCCGTCTTCCTCGCCACGCGGGGCGGGCCCCCGCCGGCCGCCGCGCCCGCGAGCGCCGCCGACGTGCGCACGGCCGAGGCGGTTCTTGAATCGGTGCAAACCTACGTCCGTGAGGGCGAGACCGCGCGCGCGCGGGCCGTCCTCGCCGCCGCCACCGCCGCGCACCCGGGCGACGCCGACCTGCGGCTCGCCTACGCGCAGTTGTTGCTCACCGTCCCCGACATCCCCGCCGCGCTGGAGCAGTACGAAACCGCCATCGACCTCGGCGAAACCACCGCCGCCGTGCGCTTCGCCGCCGGCGTCGCGGCCTCGCAGGTGGAGCGGCACGCCCGCGCCGCCGAGCACTTTCAGGCGGCGTGCGAGCTCGACGCGGGCAACGCCGACTACGCGATGCACTGGGCGTCCGCGCTGCTGCACCTCAACCGGCGCGACGCGGCGAAGGCGCAGGTCCTGCGTGCGGGCGTGCTGGATCCGTCGCGCGCGGTGGTCTGGGGGCAGCTCGCGCAGATCTTGCTCGACGAGAACAACGCCGACATGGCGCGCCAGCACGCGGCGCGCGCACGAGAGCTGCAGCCCGCCGTCGCCGCGTGGCGCGTCCTTGAGGCCCGGGCCCTCAAGCGGCTCGGCGACGCGGAGGCCGCGCTGCTGGTGCTCGACCCGCTGAACAAGGCTGACCGGGCCGCGCCGGCGGTGGCGCGGGTGTTCGCCGAGTGCTACGGCCTCCTGGGCCGTCCGGGCGACGCGCTCGCCGCGGTTGAGGCCGCGGCGCGGGCCGCGGGCACCGACGCGGCACTGTGGCGCGAGGCCGCGGCGTGGGCAACGCGGGCGGGCGACGCCGAGGCCGCGCGGCGTCACGAGATGGTGGCGGCCTCCCTGTCGCCGGACGCTGCGCCCACGGCGGGCGAAGCGCCGTCTGAAGCGCCGGCCGACGAGTAAGGCCGCCCGACAAGTGAGACGGCCGATCTCACCGTTGCCCGCACAGCCGGGCCCCGGCACCAGCGACCCGGGTCGCCCAAAGACCCCGGAGTTCCTCGGCGACTTCCGCGGCGGTCTAGGCACGCACCGCGGGCGGTGCGGCCAGCCGTTCGCCCCCGGGCCCCGACGTCGGACGCGGGGGCCCGCGGTCGTCGCCGCCGCCCCCGTCGTCACGGTCGTCCTCGCCCTCGCCGTCGTCCTCGTTGTCGTCGTCGTCATCCTCGGCGGTTGGCCCGGAGCCCGCGTCGGCCGAGCGTGGGGGAAGGTGGGGGGCCAGGCGTCGCGCGGACTCGGCCCACGCGTCGAGCGCCGGATCGGCGCCCGCGTCCCCCGCGAGCGTCTTCCCGCGTCGCGCGACAAGCCGCGCCTCCGCCCCCCGCCGCAGCGCGAAGAGGAACGCGGCGACGAGCACGAGCCCCGCGCCGACCGCGATCACCACCAGCACCAGCGCCGCCGCGCGGCGCAGCGAGAAGGGCGATGGGGCCGCATGCCCCGCCCCGGTCGCGGCGTCCACCACAGCCCCCGCGGCCGGACCGGCGAGGACCCAAGCCGCCACCGCGGCAAGCTTCCCGGCGAGATTGGAGCGTTCGGCCGTCATGCGGGACAGGGTGCGCGGCGTTCGGCCCCACGGTTGCGTCTCGCGCAGGGGCGTTGGCGTATCGCGGGGGCGGGGGCGGGGGCGGGGTTGGGGGGGCGTGGCGGGGGGCAGCTTCCCTGACAAAGACCATGCCGGGTCGGCGCGGGTCGGCGCGGCCGTCTAGACTCGCCTTCCCGCCGGTTTTCTGGAGTTTAGACGCGATGCACTTTGAGGCGCACTACAAGGTAATCGAGGACCTGGGCCAGCGGATCTCGACCATCCGAGAGAGTCTCCGCTTCGAGGACAAGATCGTCCGCCTGACAGCCCTCGAGGGCGAGATGAACGCCGACGGCTTCTGGGACAACCAGGAGAAGGCGAAAAAGATCGTCGCCGACATGAAGCTCGTGAAGGCGCAGGTCGGCCCGCTGCGCGACCTGATCGGCGAGTTCGAGGAGGCCAAGCTCGCCTACGAGATGAGCCGCGAGGAGAACGACGCCGACCTCCTGGCCGAGGCCGACTCGAAGCTCCACGCCATCACGCAGCGCATGGACAAGATCGAGCTGCAGAGCCTGCTGAGCGGCAAGCACGACCACCGCGACTGCTTCCTCACCATCTCCGCCGGCGACGGCGGCACCGAGGCGAACGACTGGTGCGAGATGCTCTTCCGCATGTACCTCTTCTACCTGGAGGGCCAGGGCTTCAAGATGGAAGAGGTCGAGAAGAGCTTCGGCGCCGAGGTGGGCCTTGACAGCGTCACGCTCCATGTCAAGGGCGAGTTCGCCTTCGGCTACCTGAACTGCGAACGCGGCACGCACCGCCTCGCCCGCGTCAGCCCCTTCAACTCGCAGGGCAAGCGGCAGACGAGCTTCGCGACCGTCGACGTCACGCCCGAGTTCGAGGAGAGCGCGGTCGAGATCCCCGACAAGGACCTGGAGATCACGCCCTTCGTGCGCGCGAGCGGCCCCGGCGGGCAGAACGTGAACAAGGTGGCGAGCGCCATCCGCCTCGTCCACAAGCCCACCGGCATCATGGTCGTCGCGAGCACCTACCGCGACCAGCCGCAGAACAAGCGGCAGGCCCTGAGCATCCTGCAGGCGAAGCTTGAGCAGATGGAGGAGGAGCGTCGCGACGCCGAGATCCTCGCCGCCAGCGGGGGCAAGCTGGAGCACCGCGGCTGGGGCGCGCAGATCCGCAGCTACGTCCTCTACGACAACCGCGTGAAAGACCACCGCACGGGCCACGAGGCGAACCCGGTGAACGTGCTGGACCGCGGCGACCTGCAGCCCTTCATCGACGCGGAGCTGCAGCGGCGGCGGGCGGAGCGGGGATAAGGCCGGGCGGGTATTGGTCGGCGGCACCCGCGGCGGCGTTGAAACGCCGCGGCGGTTCATGCCAACCACAGCCTCGGGCGGGCGACGGGCATCACCGGCGTCGTGATGTCCAACGGCGAGGTTGCGTTCGCTGGAAGGCCCATCCAGCGCGGGGAGACGGTCATGTCGCTGCTTGTCGGGTTCCCTTGGTGGTATTGGGCCGCGCTGGTCATCGGCAACGCGCCGGTGTATGTCGGGCTGCTGTACCTGATCTTCGGGTCGTTCGACAACTTCGTCGAAGCGTGCTCAGACGCACTCCAGCCGGACATCATCTCGTGGCTTCGCGGTCAAGACGTGGAGGACATGGTGGCGACGCTGAAGATTCTCTTCTGGGTCATCGCGTGCGTCGGGGTCCTGGCGTGCGAACACGTGCTTCTCTTCCGTCACTGGTTCTGATCGGCGGCCGTTGTCTCGCCGCGGCCCCGGGCGGCGCGGACCAGCCGCGCGACGTAGTGCACAAGCCCCAGCAGCGACACGCCCGCCGCCACCGGCAAGAGCGACGCGGCCGCCCACGCCCCGGCGGCGAACGCCCCGCCCACGCCCCCCGCGACAAAGCCCCCGACCAGCCCCGAGAGCAGTACCACGCGCCACCACTCCGGCCTGTGCCCCGCCGCATATCGGCCCAGCAGGAAGCCAAGGTCGGTGACGACGCCCGTCATGTGCGTCGTTCGGATGATGAGGCCGTGGAAGCTGCTGGCCAGGGCGTTCTGCACGCCGGCCGCCGTCGCGGCGAGGCACGCGCCCAGCAGCACGCTGTGCGGGAAGGCGAACGAGGCAAGGCCCAGCAGCACGCCCTCGATCATCGCGGCGACGCCGTAGCGGCGGCCCAGCTTCAGGTGCTGGTCGCCGATGACAAACCCGCTGACGGCGGCCCCGACCGCGAACGCCGCGACGACAAGCCCGAACCGCGCGGCGTGCCGCGCGTGCGGCGCGTCCGGATGCGTGACGTCGGTGCCGAGCGAGGAGATCGAGCCCGTGATGTGCGTGACGGGCGGCGCGCCGATCGTGAGCACCACCGCGTTCACGTAGCCCGCGATGGCGGCGAGGCCCACGCCGGCGAGGGCGTAGATCCAGATGCGCGGCGGCACGTGCGTCAGCGGGCGGAGCCGTTCCAGTTGGTCGCGGAGGGTGGACACGCGGGGCGGGCTCCGACGCGGGGGCCGCTCCGGGCGGTCGAGGCCGACGTCTGCGGCAATCATTCGCCGGTGGACCGGTCGGGTCGCGTGGGCGAGCGCGGTGCCCCGGCACGGCGTCGATCGGGCGGTGGTATTGTGCGGCACGACGCGGCGCCGTGTGCTTTGCGGGCGGCGTCGGCGGCCTACGTTCGCCGAGCTTCGCCGCCATGATGCGTCGCGGCGACCGGGCGGAACCATCAGACGGGAACGACCAGACGGGAACGACCAGACAGGAGCGTTCAGATGCGGATGAGCAAGAAGCGTGCGAACGGAACGACTCGCCAGCGGGGCGGCACGACGAGCGATGCGGCGGCGAGCCGGGTGGCGAACCAGGTGGCGAATTGGGCGGCGGGCCTCGGTGGTCGCGGCGCTGCGAGGCTGCTGGCATCGGCCGCGGCGTGCACGCT
>CAZCBN010000113.1:0-10482 GCA_964496975.1 uncultured Phycisphaeraceae bacterium
TAGCGGTACAGATCACCCCCGCGACTCCCTGGCGGCTGGGCCGCACACCCGCTACGTTTCTCCCGATGAAACCACCGCGAACCGCGGTCACCATCGGCACCTTCGACGGCGTCCACCGCGGACACGCCGCCATCCTCGCCGAGGCCCGCCGCCTCGCCGGCCCCGAAGGCCGCGTCGTCGCCCTCGCCTTTGACCCTCACCCCATCTCCGTCCTGCGCCCGCAGATCACGCCCCCGCGCCTCACCCCGTTCGAATCCCGAGCGCAACGCCTGCGCGACGCCGGCGCCGACGACGTCCGCCGCCTCGAACCCGACGGCGCCCTGCTCGCCCTCACCCCAGAGCAGTTCATGCGCTTCGTCATGCAAAGCTTCGCCCCAGACGTCGTCGTCGAGGGCGCCGACTTCCACTTCGGCCGCGGACGCGCCGGCGACGTGCGCGCGCTCGCCGACCTCGGCCGCACCCTCGGCTTCACCCTCGCCGTCGTCCCCGCCGTCGACGTCGAGCTCTCCGACCAAACCCTTCACCGAGCCTCCAGCACCCTGGCACGCTGGCTGCTCGACCACGGCCGCGTCCGCGACGCCGCCGCCGTGCTGGGCCGCCCCTACGAACTCACCGGCGACGTGCGCCGCGGCGACCGACGGGGCCGCACCATCGGCTTCCCCACGATCAACCTCCGGCCCGAAACCATGCTCCCCGCCGAGGGCGTCTACGCCGGCCTCGCCCACCTCCCGAACGGCCAGACCATCCCCGCCGCCATCAACATCGGCGAACGCCCCACCGTCGGCGGCGTCGAGCACCGCGTCGAAGCGCACCTGCTGGGCCTGCCCACCAGCGCCCGCGCATCACCCGCGCCCGACGCCGCCCCCGCGTGGGCGCCCGTCCCCGGGCTGCCCGAGTACGGCTGGACCGCACGCATCGAGCTGTGCGCCCGCCTGCGCGACACCGTCCGCTTCGGCTCCCTCGCCGAGCTCGCGGCGCAGTTGTCCCGTGACTGTGCGCGCATCCCCGCGGCCGTCGCCGCCGCCGAAGACTGGTTGCACCACACACGCCCCGCGGCGTTGGAGGCCCTGGCTTGAACGACCTCGCCCGCCACGAGTCCGCCCCCTGGACCTCCAACGCCGACGCGGCCTCCATCGCCCGCTGGCTTGCGCCCATGCAGCGCGTCGTCGTCGTCACCCACCAAAAACCCGACGGCGACGCCCTCGGAAGCACGCTCGCCGTCGCACGCTCCCTGAACATCGCCGCCGGCGGCCGCGCGGCGGGGTTCTCCGGCGTCGCCTCGCGGGCCGAGGTCTGGTACGCCGGCCCCATGCCGCACTGGGCCGGCGCCGTCATCAACGACAGCAAGTGCCGCGTGCTCGACCACGACCGCCCGCCCGCGGGCTACGAGCCCGACGCGGTCGTGGTCCTCGACACCGGCGCCTGGACGCAGCTCGAGCCCTACCAGCGTGCGCCCAGCGACGGGTGGATCGGCGGCATCGCCGCCCGGGCCGCCGTGATCGACCACCACCTGCGGGGCGACGGCGACGTGGCCCACCGCCGCTGGATCGACCCGACCGCCGCCGCCGCGTGCCAGCTCGCCGCGGATCTGTGCGCGCGCCTGCTGGGCGTGCCCTCGCCCGCCAAGCTGCCCGCCGAGGTGGCCGAGCCGTTGTACCTGGGCCTTGCGACGGACACCGGCTGGTTCCGGCACAGCAACGTCTCGCCGTCGGTTTTGCGTCTGGCGGCCGACCTTGTCGAGGCCGGGGCCCGGCACGACTACCTCTACGAGGTGGTGGAGCAGCGCGAACGCGTCGGCCGGCTCCGGCTGCTGGCGCGGGCGCTGGATTCGCTCGAACTCTTCGAGGACGACACGGTCGCGCTGCTGACCATCCGCAAGAAGGACATCGAGGCCGCGAAGGCCGCCCCGGGCGAAACCGGCGGGTTTTTGGACCTCGTGAAGACCGTCGAGAGCATCCGCGTGGCCGCCCTGCTGACCGAGGTGGGCGAGGGCGACAAGACGATTACGAAGGTGAGTTTCCGCAGCAAGAGCGCCGGCGGCGGGGCGGGCATGGTGGACGTGAACAAAGTGGCCCAAATCCTCGGCGGCGGAGGCCACGCCCAGGCGGCGGGGGCACGGCTGACCATGGGGGCGGTGGAGGCGCGGAAGAAGGTGCTTGACGCGCTCGGGGTCAAAGTGTCGCCCTGATCCCGAAGTCCGCCCGCCCCACATCACCGTTCAGGCCTCTCCAACCTCCTCGGCCCGCGGGGGCCGAGGCCTGTCGCAACGGGTGAAGCGAAGCGCAACCCGTGGAAGGGTCACCGCCCTTACGCTGTTCGACTGCGACTTTCACCCCGCCCCGGAGGGGCGGAGGACTCCGCGAATGCCCGGCACCTACTCCCAACTCCTGCTGCACGTCGTCTTCTCCACCAAACGCCGCGAGCCGTGGATCACCCCCGACATCGCCCATCGCCTCTACCCCTACATTGGCGGCATCGTCCGCGCCGAGAAGGGTGTGCTCTACGACATCGGCGACATCGAAGACCACGTGCACATGTACCTCCGCTGGCGGCCGGACGGCGCGGTGTCGGACCTCATGCGCACCGTGAAGTCACGATCCAGCAAGTGGCTTCACGCCGAGTTCCCCGCCCTGCACGACTTCGCATGGCAAGAGGGCTACGGCGTCTTCTCGGTCAGCACGTCGCAGGAAGAGGCCGTGAAGAACTACATTCGAAGCCAGGCCGAGCATCACGCGAAGGAGGACTTTCGGTCGGAGTTGCTGCGGATCCTCCGTGCCCACGGAGTGGAGTTTGATGAGCGATATGTATTCGAGTGAGGGAGGATTCCTCTGCCCCGCTGGGGCAGGGGGAGAGGGTACCGGGTTCCACGGGTGAAGGGTCGGGCTGCCCGCCGGCCCAACCCTTCACCCGTGGCGATAGCCAGCGCCCCGTTGGGGCTACTTAGCCCCCCTTTGTCATGATCCCGGACGCCGGCGGCGCAGATGGAGGCGGCGGAGGCGGCGGAGGCGGCGCCTTTGTTTCTAGGCTGTAAGGCGTTGACGCAGCGGTGCCAACTGGAGTCGCTTCTGGATTTGCGCTCATGAATCAATCCTCAGTTACCAGTTACTGCCACGTCGACTTGCGTGGATTGGTCAGAGCCTACGCTCACACGAACAGTTCGCAGGGCAGATGCAGCAAGGAGAACAACGAGCCCTACAAGCGCAAAAGTCGTGGCCATCGAGGACCACCCCAGAAGGCGATGCCTCGCCTCGTTAATTTCTGCGTTAGTCTTAGTCTTTTCCGCGAGAACTTTACAGAGCTCCACGTAGACTGTATTTGACTCAGCAAATTCACGATGCTCCATCGGATACTGGGCCCTCTCCAGATCATCGCGATACATCGACTGAAACTGTAATATCTCATGCGGCAAGGAGAATCTACCGTAACTTCGCGATCGGAGTGCGATGCCGAGGAGAACAAAGGCCCCGAGAAGACACAGAGTGGAGACTGCCCCAACGACAGCAGCAACGGGCTCGGCGATGTCAACTCCGAACCGACTCCCGCTGTCCCCCACCGCAAGTGCGGCTATCGCTGTTGCAATCAAGCCGTTCCCCGAAAGCCAAACCGCAGCGCGGCGGTAAATGTAGTCCGCCTCTCCCACCTGCACTTTATACTGATCATAAAAGTGGTCGAATAGCTTCGCGCTGTTCATGATCAAATGATAGCCACAGCTGCGCGTGCCCGCCGATTTCGCCGTCCTACGCGCGACTACCGTCCCCCATCATGGACCGCATCCCCCCCAAGCCCCGGCCCGGCCGCTCGCCCTCCAACCCGCAGGACCGTTCGGACCGGCCCGCCCGTCCCACCGACGCCCCGCGTGTTCGGCCCGGCAAGCGTCCCCCGCTCCGTGTCCAGACCACCACGCTCTGGGAGTACCCGAGCCAGCACTACGACAGCGCCCGCACCGGCAAGGCCATCGGGGATCCCAATCGGTCGGCGACGATGCAGGGGGACAAGGCGTACGCGGGAGCGACGCCGAGTTGGGTGATCTGGCAGTTGCTCCAGCGGTACACGCGCGAGGGCGACATCGTGCTGGACCCGATGTGCGGCAGCGGCACGACGATCGACGTGGCGGCCGATATCGGGCGGCAGGGGATCGGCCTGGACCTCGCCCCGAGTCGGCCGGACATTCGGCAGGGGGATGCGCGGGAGATCGACCTGGACGACGAGAGCGTGGACTTCGTGTTCCTCGACCCGCCGTACTCGACACACATTGACTATTCCGACGACCCGCGGTGCATCGGCAAGCTCGACGCGGGGGAGATGCCCGAGGCAAAGGGCAAAGGCCGCACGCGCGGCGAGGACGAGCCCCCGCCGCAGATGGGCGAGGCGTACTACGAGGCGATGGAAGAGGTGATCGCCGAGTGCTGGCGTGTGCTGCGCGATCGGCGGTACCTGGGGCTGTACGTGTCGGACAGTTTCCGCAAGGAAAAGGGCGTGAAGGGCGGGGTGTTCATGCCGATCGGGTTCGAGCTGTTCGGCATCCTGCGCGACTACTTCAAGCCGGTGGACATCATCGCGGTGGTGCGGCACAACCAGAAGCTGAGCCGCGGCAACTGGCACAAGGCGGCGGAGGAGCAGAACTTCTTCTTGCGCGGGTTCAACTACTTGTTGGTGATGAAGAAGGAGGGGTAAGGGGGAGGCGGCGGGGCAGCGAGGCATTAAGGCATTAAGGCATTAAGGCATTAAGGCACCAAGGCATCGAGGCATCAAGGCAGCGAGGCCGTGAGGCAGGCAGGTGACGGGGCGGTTGGTGTCCGGGCTTTGGTGGCTCAGCCTGGCGGGCTGGGCGAGTGGCGGCCATTCGCTGCGATCACACTCCCGGCGTGGGCCAGCCGGGCTCGCCCTCGATCTGCCAGCGGAAGCGTTCGATCTGGTCGATCGCGGCCGCGCGTTGCTCGGGGCCGAGCCGTTCGGCCGCGGCCTTCAGGCCCTCGGGCGTCAGGCGGTGCGTGCTGACGCTGCCGTCGGGCAGGCGGCGTGCGGCGGTGCCGGCCTCGCCCCGCAGCAGGTCGGGGCTCCGCTCGATCAGGTCGGCCATCTTCCGCAGCATCGCCGCGGCGGTCGCCGGGCTAGCCCCGTGGGCCACGCGCACACGCACGGGCGACATCGGCGTGACCGACTCGTCGCGGCGCAGCACCGTCGCGCTGATGAGATGACCGTCCGCGTCGGCGCCCAGCTCCCCCGCGTGCTCCATGCTCTCGGCGTTGTACGCGGCGAGGAAGACGGCAAGCGGGCGCGGCTCATTGGTATCGGGCATGCCGCATGGTTGGCGCGGACAGGCCGCCGCGTCGGCGAGACCGTCTGCGGCCCGCCTCAGCCTCGCACCGCGGCCTCGCGGCCCGTCCGCAGGCTCTCGGCCTCGGCCTCCAGCACGGCCGTGGCGAGCGCGGCGCTCGCCAGCGTCGCGGGCGGCTCGACGCTCCCGCGCCCGACGGCGTCGACAAACGCCGCCACCTCCGCCTGCCACCCGTCTTCGTCGGGCAGATCGGGCGGCTCCGTCCGCCCGTCGCCGTGGTGCACGAGCAACGAGGGCGACCGGGCCAGGTCGAAGTCCGCCACGGCCGAGGCAAACTCCACCGTGTACCGCATGCGGAACGGGAACGCGGGGCTGCCGAGCCAGCCGCCCGACGCCACGACGTGCGCGGGGTCGCCGCCGGCGAAGCGGTACGCCGTGGTCACGTGCGACACATCGCCGAACGACCGCACCGCCGCCGGCACGCCGAAGCAGTGCACGACAAAGTCCGTGTCGTGCACGTGCAGGTCAAAGAGCGCCCCGCCGCTGCGCCGCACGTCGCCGTAAAACGCGTGCGACCACGCCGGCGGCGCCCCGAGCCGGTCGAACCGCGCCGCCCGGACACGCCCGAACCGACCCGACGCGACGGCCCCGCGAAGCCACGCCCACGCGGGCCAGAACCGCATGCACATCGCCGGCATGCAGAGCCGCCCCGCCGACGCGGCGTGCTGCGCCAGGCCCCGCACCGCGCGGGCCGACAGCGCCACAGGCTTCTCCACCAGCGCGTGCTTGCCCGCGGCGAGCACGCGGGCCGTGATCGCCTCGTGCGTGTCCGTGGGCGTGCACACGCTCACCGCCTCCAGCCCGGGGCAGGCGAGGAACGCGTCAAGATCGGCCGTGCGCAGCACCCCGGCCCCGTCGAGCGACCCCGAGCCCAGCGCCGCGGCGTCCAGCGCCGCCGTCGCAAGGTTGCCCGCGGCGTCTCCCCGCACGCCGGCGCCATCGCCCCCGCCCGCGGCGGGCCCCGCAAAGGCGGCGTCGCACAGCGCGACGAGCCGCGCCCCGGCGCGTTGATACGCCGCCGCGTGCGTGCGCCCCATGAAGCCAAGGCCCACCACGCCGACCCCCACGCCCGCGCGCGCACCCGCGTGCACACCCGCGCGCGCACCACGATCCGTTGCGTCGTCCCCGCCGCGCAACGCGGTCACGGCGTCACCCCGCGGCACCGATGAATCCACGCGACCGCCGCGGCGACGTCCTCTACGCGGCGCTCGCCCGCCTCGCGCTCGATCACCATGCCCGCCCCGGGGCACGCCGACTGCGCAATGCGCAAAAACCGGGGCCAGTCCACCTCGCCCTCGCCCAGCGGCACCTCGTCGCCCCACGCCCCGGGCTCGCGGCTGCGTCGCGCGTCCTTCAGATGGATCTGCGCCACGCGGGGCGCAAGCTCCGCCAGCGCCGCGTGCGGGTCGCCCATGCCGTAGAGCAGCATGTTGGCCGGGTCAAAGTTCACCGAGGCCCCCGGCAGCTCGCGCAGCACGCACAGCAGCGTGCCCGCCGTCTCCTGCCCCGTCTCAAGCCCCACGCGCACGCCGCACGCCGCGAAGACCTCGACCAGCGTCGCGAGCCGACGCAGCATGACCGCCCGCTCCGGGTCCAACGGGTCGTGCGGGATCCACCCCGCGTGAAACGTGACAAGCCGCACGCCGAGCCGCGCCGCGAGGTCCGCGTTCGCCCGCGCCGCCCCCAGGTTCGCCGGCCACGTGCCATCGGGCCGCACGCCGCCGGTCCGGCGGATCGACTCCAGCGTGCCGTAGTCCTCTCCCTGCATCGTCATCATGCCGGAGACAATGCCCACGCCGGCGTCCGCCAGCCGCGCGACCGTCTCCGCCTCGTCCCACGCGCCGCGCAGCGGGTCCAGGTGCAGCTGCACCGCCGCGCACCCCGCCCGACGAACGAGGCCCACAAGCTCCGCCGCATCCCTAGGCCGCAGCGACCACGAGCAGACCGCGGGCGTCCACCCGGGAACCGTCGACGGGGATGTGGGCGCACCGCGTGGCTCAGACAGCATGGTGGCAGATCCTCGCGTCGTTCACGCCGCGACGCAAGCCCGCCCCCGACGCCGCCCCGGCCCGCTCGCTCAGGCCCGCTCGCCGCGGCCGGGGCCCCTCGCGCCGCGTCGGTCACTCCGCGTCCTTGTTCCGCAGGCCGAGCAACGGTGGGTTCCAGCGGTCCGCCGCCACGCCCGGCAAGGGCCGCCCCCACGTGCTGCGGTGCTCATCCCCGCGCCCGGTGAAGTGCCGGACGATGAGCCGGTGCACCAGGTCCATCGTCGGCAACGCCCCGTGAAACTCCCCCGCCGCGGGCAACGACAGCAGCTTGTCCTTCAGCTCCCAATACGCAAAGTCGCCCGGGCAGACGCACACCACGCGCTCGGGCTCAAGAAACGCCGGCACCGCCGCCGGCAGCGGCACCGTGCCGTCGCCCGTGTGCATCGCCTCGGCCGGCGACTGCCCGCGCCCGTCCCACCGGTTCGCGCGGTCGCCCGACTCCTTCGCCTTGCCCAGGTCAAAGACCGGGCTCGTCGACGCGTCGCGCACGCGGATGCGCACCCGCGTCTCCACGTCCACCCCCGCCACGCAGAGCCAGTCGCCCTGCGGCACCGTCTGCGGCTTCAGGATCGGCTGCTCCACCCGCGCCCGGTGCGCCGCCGCCGCGTCCAGCAACGACTTGAACACCTTGGCCGCCGCCGCAAGCCGCTCGCCCTTCGTTTTCGCCGGCGTCGGGCCGTGCGCCTCGATGAAGCTCACGATCGTCTCAAGCACGCCCTCCTGCCACGAATCCGGCCGAAAAAGCGACAACTCCCGCCCCGGCAGCGGGTCCGTCACCACCGCGCCCTTGTAGCCCGGCAACAGGTGGTACAACGCCGGCGTCAGCCGCGACATCTCCCGCTCGCGCGACCGAGGCCGGCCGTCGCCCAGCGCCGCCGTGCCCACGGTGATCTTCAGCGCCGCCTCGCACGAGCCTCGGAAGGGCGTCCCCAGCGTCACCACCTTGCCGACCTTGCCGCTCGCGCCGTGCGCCGCAACGTACCCCGCGATCACCAGCCCGCCCATCGAGTGGCCGATCAGGTTCACCCGCGCGTCCGCCGCGTACCCCGCCTTCGCGTAGTGCCGCAGCAGCCGCGTGCGGTCGATGACCTCATCGATGAACGCCGCCAGCCGCGCCTCCGTCGCCGCGAGCGGCTGCCGCCAGTCGTACCCGAACACGTACACCGGCACCGGCGCCGCCGGGCTGGCCGAAAGGTTGTACCGCAGCTCCTCCACCAGCTCCTGATAGATCACCTGAAACGCCGAGTCGGCCGCCACCCGCGCGGGCTGCGACGCCTCGTACCGCAGGTCGTCCGGGTGCATCACCAGCCGGTCGTATTCCTTCTGCAGCGCCACGTCCCACACCCGGTCGGGCGGCAGGCGGTACTCGTCGCGCAGGTTCGTCGCGGTGATCGCGGGCACCACGATCACGGGGTTCGGCAGCACGGTCGGCGGCATGGGGCTCTCCCTTCGGCGTCACGCCCGAGGCCCAGCGCCCGCGCCGAGCCCGGCGCCACGCAGAGCGCACCCCGCCGGGTTTCCTCACGCCGAGCCGTGCCGCACCGCGCCACGCCTGCCCGCAACGTGTCACGCCCGCCCGCAACCCGCGACCACCCCCGGCTACACTCTTCGCGGCCGCGGGCGTAGCTCAATGGTAGAGCGCCAGCCTTCCAAGCTGGATGTTGACGGTTCGAGTCCGTTCGCCCGCTTTCTTGCGTTCTCTCGCGTCGCGCCCGCCGGTCACGCCGCGGCACGGGCGTTCACCGGCTCCTCACGCCGCATCGCCCACACGTCGCTCGAGTGTTCCCAAAGCGGCCACGCCGGGCGCGGCAGCCACGCGCCGTCCGCCCCGCCCCCGGCCGCCGGCCTGCCCCGCGGGCCGATCATGCCGTCGATGTTGAAATAGTCCCGCGCCAGGTCCGGGTCGATCTTCAACCCCGAAAACCCCTCGGGCCCGGTGTACTGGATCCACCCCTTGTGCTCGAGCATGCCCGTCATAAAGTGCCGCGCGTCGCGGAACTGAAAGTCCACGCCGTGCGTCTCGAGGCTGTACATCGCGACCGCGTGCTTCCGCCCCGGCATGCGCTGCATCAGCACCATGTCCTGTGCCATGGTCTGAAAATACACATCGTCAAACCGGCCGATGCGGTCGTGGTCCAGCACGCCCGCCGTCACCTTCCCGTCGGGCGACTTCCGGAAAAACAGGTTGTCGACCTTCAGGTCCTCCGCCACGTACCCCGCCTTCGCCAGCCGGTCGTACAGCTCCAGCACCGACCGCTGGTGCTCCTTCGTCCAGTCGCTGGGCGTCGTCCGCCGGCCGAACTCATCGCGAAAGTCCGCGACGTCGTAGATCCGCACGTCGGGCCCCCGCGCTTCTTCCACGATCATGTACGGGTGCTGCGCATCCGGGTGGACGGAGTGCACCCGCGCCTGCGCCACGCCGATCCGCTCCAGGTCCTCGCTCGCCCGCCGCGCAGACTCCAGCATGTCCTCCGTCGTGATCTCGATCACCTCCTGGTGGCTCGGGTCGCGCACGCCCGCCGCCCGATCGGCGTCGATCGCCGCCTGCGACCGCGCCCGCGACTGCGCCTCCCCCCGCATCCGAAACTTGATCACGAGCCCGTCGTTCCCCTCACCCGCCAGCCGGTAAACCTGCGAGAAGGCCCCCTGCCC
Organism: uncultured Phycisphaeraceae bacterium; assembly: GCA_964496975.1. GTDB lineage: Bacteria > Planctomycetota > Phycisphaerae > Phycisphaerales > UBA1924 > CAZCBN01. The sequence continues at coordinate 10,039 of CAZCBN010000113.1, forward strand.
GAGCCCCTCGCCCAGCTGATACACGTTCCCGTCCCCCGCGTCGTACAAAAAGTTCCCCGCCCTCGGCGCCCCGCGCGGCGGCGCCGGCGGAAGCCGCGTGTACACCGCGTTGGGGTTGATCTGCCCCGGCACCGGCGCCGCGTCCACCACCACCGCCCCCGGCGGAGGCGTCACGCCCACCGGCCGCCGCCCACCCGGCCCCCCCACCACCCGCGGCGTCTGCGTAAACGCCCGGTTCGGCGCCACAAAGGGCCGCTCCGGCACCGCCGCCAGCCCACCCCCCGGCCCATCGGCCGCCGCCCCACCCGGCACGCCCGCAGCATCAGGCCCCGGATAGACCGGCGTCTTGTCGGCTGAGCCAACCTCCGCCGCCGCGCCGTTCGGCCCCGGCGCATCCAGCGTCTCCTCGCCACTTGCGGTGGCAGCCACCACCGAAAACCGGGT
>CAZCBN010000114.1:0-10466 GCA_964496975.1 uncultured Phycisphaeraceae bacterium
TGATGTCGTACTGCGCCATCGCGATCGTCGCCGCCCACAGCGCCGTGATCGTCCCGCCCCACGTCACCACGTTCAGGCCCACCAGCAGCGGGTCGGCCAGGAACAACGGCATCGTCCGCGCCACCAGGTACACGCCCGCCGTCACCATCGTCGCCGCGTGGATCAGCGCGCTCACCGGCGTCGGCCCCTCCATCGCGTCCGGCAGCCACACATAGAAAAACACCTGCGCGCTCTTGCCGAACGCGCCCGCCAGCAGCAGCACCGGGATCGCCCACGCCTGCCACGTCTGGCTGAACACCGCGCCCGACGCGTTCCGGTCCGCGTCCACAAGCTCGAACAGCGGCCCGTACTCCAGCGTGCCGAACGTCGTGAACGTCAGCAGCACGCCCATCAGCAGCCCGAGGTCGCCGATGCGGTTCACGATGAACGCCTTCTTCCCCGCGTCCACCGCCGCACGCTTCTTGTAGAAGTACCCGATCAGCAGGTACGAGCAGAGCCCCACGCCCTCCCACCCGAGGAAGAGCATCAGCAGGTTGTCCCCCATCACCAGGCACGACATGCTGAACACGAACAGGTTGAACGCGCCGAAGAACCGGCAGTAGTCCCCCCCCAGGTCGTGCTCCATGTACTCGCTGGCGTACAACGCGATCAGCGTCGCAAGCCCCGTCACAAACAGCATCCACAGAAGGCTCAGCCCGTCGAAAACAAACGCGAAGTTCGCCGTCAGGCTCTCCCCCGCCCCCGCGCCCCACGCCAGGTTGAACCAGTCAAACGCCTTCACCTCAACCGCAGCGCCCGTGTACGACCCCACCGCGAACAGCAGCGTCAGCAGGAACGACGCCGCGAGCGTCGCCACCGTCACCCACGCCGGCGCCTTGCTGCGGATGCGGTAGGCCCCGAACAGCCCCATCAACGCCGACGCGCCCAGCGGCAGGAAGGGGATCAGCATCACCCACCAAGGCCCCGCCGCCGCGCCCGCGTGGGCCGCGTCCGCGGCGTGCGCCGCGTCCACAGAGCCCGCCGCGTCCGGCGCCGCCAGAGCGGCCGACGCCGGGCCCGACAGAAGGCCCGACCGCAGACCGGACATCATCTCAGCCGTCAGCGTCGAAAACCCCACGCCAGCCCCCTCTTGCGCCCGCCCGCCGCGAGCCGTCGATCAGTCCCGTCCATCACCCACAAACACCCACAACCACCACGCCCCACCCGCCCCCACGCCTCGTTGCCTCGATGCCCTGTTGCTTCGATGCCTCGATGCCTCGTTGCCTAGTTGCCTCGATGCCTTCCCCCCCCGATCCCCGATCGCCAGTCCCCGATCCCCCTCACCCCCGCATCTCCGCCCAATCGCTCGCGTCCAGCGTCTCACGCCGGCGGAACAGCAGCACCACCAGCGCCAGCGCCATCGCCGCCTCGGCCGCCGCGATCGTCAGCACAAAGATCACGAACGTCTGCCCGTCCACGTTCAGGTGGTACCGCGCGAACGCCACGAGCGCGATCCCCGCCGCCTGGAACATCAACTCCGTGCACAGGAACATGATGATCAGGTTCCGCCGCGTGATGAACCCGATGATGCCGAGCGCGAACATCGCCGCCGACACGAATAGGTAGTGCGCCAGCGTCGGCGCCGCCATCACCTCGGGAAAGCCCGACTGCGCGAACGAGAACACCCCGGAACACAGCCCGGCCGCCACAGGGGAAAGACCGCTCATCACGCCCCCTCCTCGGCCATCAGGCCAAGCCGCCGCGCCTCGCTCGCCTTCGCGGCCTCCTCGATGTCGACCTGCTTGCGGGCCAGCACCGTCGCCCCGAGCATCGCCATCAGCAGGATCACGCCCGCGATCTCGATCGTCATCGGGTGGTCGCGCAGCAGGTTCAGGCCGATGCGGTCCACGTTCGTCGCCACGAGCTCATCGGGCCACGCGTCCTCCGGCACCGTCACCGTCCGGCTCTCCGCCGCACCCTCGCGCACCTGCTCGTCCACGCCCGGGCCGCCCGGCACGCGCCGCACCAGCACCACGCGCCGCGCCTCGGCGTCCACGCCCGCGAGCGTCCCGTCGTCGAGCCGCGCCAGGTCCTCCTCGGGGAAGATCAGGCTCCGCGCCCGCAGCTCGTCCAGCAGCGCCCGCTCCACCTTGCGGGGCAGCGCCGCCAGCACCGCGTCGTCGTCGCCGTCCGCGTTCGCCGGCCGCAGGCCCGCGGCGCCTCGGAACAGCATCGTCGTCAGCACCGCCAGCAGCACAAAGCCCACCACGCTCCCCGCCGCCGGCTCGCGGGCGCTCGCGTCGTAGTCGCTCAGGCTGTCAAGGTCGTCCTCCGTCGGCGCCTGCGTCGCCAGCATGATCACGAACAGGTACGTGATCAGGATCGCGCCGGCATAAATGATGATGAGCGCAAACGCCATGAACTCCGCGCTCAGCAGCAGATAAAGCCCCGCCGACGCGATGATCGTCAGGATGAAGTAGAGCGCCGAGTACACCGGCCTCGGGTGCGTGATCATCCGCACCGCGCTGCCCAGGCCCAGCAGCGCGAAGATGTGGAACGCCGCCGTCGGCAACGCCCCCGGGTTCGCGACGCCCAGCCCCACGATGACGACACCCGCCGCCACCGCCGCCACCACCGCGCCCACCGCGAACAGGCTCACGCCCTTCCGCGGCAACGCCAGCGCCACCCCGACCGCGCCGAGTCCGCAGCCCACGTACAGCAGCAGCGGGTTGATGAGTCCGTCCACGCTGGTCCCCGCCGGGGGCCGCCCGCCCGGGCACAGGCCCGACGCCCACGCGCCGCGCCGCCGCCCAGACCAACGACGCCCAAACCCTTCCGCGGCCGCCCCGATGCTTGCGAACACCAACAACGCCCGCGGGGGCGGAGGATAGATCCTGTCTTGCCATACAGCAACCAATGCGCCCCCACACCACCCCCCGCCCCACTACCCTCCCCCCGTGCCCCATCCCGCTCCCCGCCCCGCGTCCGCCTGGCAGCGCCACCTGCCCAACGCCCTCACCACCCTCCGTCTGCTCCTCGCCGCGGTCTTTGTCGCCCTGCTCTCCTGGCCCGCCAACATCCCCCAAAACAAGGCTCTCCTCCTCGCCGCCACCGCCTGCTTCACCCTCGCCGCCGTCACCGACGCCCTTGACGGCTTACTCGCCCGGCGTTGGAACGTGGTGTCGGTCTTTGGAAGGATCGCCGACCCCCTCGCCGACAAGGTGCTGATCCTCGCCGCCTACACCCTGCTTTCGGGGCCTGCCTTCACCATCCTCGACCCCGCCCAGCCGACCGCCCCGGCCCACTCCCTCACCGGCGTCGCCCCCTGGATGGTGGTGGTCCTGCTCACCCGCGAGCTGCTCATCACCACCCTTCGCGCCACCCTCGAAGGCCGCGGCGTCGACTTCTCCGCCACCCTCGCCGGCAAGCTGAAAATGATCGCCCAGTCCATCGTTGCCCCGGTGATTCTCCTGGTCTTGGCCCTCGCCGATGACCCACGGCACGGCCTCGCCCGATGGGCACCCCCGTTTTTGGCGTGGGCCGTCACCCTGATCACCGCGTGGTCCGCCGTCCCGTACATCGCCCGGGCCGTGCGCGCGACCCTCCCCCGCACCGCGACAGGCACCGCCGCGCCATGAAGCACGACGCCCCGATCCGCGACCGCATCGGCATCGCCCTCATCACCTCCGGGGGGCTCGGGCGGCTGCGGCCCGCACCCGGGACGTGGGGGTCGCTTCCACCGGTGGCCGTCGCGGCGATCGGGGGTGGGGCCTGCCTCATCTCGGATGTGCCGGCCGACACCATCACGCTCCTGGTGAGCCTCATTCTGGGTGCCCTGCTCGCCGCCGCCAGCCTCGCGTGCGTGGTCTGGGGCGACGTGGCCGAGGCGCGGTTCAACGGCAAAGACCCCTCGGAAGTGGTCGCCGACGAAACTGCAGGCCAATCGCTCGCCCTGCTCGCGCTCCCGGTGGCGGCCTATGGCTCGTGGGAGGCGCTCGCCGCGACGCTGGCGGTGGGATTTCTTTTTTTCCGCGCGTTCGACATCTGGAAGCCCACGCCGGCCCGGGGCTTGCAACGCGTTCCGGGGGGGTGGGGCATTCTTTTGGATGACCTCGTCGCGGGTGGGTACGCCTGGGTCGTCACACGGGTGTTTGTCTGGATCGTGGTGCCGGTGATCGGCCCTGAGCCTTTGTAAAGATTTCGCAAAGCGATGGTGAAGACCGGTCGGGTCTGTTGACGGCCGGGGGGTTGAGTCGGATTCTCCGGACGGATTCGGGGGGGCACGGCGGCGGCCTGGGCGTTCGGCGGTGGTGCCGGGCGCTGGGCGCAGCGACTGAGATTTCCCCCCCCCCGGCCGGAGAAGACCATGCCCGTGTCGCGTCAGGTTGGGTTGTCGTTGCGTGGGATCTCGCTCACGGCCGGGCTTGGGCTGTTCGTGTCGGCGGGGCTTGCGCAGCCGGCGACGCCCCCGCGGCCGGGCGTCTTTGCGGTGCTGCCCGACACGCAGTTTTACAGCGAGCAGTCGGCGCTGACGGCGAACTTCAACAACCAGACGTCGTGGCTCGTCTCGAGCCGCGCGCGGCTCAACCTGAACTACGTCGCGCACCTGGGCGACATCGTGAACGGCGGCAGCAGCGACACGCAGTGGGCCCGCGCGAACGCCGCGATGTCCACGCTGGACGGCGTGGTGCCCTACCTCGCGTGCCTGGGCAACCACGACTACGCCGTCACGGGCGACAAGGACAGCGGGTCGGAGAAGTACCGCAGCTTCTTCGGGCCCCAGCGGTACGCGGGGCAGACGCACTACCTGGGCTCGGACGCGGCGGGCGAGAACCACGTGGGCCTGTTCACGTCGGGGGGCGTGCAGTTCCTGGTCTTCGCGCTCGAGTACCGGCCCGACACCGCCGACATGGCGTGGGCCCAGGGGTGGATCAATCAATACCCCAACGCCGCCGTGCTGGTCGCCACGCACGAGCACGTGCGTGACGGCAGCTCCACCGACGGCACGGGCGCGGGCCGCAGCACCGCGGGCAACGCCACCTTCGCCGGCCTCATCCGGCCCAACGGGCGCGTGCTGCTCGTCGTGAACGGCCACTTCGCCAGCGGGCCCCTGAACGCCGACGGCGAGTGGAAGCAGACCGTGCTGAACGCCGAGCAGACGAACGTCAGCGAGATCCTCACCGACTACCAGGGCTGGACCAACGGCGGCGACGGCTGGCTCCGCTACTACGTGCTGGACACGCACCACGGCCTGATCCACGCCCGCACGTACAACGCCACGCGGAACATCTTCCAGCTCGACGCGAACTCGACCTTCTCCATGCCGGTCGACTTCGGGGCCCGCACCGTGGCGTCCGAGCCCATCCACCGGACCATCGCGGTCGCCGACAACACCAACGGCTACACCGGCGGGCAGGACGTGGAGCTGCGGGCCTCGGCGCCCGACGTGGTGCCGCCCTTCAGCTTCCTCGCCCGCGTGGACTCGGCGGACGACGCGGGGCAGCCGACGCAGTTCCTCATCCAGTTCGCCGACCTGTTCGGCGGCGCGGGCGGGGCCGCGGGGCCGCTGGACGCGGCGTCGGACGTGCTGCACGCCGAGCTGCAGTTCAACTTCACCGACGCGGGCAGCGGCATGGCGGCCCACCGCCTGCTGGTGCCGTGGAGCGAGACGACCGCGACGTGGAACGCGCTGAACGCCGGCGTGACGGCGAACGGCGTCGAGGCGCGGGCCGAGCCCGACCAGGTCATCGGCACGCCCAACGCCAACCCGAACGTCTACACGGGCCTGCAGAGCGTGGACGTGACGCGGGCCCTGCGCGGCTGGCTCAACGGCGAGCCCAACCACGGCTGGGCCTTCCTGCCCCTGCCGGGCGGGAGCAACGCGGTGGGCTTCACGCCCAGCGAGTACCCGGTGCCGTCGCTGCGGCCCAACCTGCTCGTGACGGTGCCGACGTCGCCCGTGCGCGTGGCGACCTTCCGCGCGGGCGAGGGCGGGTACACCGGCGCGGGCGACACCATGCTGCGGCAGGCGACGCCCAGCACCGACTACGCCGAGGCGACCTCCATCTTTGTGGACGAGAGCGACGCGGGCGGGCGCATCCAGGCGCTGGTGCGGTTCGACGGCTTGTTCGGCGAGAACGAGGGGCAGGTGCCCGCCGACGCGCGCGTCACCTCGGCGATGCTCGAGCTGCACGCGATCAACGGCGGCAGCGGCCTGAGCGTGCAGCGCATGCTTCGCACCTGGGCCGAGAACAGCACGTGGAACGGCCTGGGCGCGGGCGTGTCGGCCGATGACGTGGAGGCCGAGCGCTGGGTGCTCGACGCGGCCGGCGCGGCGAACGCGTCGGCCAACGTGCCCGCGGGCCGTGTGCTGCTGGACGTGACCGAGGCGGTGCAACGCTGGCTCGTCGGCGAGGCGAACCAGGGCCTGCTGCTGAACACGCGGACGAGCGGGACCGACGGCATCGAGCTCGCCAGCAGCGAGCACCCCGACCCGGCGCTGCGGCCCAGGCTCATCGTGCGGTTCACGGGGGGCACGGCGCCGTGCGCGGCGGATTTCAACGCCGACACCACGCCGGGCGACATCTTCGACCTGTTTGACTTCCTGGCCGCGCTCGACGGCGGGCTGGACTTCAACGGCGACACCACGCCCGCGGACATCTTCGACCTGTTCGACTTCCTGGCCGTGCTCGACGCCGGCTGCCCCTGAGGCGGCGGGCGGGCGCCGGCAATCTGACGGCAAGCGCGTCAGGCCGTGGGGCCGGGCGCCTTGGCGGCGTGGGTCGCCTCGATCTCGGCGAGCAGCGCGAGGTCGTCGTCGGTGAGCGTGCGCTCCAGATCCGAGAGCCGGCGGTCGAACGCGTCGAGCAGGCGCTCGGCGCTGTCCACGGCGTTCTCGATGCTGGAGCGGCCGCCGATGAGCGTTCGCGCCGTGCCCGGCACCCGGAGGGCCGAGAGGTGCCGCTCGGACGCGGCCTTGGTGTCCAGCAGCACGCGGAGCAGGGTGTGCGCCTCGTCTCGGCGCGCCCGCTCGCGGACGATGATGGGATGGGTACGAACCGTTGACATCTCACGCCTCCGGTGCCGTAGATCGGCGGCGGCAGGGGCCCGGGGCCAGCGTTGCGGCGTCGTTCGGTGTCGGCCCGCGTCGCGGCAGCCGGAGCATCCGGCCCAAGCGTGCTGACCCCGGCGAGCGCCGCGAAACTGTTCGGGCGGCGCGGGCTGCGCGGCCCCGCCTCTCGGACGGCGGGCGAGTTTGTGGACGTGCCGCGGGCCCGAACGCGGCGGCGTCGGACCGAACGTTCTGCCGGACGGGCGTTCTGTGTGGGGCCGGGGCTGGGCGTTTTGGTGGGGCGTTGGCGCGGGGCGTTGGGGCGGGGCGTTGGGGCGTGGTGCGGGGTGCCGCTACGCTCGGGGCCTCATGATGACTCGATTCAGCGGTCGCGTGGTGGGCGTTGGGCCGTACTCGGTGGAGGTGTCGCCGGGCGATGCGGCGGGCGCGGCCTTCGCGTTGGAGGTGCACGTGCCCGCGTATCTGGCGGAGCGGCTTGCGGGGGAGGTGGGGCGGTCGGTGCAGTTCCACACGCGGCTGCACCTTGAGAGCGTGAACCAGGGGGCGAGCTTTGTGCCCCGGCTGCTCGGGTTCAAGAGCGTGGCCGAGCGGGCGCTGTTTGAAAAGCTGACGACCGTGAAGGGGCTGGGCGCGAGGCGGGTGCTCCGCGCGATGGCGATCGAGCCGGGGCAGATCGCCGCGGCGATCGCCCGGCGCGACGCGAAAGCGCTCACGCAGCTTCCGGAGATCGGCAAGCGGCTGGCCGAAACCATCATCGCCGAGCTGCACGGCAAGGTGGACGACCCGGGCCTTGAGGACGGGGCCGGCGGCGCGGGGCCGGCCGGTCGGGCCGGGGCCGGGACGGCGGGCACGACCCTGCCGGGGGCCGCGGGAGAGGCTGTCGCGGCCCTGGTGTCGCTGGGTCAGACCACCGCGGAGGCCACGGCGGCGGTGCAGCGGGCGATGGCGTCGCGGGCCGAGGGCTCCCCGGACCTTGGGGTCGAGGATGTATTGCGGATTGTTTTCTCGGGTTCTGCCGCGGGGGGCTTGTAGGGCCTTTGGCGCTGGGGCGGGGGCCGGGGCGGCCTTCGAGGAGGGGGAGCCGGGCCTGGCGGGGCTGCGGGCGGGGCGGGCCCCGATGACAGGGCGCCGGGTCGGGGCCGGGCTGGGGGCGGGCCGGGCCGGGACACGCCGTGCAGGAGGGTCCCCGTGATGATGGAACCGATCTTGACCGCCGACGAGCCGATCCGCCTGGGCCACCTGCACGCGACGGGCCTGCTGGACTCGCCCCTGGAGAACCGCTTCGAGCGCATCACGAGGATGGCGTGCCGCCTGCTGGGCTGCCCCATCGCGGCGGTCTCGCTCATCGACGCGCGGCGGCAGTTCTTCAAGTCGGTGCAGGGGCTGGACGCGAGCGAAACGACGCGGGGCGTGTCGTTCTGCGGGCACACCATCCTGGGCGACGACGTCATGGTGGTGCAGGACGCGCGGCGGGACCCGCGGTTCCATGACAACCCGCTCGTGCTGGGCGAGCCCAACATCGTCTTCTATGCCGGATGCCCCATCCGCTCGCGCGAGGGGGCGAAGATCGGCAGCCTGTGCGTCATCGCGCCCACGCCCCGCGTGCTGAACGCGGAGGACCGGGCGCTGCTGCGCGACCTCGCGGCGCTGGCCTCGATGGAGATCGCCGCGTCCGCCGGCCTCGCGATGCAGGACGACCTGATGGGGCAGGTGCGGGAGATGTCGCACGCCGCGCGGGTGGACCCGCTGACGCGGGTCTGGTCGCGTGAGGCGATCCTGGACATCGCCGCCGAGCGGATGGCCCGCGGGTCGGGCGTGTTCGGGCTGCTGGTCGTCGACGTGGACGACCTGCGCCGGGTGAACGAGGAGCACGGGTACCGCGCGGGGGACCTGGTGCTGCGGCGGGTGGCGCAGCGCGTGCTCGCCGCCGCGGGCGACAACGACGCGCTGGGCCGCCTGGACGGCGAGGAGTTTCTGCTCGCGCCGTCGTACGTGGACGGGCTGGCCGGCGCGACCAGGCTGGCCGAACAGGTTCGGGCCGCGGTGGAGTCGTCGCCGGTGCGGGCGTCGGGGGCCGACCTCGCGGTGACGGTGAGCGTGGGCGTGGCCGTCGGACCGCGCGAGGGGGGCGTCGAGGGCCTGCTGCGCAGCGCCGAGGCGGCCGTGGTGGCGGCCAAGGGCTCGGGCTGGAACCGCGTGCAGGTCGCGGCGGGGCACGGGCCGGGCGCCGCGGCGGCCTGAGCCGCCGCACGCGGGGGCGTCCCGCGGGGCCTTCCCGCGAGGGCGGGGGCCCGGGCCCTTAGACTGCCGGCATGGCGTACACGGTGCTGGCGCGGCGATACCGATCGACGGACTTCGGCGAGGTGGTGGGGCAGGACGCGATCGCGCGGACGCTGCGAGCCGCCATCGAGCAGGGGCGGGTCGCCCACGCCTATCTCTTCACCGGCACGCGGGGCGTGGGCAAGACCTCCATGGCCCGCATCTTCGCCAAGGCCCTGAACAACCCCGAGGGCCGCGAGGACGTCTCCCGCGCCATCATGACCGGGCAGGACACCGACGTCATCGAGATCGACGGCGCCAGCAACAACAGCGTGGACAACGCCCGCGAGCTGATCGCCGGCGCCGCCTACCGGCCCATGCGCGGGCTCTACAAGATCTACATCATCGACGAGGTGCACATGCTCAGCACCGCCGCCTTCAACGCGCTGCTGAAGACCATGGAGGAGCCGCCCGAGTACGTCAAGTTCATCCTGTGCACCACCGAGGCGCACAAGGTGCCCGCCACCATCCAGAGCCGCTGCCAACGCTTTGACTTCCGCAACATCCCCGCGGGCCAGATCGCCGAGCACCTGCGGGCCGTGGTGGAGAAAGAGGGCCTGGCGGCCGAGCCCGAGCTGATCTTCGCCGTCGCGCGGCTCGGCAACGGGTCGATGCGCGACGCGCTGAGCGTGCTCGACCGCCTCATGGCCTCGGGCGAAAAACGCCTGACCGTGCGCGGCCTCGACGAGCTGCTGGGCCTGCCGAGCCGCGAGGTCATCGGCGGGCTGGTGGACGCCGTCGCCTCGGGCGACGCGGGGGGCGTGCTGCGGGCGGGGGGCGACCTCGCGTCACGCGGGGCGGCGCTCGACCAGGTGGTGGAGTCGCTGCTCGACCGCCTCCGCGACCTGATGGTGCTGTCGGCGTGCGGGGCCGAGACGGACCTTGTGGAGCTGAGCCCCGAGGCCCGGCGCGAAGAAGCGGCCCGGGCCGAGCGGTTTGAGACCGCGGGGCTGGTCCACATGATCGCGCTGTGCGAGAGCGTGCAGCGCGCGCTCAAGACCAGCAGCTCGCCCCGGGCCCTGTTCGACGCGCTGCTCGTGCGGCTCGCGCTGACAGAGAAACTCGCCGACGCGGCGGCCGTCGTGCGGGCCGGCAT
>CAZCBN010000115.1:0-10434 GCA_964496975.1 uncultured Phycisphaeraceae bacterium
GCCGAAGTCCCTACGACGCGGGTGGCGCCGTCGCGACCGGAGAACGGTCCGGCTTCGGCGTTGCTGGCGGGGGCGGGTGCTCCCGCGTCTTCCGAGGCTCCCTCGCCCGGCCCGCATGCCGCAGACGAGGTGCGCTCCACCGCCGTTACAGCCGGAGATGAAGGCGCACGCGTCGCGGCCCGTCCGGTTGCGACAACAGGAGACACCGCCTCGCCCGAGCCGATGAAGACCTCTCGCCCCCTGCCGGTGCCCGCGGCGCGAGCGACGGTGCGAAGCGTTCCAGCGTCCACCGCGGTTGCTCAGCCGTCACCCGCGGCCCCGGACGTTACCGCGCCGTCCTCGTCGGCTGTTGCGCCTCCAACAGCAGCGGCGCCGACGATCACGGAGTCGGTTCTCGCCGGCACACTTCGACCGCGGCAATCGCTGGCCGACTCGCGGGATGACTGGGCCGCGGCGCGCGGCGGAGCCGTCGTCCCACCCCAGGGCCACGGCGACTCGAGCGGCCTCGGCTCCTGGTACTACGGGCGTCTTGATCGCGCGGGTAGCTTTGTGCGGGCCGGGGCCGCGGATCAGCTGGGCCGTTTCGCGTCCGAAGGTGCGTTGGTCTCAAGCACGTCGCAGCGTGCGCCGACGGCGGAGGGGGCCGCGGTACGCCGGTGGAAGACCGCGGTGCGCGGGCAGATCCGGATCGTCGGGCGGGCCCGGCGAGAGCTGACCGAACCGTCCGCGGGTGCTCGCGTCCGTGTGGTCGGGGGCGGGGTCACCATCTGGGAGCGGGCGATCGCGGGGGACACGAACGACCCCGTGTCGATTGCGGTAGACACCGTTGTGCCGACCGACGGCATCCTTGACTTCGCTGTCCTCGCCGAGGCGGGTGCGCCGGAGTTCGTCCAGCTCGATGTCAAGGTCATGCTCACCGACGAGCAACCGAGCGTGAGCGGGCTCGCCCTGCTCCCGGCCGAGGCGGAGCCCGACGTCGCCCGCGCACGTCGGATCGCCGACCTTCGTGAGCGTGCGCTCCGGCTCGATGCGTCCGCGCGGGTGACCCTGGCGCGCGTGGCGGACTTTGATCCGAACAGCAAGCACTGGGCCGTTGACGGCGCTGGCAACCTGACGCCGCACGCCCGCCAGGTGTGGCGCGAGAACTGCACAACGGCGGCGGCGTATCTCGACGATCTGCTGCAGGGCCTCCGGCAGCTCCGACGCGTGGACGAAGAGCTCGCGACGCTGAACGAGGCGTCACCGCACCAGATCGACATTCTCTCAACCTACACCGAAGCCGCGTCGCGGCGACAGTACTTCCTTCTGGTCATGGACAACATGACGCCTTCGGGCATCCGGCCGTAATCGCGTTCGGCGCCGTCATCACGGAGAACGAGCTCTCGCACGCGGAAGAGTTCCGTCTCGCAGGGCTCAAAGCGTACGACCCATGTACCAAGGAAAGGGAATCCCATGCCGTGCCTGTTTGCCCGTATCGTCGCTCTGCTCGCCGCCATGGCTGTCAGCTCCGCGAGTGCGCAGATCGCTCCGGATCCGGGCTACGTCCCGCAGAACGGAGCCCGGAAGCAACGCTTCAGCGGCTACCTGCACACCGCGTCCGGCGGCGAGACCATTCGGTTTGCCATGTACGAGCCCCGGGAGAAGACCGGCGGCACGGTTCCCCTGGTCGTTGCGTTGCACAACACCAAGGGAGGCTCGAGCAACGGGTCACAAATCGGCCACGAGTCGCTCGCGTTTGAGTTCACCGGCGTGCCGGAGCAAGGGGCGAACCCCGCCTTCGTTGTTGCGCCGCTGGCGACGGGCGACTGGCAACAGCCGGCCGCGAGCGGCGAGGCGACGATGGGGGATACGCCCAGCGACAGCCTCGCCGCTGTCTTCGCGCTGGTTGAGGAGTTGGTCCGCACCAGGCCGATCGACCCCGCCCGCGTGTACATCGTCGGTCCGGAAACCGGCGGCTCCGCGGCCCTGGAAGCGGCGGCGCGTCGGCCCGACTTGTTCGCCGCCGTCGTCGCGCTGACGCCGAGCCTCCACAAGGACACGGCCTCTCGGTTGCTCAAGACGCCGATTCTGGTCCTCGCCCGCACCGCAAGCGATACCCAGACGGCGGATGTCGTGCAGCGGCTGCGCGACGCCGGCCACTCCACGGTTCAGTTCGTTTCGACTGTCAACGACCGCGACGGCCTGAAGGACGCCGGCATGGCCGCATGGCTGTTCCAGCAGCGTCGCAACGCTCGGTAACCACGCCCCCCACGACTTGCACGGCGTGTCCAGGCGGGTCAATGCCTCGATGTCCCAGGAGACGACTATGCGACGCATCCACCTCGTGACTCAGCATCGTTGCGCATGTCTATCGACCGCGAGCGGGTGGCCTCGAGCCGATGGCGTGGCTCGGGCACTCGCCTGCCTCGCGCTGGCCGCCGTTTCGTCCGCGCGTGCGCAGCTCTCGACTGATCCGTCGTACGTGCGACAGCCGCAGCGGCAGTCGCAGTTTGAAGGGCACATCCTGAAGACATCGGCTGGAACGGAACTCGCGTTTGCGCTCTTCGACCCAAAGCCAGCCGCGGGAAACACGGCGCCGCTGGTGATCGCGCTGCACGACGCACCGATGGACCGCAACGGTCCACAGGTGGGTGAGTCGCGGGCGTGGCACCTCGTCGGCGACCGGGGCGGCATGCCGGCCGAGCGCGGCTGGTCGGCCTTTGTTGCCGTCCCGATCGCGAAGGACGGGTGGATCGCCCGAGCCGAGTCCGCGGCACAGGAAGCCACGCCGAGCGGTGCGCCGACCTCCCCCGCAGCGGGGCCCGGCGGAACGCGGATGTACCCCGAGATCGCAGAGCTGGTCGATGCGCTCCTTGCGAAGTATCCGATCGACCCCAAGCGCGTGATCGTCTACGGCTTCGGCGCCGGTGGTGATGCAGCCGTCTTGGTGGCCGCAGAGCAGCCCGATCGATTCGCCGCGATGGTCGTCGGGTGGCCCCGGGAGCGCTGGGCACAGGCCGCGGCCCCGCGCGTGGCCGGCTTGCCAACGCTTGTCATCGTGCGGGACCGCCCGGCGGATCGCGATGCCCCTCGGGCGGTGCAGCATCTGATCGATGCGGGGAATCCGAAGGTGGAGTTCGTCTACATGCCGATGGCCAACCGCGAGGGATTCCGGAGCGCGAACGTGCTGCGCTGGATGACGGATCAGCGCAGGCCTTGAGCGTGACCGCTGACTCGCGGCGGAGCGCGAGCGGCGGAGGTCGTCTTGATTCATCTCACGGGAGTAACTGCCATGACATCTGCGTGTGAATCGCGTCGCGGCCGCCCAACAGTGCGGGTTTGTCGGCGCGTCGCGGTGCTCGCCGCCGCGCTGAGCACGGCCTGGCTCGCCCCCGCCGCCGCGGCGCCGCTCGTCCCGGACATGTCGTACCTGCGTGAACCCAACCCGCGGCAGATGCGGTTTGACGGCTACCGCCTTGCCACAACGGCTGGTGGTGAACTGGCGTTCGTGCTCTTCGACCCCAAGCCCGAGCCCGGAACGAAGCTTCCTCTGGTGATCGCGTTGCACGACGGGCGCGCGGGCGTCAACGGTGCGCAGCACGCGGAATCGCGTGCGTTCTGGCTGGTCCCCACGCCGAGCGAGCAGCGGGCCGGCGCCGCGTTCACCGCCTTTGTGGCGGCCCCGCAGGCGGCCGACGGCTGGGGACTTCCGGCAACCGCGGGAACAACCGGGGCTGATGACGCGCCGTCCGGGGCGAAGGAAGCGGAGGTCGCCCCGGGGCCGATGGACGCCGCGGTCCTTGAACTCATCGACAAGCTCGCCGCGACGCGTGCGATCGACCCAAAGCGGGTGCATCTGTACGGGTTCGGCACGGGAGCGGACGCCGCCTTTCGATTGGCCGCGGCGAGGCCGGACCGCTTCGCCTCCGTCTTTGCCGCATGGCCCGCGGTGCCGTCGCAGGACGTTGCGCGGCGGCTGGCCTCGCTTCCCATCCTGGTCTTCATGCGCGACCGGGCGGCGGACATGGCGGCACCACTCGTTGTCCAGGCCTTGCGCGACGCGGGGAACACGCAGGTCGAGTTCATCTCGGCACCGCGCGCCAACCTGAATGATTTCCGTGAGGCGAACATCTTGGGCTGGCTCGACCGACAGCAGCGCCCGTGACCGATCGGGCTCGAGATCATCGGCTCTGCAATGCACCCGGCCCGGCTCTCGCGGGAGCGTCGCCGAGGACTGGCGTGTTGCGTTTGGTGTAATCGTCAAGGGACATCATGATGTTGACAACGTCACGTTCTCGATCGTGCTGTGCGTTCGCGGTCGTCCTGCTCGCCGTCGCGGCGGCAGCGGCTCACGCGGCTGAGCCAGCGGACGCCATCCGTCCCGACCCCGCCGCTGTGACCGACGGGCGAAGGCTCGGCGCGTTCAACGGGTACATCTTCACGGCACGCGACGGGGGTGAGCTTGCGTTCGTCATGAATCAGCCGTCGCTCCCGGACGGCGCTCGCGCACCGATCGTCCTGTGCTTGAACCACGAAGCGCGGCGAGGTGAGAACGGCCCGCACACGAATCATGGACCCGCGACGGACCTCGTAGGCGGGCGGTGGCAGAAGCCGCCTTGCTTCGTGCTTGCCCCCCTTTCAGCGACCGGGTGGGGCGCACGCGTCGACTCGTCGACGGGAGAGACGCCGGCTCAGGCCCCGATGGACCAGGCGCGCACCATGGAGCTCCTGCGGCTGCTTCTGAAGACGCACCCGATCGATCCATCGCGGGTGTACATCGCCGGACGCTTCCGTGCCGGCTCCGCGGCGCTGGAGATGGCCTCGCGGGAGCCGGGCGTTTTCGCGGCCGTGCTCGCCGAGCAGCCGCGTCTCTACCCGGACGCTCCGGCGAAGCTGGTCAAAACGCCGATCTGCGTTCTCGTGCGAGCCGATGCAACGGACACGGACAAGAGCGTCGTCGCGGCGCTGCGCGACGCGGGGAACACACGGGTGGAGTTCGTTCACGCGGCGAGCAACCGTGTCGGCCGAGAGAACTCGGCCGCGTACGACTGGCTGTTTCAACAGGCGTTGCACTGATCGACACGCGCCCATTCGTCGCGACGAGCTTGTGAGCCCGTGAGATGCTCGACGCGCCGCGTTCGCGCATGGGTCGCGACCGTCCGGCGGTCCCCGCATCACACGACGCGATCGCTCACGTCGTTGCCCGCCAAGCCCCATCGACCACGCGACAACCCGACCTCCCGCCACGGAGACCGTGCGACCCATCCCGCCTCGCTCTCGGTTGGCTTGCGGACGTTCTCTGGCGCTCTGACGCGGCCGTGGGGCCGGGTCGCGGCGTGGTGCTGATTTACTCTTTGGCCGCCGGTGAGGGCGGCGCGTCGGCCGGTGCGGTCACGTCGGGCTCGCCCACGATCGGGAGGCGGATGACCCAGACCGGCGTCGGTTCATTCGACCCGACCGCGGTCTGCGGCGGTGTCGGCGGCAGCAGGAGCTCGATGTCGTTGCCGGCGCGGCGGGCGGTCGGGCCGTTCGGGATGCCCAGCAGGGAGGCGTCGCCCGCGAGTTCGTTCCGCAGGCCGGGGACGCGGAGCACGCCGTCCGCGGGCCAGTCAAAGACGTGCAGGTAGAGCACGCCGGGCTTGGCGGTGCAGCGGCCCCAGGGCAGGCTCGGGAAGGGGCCGGCGTGGGTGCCATAGATGGACTCGCTGTTGATGTCCATCCAGCGGGCGACGTCGGCGAGGCGGGCGAGGGAGGCCTCGGGGATGAGGCCGTCGGCGGTGGGGCCGACGTTCAGCAGCAGGTTGCCGCCCTTGCTTGCGATGTCGACCAGCGTGCGCACGATCTGGGTGGAGGACTTCCACTTGTGGTCGTCCTTGCGGTAGCCCCACGAGGTGTTCATGGTGACGCAGGATTCCCAGTCCACGCCGGGCAGGCCCTCGGCGGGCACTTCCTGCTCGGGCGTGCCGAAGTCGCCGGCCCACGTGCCCTCGCGGTTCAGGCCGGCGTAGCTCTTGCGGCCTTTGTCCACGCGGTTGTTGATGATGATGTCGGGCTGGAGGCCGCGGAGGTAGGCGTCGAGGTCTTTGCCGCGGGCGGTGGTCCAAGAGCCTTCCCACTCGCCGTCGAACCAGAGGACGCCGATGGGGCCGTAGTTCGTGAGCAGCTCGCGGAGCTGGTCTTTCATGAAGCCGACGTAGCGGTTCATGTCGGCGTCGCCGCGGGGGCGGGGGTCCCACTTGGGGCGGGGGAGGTAGTCGGGGTGGTGCCAGTCCATGATGGAGTGGTAGAGGCAGAAGCGGATGCCCTCGCGCTGGCAGGCCAGGGCGAGTTCTCTGAGCGGGTCGCGCTTGAAGGGCGTGGAGCCGAGGTCCCAGTCGGTGTGGGCGCTGTCGTAGAGGGCGAAGCCGTCGTGGTGCTTGCTGGTGATGACGATGTACTTCATGCCGGCGCGCTTCGCGGCCTTGGCCCACGCGCCGGCGTCGAACATGACGGGGTTGAACCGCTCGCGCAGCGGCTCCCACTCGGCGGCGGGCACGCCCAGCCGCGAGGGCAACCACTCCGACGGGCCTTCGGCGACCGTCCCCTTCCACTCGCCGGCGGGGATGGCGTAGAGGCCCCAGTGGATGAACATGCCGAAGCGGGCCTCGCGCCACCACGCCATGCGGGCGTCACGCTCGGCGGGAGACTCGGCGGGGGCCGCCGCGGGCTGGGGAGTGGGCGCGGCGGGTTCGGATGGAGCGGGCTGGGACTGGGCGGGCCCGGTCGTCGCGGCGAGCCAGAGCGCGGCGGCGGCCGCTGCGCCTGCGGACAGGCTCGGGGCGACGGGTCGCGACCGGTGGATGGGGCGCATCATGCCGGCAGCGTATCAGAGTGTCGTGAGTTAAGCGATTAATCTTTGACGCCGGCGGGGCTTTCGCCCCGCTCGATCGCCTCGATCTTCCGCACGCGGCGGGCGTGGCGGCCCCCCTCGAAGGGCGTGGCGAGGAACTTGTCGACGATCTGGTCGATCTTCTGCTGGCCCAAAAGATCGGCGGAGAGGCAGAGGACGTTGGCGTCGTTGTGGCTCCGGCTCAGCTCGGCCGTCAGCTCGTCGGCCACCACGGCGGCCCGCACGCCCCGCACCTTGTTCGCGGCGATGGACATCCCGATGCCGGTGCCGCAGATGCAGATGCCCAGGTCGGCCCCGCCCGCCGAAACGGCGACGCCCACGTCGAACGCCACCTCGGGGTAGTCGGTGGGCTGCGTCGACTTGGCGCCGAACTGCTGCACGGCGTGCCCCTCAGACTGCAGCTTGCCCGCGAGGTGCGCGGCGGCCTCGTGGCCCCGGTGGTCAGAGGCGATGGCGATTTTCATGGTTCGAGTTCCCGGAGGCGCTGGGCGATGAGGTCGGCCATCCGCTTGGCCGTCGCGCGGTACACGTCGAGCGACATGCCCACCGGGTCGGGCACGGGCCCGTGCGGGTCCAGGGGCAGCGTCTTGCCGTCGGCCGAGGGGTCGATCGCCAGCACGGCCTCGCGGTGCGAGGGCGTCATGGTGAAGATGACGTCGGCCTGCCGGATGGCCGCCCGGGAGAGGCGGTGCGAGCGGTGCTGGGCCGCCTCGATGCCCATCTCCCGCAGGGCGGTGACGGCCTCGGGCGAGGCCGGCTCCCCATCGGCCGCGGCGATGCCCGCCGACTCGACGCGCGTGGCGATGCCGTCGGCCGGGCGCTGCTCCAGCGCGGCGCGGGCGATGGCGGCCGCCATCGGGCTGCGGCAGGTGTTGCCCGTGCACACGAAGAGCACGGTGCGGTTCAGGGCCGCGAGCACGTCGGCCTCGGGCACGCGGCCGCCGGGCGCGACCTCAAAGGCGCCGGAGAGGGCGATCTGCACGGTGGTGCTGGGCGTGGCGGGCTCGCGCGGGCCGTCGTCCACCACCTCGGCCAGGCCGCGGTCGGTGGCGTCGTCGCCCAGGAGGCCGATGCGGCCCCCCGCGTCTCCCGCGGCGGCCCACCCGGCGGCGGCGAGCCGCTCGGCGACGACGGGGACCCCCGCCTCGGCCAGCACGGCGGCGGCCGCCTCGTCATTCGGCACCCGAACGGCCACCCAGCCGCCGGCCTCAAACGCCCCCGGCAGGCAGCCCGTTTCTCGACGGAGCCGCTCCACCTGCTCGGGCGTCTGCTCGATCACGAACCGGACCGGGCCCGGCAGGAGGCGGGCGAGCAGCCGCCGGTGCACCGCCGTGGGGAGCGCGAGGGCCCGCCGCACGTCGTCCACGGCCGCGGCGTGCCACGTGAAGCGGGGGCCGGGGCGGGAGGGGGCGTCGGCCGCGGCGGCCTCTACGGCGTGGGTGAGGCGTTGCAGACCCACGGGGGAGGCCGCGCTGGCGGCGACGCCGTAGACCGTGTCAGTCGGCAGGATGACCAGGCCCCCCTCGCGCAAGGCCCGGCCCGCGGCCCGGGCGAGGTCGCCCCGCTCGTCGGGCGGGAGGCTTCGCCAGATGGGCAGGCGTGTGGGGAGGCGCGTCGGCATCGGTGAAGTATCGGGACGCCCCCCCGCCGGGGCAACTGGCGGCGGGCGGGAGGGTGGCGGCGGCGGTCCGGCCGACCGGCCGGCGGAGGAAATGGGGAGGCTCACCCGCCCGGGCGGTCGGCCGATCACGCGGTCCGCTCGGCGGGCACCCCACGAAACCCGCGGATGCCCCGCCCGTATAGTGCCGGACGGGTTGCCCGAGCCATCGGGCCGCCCCCCCACGCCGCGGCGGCCGCTCGCACCGGCCCAGGCCAACTGGGTCCGGCCAACTACTGGGCCCAGCCAACCGGGCCCAGCCAACCAGGTCCAGCCAACTGGGCCACGACCCGCGGCGGCCGGCCCCCGCCGCCCGAGAGCCGCCGCGGCCACCCCAGTCGCCCAGGAGACGCCCCCATGTCGCTGCACCAGACATCGCACCGCGCCGCCTCCAGCCCGGCCCGCGCCCCCGAGGCCCGGCCCGGCTTCTCGCTCATCGAGCTGCTCACGGTGATTCTCATCATCGCGATCGTCATCGCGATTCTGGTGCCGGTGCTGGGCGGGGCGCGGAACGTGGCCCGGGCCCAGTCCACCCGCGGCCTGATGCAGAACCTGCTCACCGCGTCCCAAGCCTTTAAGAACGACCGCCAGCGCCTGCCCGGCCTCTTCTCCCCCGAGCAGATGGGCGCCCCCGCCAACGGCACCGTCGGGAACGACACCGCTGGTGTAGATCTCGGTGGTCGCCGGGTCAACAAAATACTCGACCTCGCGGGGGGCGAGGCCGTCTCCACCGCCGCGACAGCCCCCAACGCCGCCTTCCTGCCCGTCACGCCGCTGCTGGCCAACGGCAACGACCCCGCGACCCGCGTGTGGGTGAACCCGGGCCTCATCGGCGCGGACAAGTCGGGGTACTTCGCCCCCTCCGGCGAGTTCTTCGTCGCCCAGACCTCGGCGCAGAACGGTGACCCCGGCGCCGGCGCCGCCATCTCCTTTGAGTGCAAGCAGTACGGCAACCTGGACCAGGCCTCCGTCGGCCAGTCGGGCGACCCGCAGATCCCCGACCTCGTCGACGCCTTCGGCCAGCCCCTGCTGCTCTGGGTGGCGAACACCGAGCTCGCCGGCACCCTCAGCGGCCCCGACCTTGGCAACGCCAACGGCACCGGCAGCAGCAACTTCGCCAACACCGACAACAACACCAACCGCCCCCACCTCTTCTACTGGAACGCCAACGCCGCCTTCCTCCGCGCCAACAGCTTCGGCGAGCAGGGCGCCAACCTCCGCGTCGACCCCACCACCACCGGCTCGCGCGGCGGCAGCATCATCGGCCACGGCGCGCTCGCCTCCCTCGGCACCGAGGGCATGGGCACCATGCTCATGGCCCTGCTCGGCAGCCCCTCCTTCCCCGCCGACCTCAACGACCCCGCCGTGCAGAGCAACTACTACGAAAACTCCTGGCCCACCCGCGCCCGCGGCGAGTTCATCGTGCACTCGGCCGGCGCCGACGGCATCCCCTTCTCCAGCGCCGACCCCGGCATCCGAGGCCAGCTCAACACCAACGCCGCCGCACGCGACGGCAACGCCAGCAGCCTCCGCTACGGCCTCTCCTTCAGCCTCTCCACCAACCGCACCGCCCGCCGCCTGGACGACACGGGCCGCCCGGCGACGCAGGACATCGCCGAGCTGTTCGACGACCTGCTCGTGAACGAGTAAGCCGCCGCGCCGGCCCACCGGCCCCGCGCACCGGCCCCGCCCACCCCCCACGCCCCACCCGCAGACCTTGCCCAACCGCGCCCGGCGTGGGACGCTGCGCGCGTGCCCGCCGCAGGCCCATCCCCCGCACCGACCGCCCCGCCCGGCCACGCCGACGCCCCCGGCTCGTCCATCGGTCGCCGCGCGCCGCACGACCCCGCCGCGGCGAAGCGTGCCTGGGGCGCGGCGGCGTGCGTGCTCGCGAGCGTCGCGGGCGTCG
>CAZCBN010000116.1:0-9156 GCA_964496975.1 uncultured Phycisphaeraceae bacterium
CGAGATTCTCGGGTGCTCTTGCAGGCGGGAAGCAGCCAGCAACGCGGGTTCCTGATCGGGCGCCGCTCGGCACAGGCTGCAAGCCTGTGCCACCCGTGGTGCCAGACACAGGCTGCACGCCTGTGCCACCCACGGCGTGATGGGGGCGGGGGGACTCGGCGGCGGGGGGTTGGCGTGGGGTTGATGGGGGGGGCGGGGGCCCTACGCTTGCTCCACGATGACCACCGTTCCTTCTACGCCGTCCGTGGGATCGACCGCGCCCGTTTCGCAGGGGGGGGCTGTGGCCTCGGCGACCGGGCTGGATTCGCCGCATGCGCCGGCGGCGAGCGGCCGCGCGGCGAACGCGGGCGGGAACGGCGGCGGGAATGGGAACGGCGGGCGGGTGGGGCGCGGGTGGAGCGCGGCGGACTCGGCGGAGTTGTACGGGCTGAACGCGTGGGCCCGCGGGTATGTGCGGGCGGCGGCGAACGGGCACCTCATGATCACGCCGCGGGGGGATGAAGACCCGACGGCGGCGATCGACCTTGCGGACTTGATGGACGGGCTGCGTCAGCGTGGGCTGGGGACGCCGGTGCTGCTGCGGTTCACGGACATCCTGTCGAACCGGATGAACCGCATCAAGAAGGCGTTTGACAAGGCGATCTCGGAGAACGAGTTCAAGGGCGGGTATTCGTGCGTGTACCCGATCAAGGTGAACCAGCAGCGGCAGGTGGTGGAGGAGCTGCGGGACCTTGCGGAGCCGCTGGGGTTTGGCCTGGAGGCGGGCAGCAAGCCGGAACTGCTGGCGGTGCTTGCGATCACCGAGGGCAAGCCGAACATGCCGGTGATCTGCAACGGCTTTAAGGATGACGAGTACGTCGAGACGGTGATTTTGGCGCACAAGCTGGGGCGGAACATCATCCCGGTGGTGGAGGCGTTCCACGAGCTGGAGCTGATCCTGAAGCACGCGGGGCGGTACGGGGTGCGGCCGAAGATCGGCGTGCGGGTGAAGCCGGCGGCGACGGGCGTGGGCCGGTGGGCGGAGAGCGGGGGCGAGCGGAGCAAGTTCGGGCTGCACGTGCCGGAGGTGTTGACGGCGCTGGACCACCTGAAGAGCCGTGGGATGGCGGACTGCCTGAAGCTGGTGCACTTCCACGTGGGGAGCCAGCTGTGCGACATCCGGCAGGTGAAGAACGCGGTGAGCGAGCTGGCGCGGATCTACTCGGAGCTGCGGCGGCTGGGCGCCGGGCTTGAGTACATCGACATCGGCGGCGGGCTGGCGGTTGACTATGACGGCAGCAACTCGACTTGGGCGAGCAGCATGAACTACTCGCTGGACGAGTACGCGGGCGACGTGGTGTACCGCATCAAGCAGGCGTGCGAGGACAGCGGGCAGCCGCACCCGACGATCATCAGCGAGAGCGGTCGCGCGATGGTGGCGCACAGCAGCGTGCTGGTGATGGATGTGCTGGGACGGACGCGGTTCCGCAGCGACCCGGACGTGCCGTGGGTGCGGCGGATGCTGGCGGCGGAGACGGCGGCGGGGAATGACTCGCCGCAGCCGGTGCTGGACCTGCTGGACGCGTGGGAGCGGCTCAGCCAGGTGGACGACATGGAGGACCGCGCGGCGGCGGAGGCGTATCACGATGCGCTGCAGGCTCGTGACGAGGCGCTGCAGCTGTTCGGGCTGGGCTATCTGAGCCTGCCGATGCGGGCGGCCGCGGAGAGGCTGTACTGGGCGATCGGGCGGAAGGTGCTCGCCATCACGGCGGACAGCGACGCGGGCGGGCTGCCGGACCAGATCGAGGGGCTGCCGCGGCAGCTGAGCGATATTTACTTCGGCAACTTCAGCCTGTTCCAGAGCCTGCCGGACAGCTGGGCGATCGACCAGATCTTCCCGATCGTGCCGATCCAGCGGCTGCACGAGGAGCCGAAGCGGCGGGCGATTTTGGCGGACATCACGTGCGACAGCGACGGGCAGGTGGACAAGTTCGCGTGCACGGACCAGCGGAACTACAAGCCGACGCTGGAGCTGCACGAGCTGCGGCTGAACCCGGACGGGTCGGTCGCGGACCCGTACATGCTGGCGATCTTCCTCGTCGGGGCGTACCAGGAGGTGCTGGGCGACCTGCACAACCTGTTCGGGGACACGCACGCGGTGCACGTGTCGCTCGATGAGCAGACGGGGTGGCGGATCGACGAGATCATCGAGGGCGACACGGTGCGCGAGGTGCTGAGCTACGTGCAGTACGACGTGGACGACCTGCGCAAGGCGATGCGCCGCGAGACGGAACGCGCGGTGCGGAGCGGGCGGATGAGCATCCCCGAGAGCCAGAACCTGCTGCGGTTCTATGAGAGCGGGCTGGAGGGGTATACGTATCTGGAGTAGGCGCGGGGGGAGAAGTGGCAGGGTGGCAGAGTGGGCGGCGGGGGCCGCCGGGGAGGGGGAGGAGGGGGGGAGCACGGCTTGACGGAGTCAAGCCGTGGCACCCGGTACCTGGCACCTGGCACCTGGCACCTGGCTTCCGGAGGCGGAGGTGGGTGGCGAGGATCGTTTGAGGGCGTTGGTTGGGTCGGTTGGTGTTCTGAGTCTCGTTTTCCCTTCGTGGCTTCGTGGCTCAGTGGCTTCGTGGCTTTCTTCGTGAGGTGATCCGATGGCGTGGACCAAGGCTGAACTGCTCGCGAACCCCGTTGAGCATGTCGACATCACGGCGTTTGATGCGCGGCCGATCGTGGACGCGTACCGCAAGACGGCGTACCAGGCCCGCAACACGGCCCGGGCGGCGGACATCTACAGCATGATGCTGGCCGACACCGGGTGCGTCGTCATCCTGACGCTGGCGGGGTCGTTGATCTCGGCGGGGATGAAGAAGGCCATCGTGCAGCTCCTCGAGCTGAACATGGTGGACGCGATCGTGTCCAGCGGGGCGAACCTGATCGACCAGGACTTTTTCGAGGGGCTTGGGTTCAAGCACTACATCGCGCCGGGGAGCCCGGAGAACCCGCCCGTCGATGACCCGACGCTGCGCGACCTCGCGATCGACCGCATCTACGACACGTACATCAACGAGGACGAGCTGCGGATCTGCGACGACACGACCAAGGCCGTCTTTGACGGGCTTGATCCCGGCCCGTACAGCAGCCGGCAGTTGCTCGCCGAGATGGGCCGCTACCTCGACACGCGGCACGGGAAGCACGAGAGCATCCTGCTGACGGCATACCGGCGCGGCGTGCCGATCTTCTGCCCGGCGTTCAGCGATTGCTCGGCGGGCTTCGGCATCGTGATGCACCAGGCCGAGCGGGCGCGGGCGGGCCGGCCCAGCGTGAGCATCGACAGCGGCAAGGATTTTTGGGAGTTGACCAAGATCAAGCTGCACACGATGGAGCACGGTGGGGACACGGGCCTGCTGATGCTGTCGGGCGGCGTGCCGAAGAACTTTGTGCAGGACATCGTGGTGTCGGCGGAGCTGCTGGTGGAGAAGGGGCTCGCGGGCATCGCCGAGGACGCGGAGACGCCCATGCACAAGTACGCAATCCAGCTCACCGTGGCGGACGCGCGGGACGGCGCGCTCTCGGGCAGCACGCTGCGCGAGGCGTGCAGCTGGGGCAAGGTGGACGTCGTGCACGAGCAGATGGTGTTCGGCGAGGTGACGACGGTCTTCCCGATCATCGCGAGCGACGCGTACCACCGCGGGGCGTGGAAGAACAGGCCGCAGCGGAAGCTGGCGGAGCTGTTCGAGCCGGTGGTGGCGGGGTAAGACGCGGGCGGGCCGCTGGATGGGATGTGGTGGCACAGGCCTGCGCCTGTGGCGAGATGTCTTTGGTGGCACAGGCTTGCAGCCTGTGCCGGGAGGCCCGGTTGGCGGGAGCGATCCGGCACAGCCTGCAAGGCTGTGCCACCGTGGGGCCGTGTGCCCGGCTCGGCACAGCCTGCGAGGCTGTGCCGCCGTAACCGCCTGTGCCGCGGTCAGCCCTTTTGCTCTTCGATCCAGCGGCGCATCTTGGCTTCGAGCACGGGCAGGGGCAGGCTGCCGTCGCCCAGCAGGCGGTCGTGGAAGGCGCGGATGTCGAAGCGGTCGCCGAGCGCCTGCTCGGCCTCGCCCCGCAGGCGGCGGATGGTGAGCTCGCCCAGCTTGTAGGCGCAGGCCTGGCCGGGCCAGCCGATGTAGCGGTCGACCTCGTTGGCGGCGTCGAGCTCGGTGCTTGCGCTGTTGTCGAGCATGTAGTCAAGGGCCTGCTGGCGGGTCCACCCCTTGGCGTGCATGCCGGTGTCGACGACGAGGCGGATGGCGCGCCAGATCTCGTAGTTCAGCCGGCCGAAGTCGTCGTAGGGGTTGTCGTAGAAGCCGCGTTCGCCGTCGCCCATTTCGAGTCCGAGGCGCTCGGCGTAGAGGCCCCAGCCCTCGCCGTAGGCGGTGTAGCTGTCGAGGCGGCGGAGGGGGTGGACGCCCTCGAGCTCGTCGTTGAGAGCGTTCTCCAGGTGGTGGCCCGGCACGGCCTCGTGCAGGGTGAGCGGGACGATGTCAAAGCTCGGGCGCTGGTCGAGGGCGTAGGTGTTGGCCATGAAGTAGCCCGCGCGGCCCGCGGCGACGGAGCCGGGGTAGTAGTACGCGGTGGGGCTGCTCTTGGCGGCGAAGCGCGGGATGGGGCGGATGCCGTAGGGCGTGCGCGGCAGGCGGCCGAAGAGGCGCATGAGCTCGGGGTCGACCTTCTTGGCGAAGGCGCGGTAGGCGTCGAGCAGTTCGTCCTCGGTCTTGAAGTAGAAGCGCGGGTTGGTGCGCAGGTCGTCGATGAAGGCGCGGAAGAGGGCGTCGCCCTGCAGGAGCGACTTCTGCGGGAAGTCGCTGCGGGCGATGACGTCCATCATCTCGGCCTTGATGCGGGCGACCTCATCGAGGCCGATACGGTGCACCTCGTCGGCGCTGAGCGGGAGGGTGGTGTGCAGGCGGAGGCAGTAGTCGTAGTAGTCGCGGCCGTCGACGCTGTCGACGGCGGCGAGCGACTCGCGGCAGGCGGGGGTGTATTCGTTCTCGAGGAAGTCGGCGAAGCGGGCGAAGGCGGGGACGACGGCCTCGCGCACGGCGGCGGCCGCGTCGGCGGCGAAGGCGTCGCCGCGGCCCGCGTCGCGGAAGGGGCCGTACATCGGGTGGGCCTGCGGGTTTTCGATGAGCTGCGCATCGCCCACGGCGCGGGCCTGCTCGATCGCGGCCCGGATGAGGAAGCGCGGCTGCGTGCGGCCGGCGGCGATGCCGGCGCGCATCTGCTCGATGTGCGCGTCGAGGTGCGCGGGCAGGGCCCGCAGGCGGCGGACGTAGGCCGCGTAGTCCTGGGCGGTGTTGAACGCGACGAACAGGGGGAGCTGCGGGAGCCAGACCTGCGGGCCGTCGATCGCGTTGACGGGCATGTGCTCGGGGGAGAAGCGGGCGCCGTCAAGGTCCAGCTTCAGGCGGTAGACGAGCAGGTCGGCGTCGAGGTGGTCCTTGTCGGTGAAGGCGGCGCGGTTCATCGCGGCGAGGCGGGTGAGCACCTCGGCCTCGTAGGCACGCCAGGCGGCGTAGGCGGCGGGGCTCGGGTCGTCGAGGCGGTCGGCCACGTCGGCGCGGTTCAGCTGCCCCCCGACGCCCACGGGCGAACGCTGCACGAGCCGCTCGAGGAACTCGTCCATCAGCGCCCGAAGCTCGGACGAGCGGGGCGATGCGGCCTGCAACGCCGGGACCGAAACCGGCGTGACCGGCTGGGCGGCGGCGGCCGCGGCGGCCGATGCGGTGCACACCGCGGCCGCGAGCGCAAGACCGGAAGCGAAGGCGACGGCGAGCGGGGAACGGGGCATGGTCGACTCCTGTGGCCCGGGCAGCGTACCGCGTTTTCCCGCAACCTACCGTTGAGGATGCGCGAGGCCGAGCTGCTCCGTCACATCGCGGCGCGATCTTCCGACCTGCACGGGGCCGCGTCGGCGTTCGGGCGCATCGAGCTGGGCCCGGGCGATGATTGCGCGGTGGTGCTCGCGGGCGACGGGTCGCGGCTGGTGATCGGCGTGGACCAGGTCGTCTGCGGGCGGCACTTTTTGCCCGAGCTGCTGGAGAGCGACGAGGGGCTGAACCTCGTGGCGCGGAAGGCCGTCGCGCGGGCCGTCAGCGACGTCGCGGCGATGGGTGCGCGGCCGTGCTGGGGGCTGGCGACGGGCGTGCTGCCCGCGGGCTTTGCCCGGGCCGATGCGCTCTTTGACGCGATGGCGGGCTGGGCGAGGCGGTTCCACTGCCCGCTGATCGGGGGGGACATCGCCTCGCTGGGCGACGGCGCGGGGCCGCTGAGCCTCACGGTGACGGCGGCGGGCGGGCTCGCGCCGGGGGCGGAGCCGCTGCGTCGGTCTGGCGCGCGGGTCGGGGATGTGCTCTGGCTTACCGGGCCCATCGGCGGGAGTGTGGCGAGCGGGTGGCACCTGCGGTTTGAGCCACGGGTCGAGGCGGGCCTTGCCGCGGCGGCGAGCGGACGCGTGCACGCGGCGATCGACCTGTCCGACGGGTTGGGCCGCGACGCGGCACGCGTGGGCGAGGCCTCGGGCGTGGTGCTGGAACTGCACGCGGCGCGGCTTCCGCTGAATCACCGCTGCAACGGCTGGCTCGACGCGGCGAGCGAGGGCGAGGACTACGAGCTGCTGCTCTCGTGCGCGCCGGGCCCGGGGCCGCTCGGGGCGGCGGCGCCGTTTCAGACGCTCCCGGAGCTGCTCGGGCCCGTGGGCGTGGTGCGGGCGTGCGGGCCCGGCGAGACGCCCGGCGCGGTGATCGTCGACGCCTACGGCCTGGCGCACGACGCGGCGGACCTGGGTTGGAACCACTGAACGCCGGGGTTTTCGGGCGATTCGGGCCGCGGCGCGGGGGGCAGCGGGCAACAATCGGGCGTGGCCACGCTGACACACACGCTCGGATCGCTCGAGGAGACGCGGGCCTTCGGCCTCCTTCTCGCGGGCGTGCTGCGCCCGGGCGACGCGTTGCTGCTGGACGGCCCGCTCGGCGCGGGCAAGACGACGCTGGCGCGCGCGGTCGCGGAGGGGCTGGGCGTGGCGCCGGGCGTTGTAAGTAGCCCGACGTTTGTCATCGCGCAGGAGTATCGCGGGGCCGGGGGCGTGCCGGTTGTGCACGCCGACGCGTACCGCCTCACCGCGGAGAGCGACGAGGAGCTGGACCTGCTGGGGTGGGACAGGCTCTCGCAGGGCGGGGCGATCGTCCTGGTGGAGTGGGCGGAGCGGATCGCCGGGCGCATCGCGCGGGCCGGCGGCCCCGAACCCGCGGTGCTGCGGCTGACGCCCGTGGGCGAAACGGCCCGCGAGGCGGCGCTGCGCGTGCCGGCGTCGTGGGTTGAGCGGCCCGGGTGGCGGACGCTCTCGGCCCAGCCGGCGGGCGGCGGCGAGGGCGAGGGCAGGGGCAGGGGCAAGGGCGAGGACACGGGCCCGGCGACACCACCCCGCGAGGCCACGGTGTGCCGCGTCACCGGTCGGCCCGTGCCGGCCGACAGCCCCACGTGGCCCTTCGCCGACGAGCGGGCGCGGATGGCGGACCTCTACCGATGGTTTTCCGAGGGGTACACCGTCAGCCGGCCGATCGAGCGCACGGACATCGAAGAAGACGAGTAACCTGCGCCGACATGAGACGCCACGACCGCCCCGCGCCCGCCACCCCCGGCCACGCGACCGGCACACGAGAACCACGCCGCGAACCCGACGCGGCGGCGGAGCTCTGCCCCAACGCCAATGCCCGGACGGCGCACCGCGCCGCGGCGATGCTCGCCGCGCTGGGGGCCGCGGCGGTCGGGGCTTCACACGCTTCGGCCTCGCCCGGCGCGGGCGCGGCGGTCTTCAGCGTCAAGCAGCTCTTCCTGCAGTCGCTCGACGGGTTCACGTGGGTGCTGCTCGCGGGCTCGCTCGCGGCGGCGGCCCTTGTGGTCCGGTGCGTGCTCGACATCCGCACCGGCCGCATCCTGCCCGCCGAGAGCCTGGAGCGGATGCACACGCTCGTGGCGTCGCGCCGGTTCGGCGAGCTGCGCACCGTGGTGGAGGCCGACACGGGCTTTGCCGGCGAGGTGCTGCGGCCGGCGCTGCGCGACGCGCCGCTGGGCCGGGACGCGATGCGTGAGTCGGCCGAGATCGCCGCAGGCGAGGCGACGGCCCGCATGCTGCGCAAGCTCGACCTGCTCTCGGTGATCGGGAACCTCGGGCCGCTGGTGGGCCTCGCGGGGACGGTGTGGGGCATGATCCTCGCCTTCACGCAGCTCGGCGCGACCGAGGGGCAGGCGGGCCCCGCGGCGCTCAGCGGGGGCATCGCCAAGGCGCTCTTTCACACCCTGCTGGGCCTGCTGCTCGCCATCCCGTGTCTGCTTGTCTTCAACGTGTACCGCGCCGCGCTCGACCGCATCTGCACGCGAGGCATCGCCGAGGCGTGGCGCATCCTCGAGCGCGTCCCCGCGGGCGAAGCCGAGCTGCGAAACCTCGACGAGCCGGGCGCCCCCTCCCGCGACACGGGCCGCCCGGGCGGCGCGGAGACCGCCTGACATGCCCGGCGCACGCACCGGCCGCAGGTCTCGCCGCGGCATGCGGAGCTTCACGGCCGGCGGGGCGACGCACGCCCACGCGTCGGGCGGCGACGCGACGCACGTCAACGTCACGCCCATGATCGACGTGGTGATGTGCCTCATCGTCTTTTTTCTGCTGGTGGGTCACCTCGCGGTGGAGAAGCGCGGCGGCGTGCGACTCCCCGACGCCGCGCACGGCTCCCGCCCGGACGCGCGGGCCCGGCCCCTCATCATCGCCGCGCCCGATTCGGCGCGGGTGCTGCTCGAGGGGAGGCCCATCGGGACGGGCGAGCTGGCCTCGGCGCTGCGTGCGGCGCTTGCCGAGGAACCGGGCCGGCCCGTGCAGCTCCGCGCGGGCCGCGACGTGCCGTACTTTGCCGTGCAGCCGCTCATCAACGCGTGCCGCGAGGCGGGCGTGCCCTCGGTGCAGGTGGCCGCCGCCGATCTGCCGTAGCTCGCCGCCCCGGCCCGCCGGCCCCCCCCGGCCGCCCGAACCGCCGGCCCGCAGGAGCCCCGCATGCCCCATCACCTCCGCCGCCGCGACGCGCTCTCCCTCGCCCGCGCCCACAGCGGGCCAAATCCGGTGCGCCGCACCAACAGCATATAGCCGAA
>CAZCBN010000116.1:9166-10419 GCA_964496975.1 uncultured Phycisphaeraceae bacterium
TGACGCCGATGGTCGACGTCACGATGGTCATCCTGATCTTTTTCATGGCGAGCACCGCGATTCTCGGGCCCGAGATCATGCTGAAGGCCGGCGTCGCGCGCGAGTCGGTCGCGGCCGCCGCTCCGGCGGCCTCGACGAGCCCCTTCACGCTCGACGCGCCCGACTTCACGGTCCATCTCCGCGCCGGGGCTGCGGGCACCGTGGTCGCCGACGGGCTCGGCCTCGTCGGGGCATCGCTCGCCGAGGCGCAGCGGGCCCTCGCGGCACTGGCCCGCGACCTGGGCGTGACGCCCTGGCCCGAGCGTTCCCCCGCCGCGCCGCCCGACGAAACCGCGCCGCGCATCGTGATCGAGGCCGAGGCGGGTGTTCCCTGGCACGCGGTCGTCGCGGTGCACGATGCGTGCCTGGAGGCCGGGCTGACGCGCGTCTCGCTGCGGTAGGGAAGGCTCAGGCCTGCGCCGCGGGCCCGCCGCGCACGAAGATGTGCAGCTTGTGCCCCTCGGGCACCACGCCCATCTCGCGGCAGATCCGGTCGCGAAGGGCCGCGAGCTCGGGGATGGAGGTGGAACGGACATCGCCCGATTCAAGGTTGATGACCAGCGTGTCCGACCGCGTGCCGTACACGAGTTGGTAGTGCCCCTGCTCGCGCTCGAACGGCACGTGCTGCACGATCCCCGCTTCCTCGAGGAGCTTCAGCGTGCGGTAGATCGTCGCCTTGCTGACGCGGAACCCGTCGGCCCGCACCCGTTCCAAGAGCCGGTCGGCCTCGAACAGGCCGTCCATGCGGATGATGGTGTCGAGGATGTGCGCCCGCTCGGGCGTGTACTTCTGCCCCTCAGACTTCAGCTTGCGCCGGAAGACGGCGCACAGCGGCTCGATGATCTCGATCTGGCCGAGGCGTGCGGCCGACCATGCGAGCCCGCCGGGCCGGCTCTCGGCGTCCCGCGCGTCCGCCGGCCCGAGCTCGGGGGTCGGGGCCGTCTCGCCGCCGCCGTGATGCGCAAGGTCCGCGTTGGTCGACATCGCCCCATGATAGGGCCGGCGACGTTGCGCCCGGCCCGCTCCCGTACACTCCGCCGCGTGGAGGGAACACCCGCGTCGCCGCCCAGCATTCGCCCGCACCGCCCCGCGCCCGCGGGCGGCGTGGCATCGGCCGGCCCGCGCCGGGCCCCGCCCGCCGCGGTTGTCGTGCCGCTGCTCGCGTGTGTGCTCGGCGCGGCCGTGCTCGCGGGGATTGACGCGCCCGCCGGCCC
>CAZCBN010000117.1:0-10279 GCA_964496975.1 uncultured Phycisphaeraceae bacterium
CAGGGGCCGGTCCACTCCGCCGACACCGCGGGCGTCCCCGTCCCGCCGAGCAGCAACGTCTCCCGCTGCGCCGCAAACTCGGCGAGCAGCGCCCGCACGCCCGACCACGCCATCAGCCGCGCCTGCTCCCGCCGCGCGCCGAGCGTCTCGTCCACCCGCCTCGCCGCGCCGGCGTCCACGATCCCCGCCGTCACCAGCGCCGCCGCCACGACGAGCACAAACACCACCAGCAGCACCGCCCCGCGGCGCCGCCCCACGCAGCACGCTGCCCCGCGCCGCGCCGTCATGCTCCACCCCCATCGGCCGCCGCCGTGCGCACGCCGCGGGCTGTTGCCGCGACCTCGGCCCCACCCTCACCCTCGCCGCCGTCGGGCACCGCGATCACCCGGCGTCGATCGGCCGGCCGCTCCATCGCGTCCGCGGCATCCGCGGCATCAACAGCATCAGCCGTATCAGCCGTATCGGCCGCATCACCCGCGGCGTCGCGCTCATTCGCGGCATCTGCCCGCACCCGCGCCGCGTCGGCCAGCCCCGCGGGCGTCAGCCAGATCGCCACCTCCACCGCGCGCGGCAAGCGACCGAGCGCCCCGCTGTCAAACGATTCCTGCCACGCCCGGCCGTCAAGGCACCGCACCCGGAACGCCGCCACGCCCGGCAGCACCACGCGAGCCGACCCAGCCCCCTCGCCACCGGCCCCGCGCTCACCCGACACCAGCGCCCCGCTCGCCGCATCCCACCGAACCGACGTCGCCCGCCACCCCTTCGGCGGCCCGCCCGAGGCGAGCCCCGCCGCGCCCGCCACCGGACGCACCACCGAGAGCGACCCGGGCTCCACCCGAAGGCCCGACCCGCGCGCCCCCGCCCACGCCACCGCGTTCACCACGTCGTCCTCGATCGCCCGCATCACGCGATCGACCGCGGCCGTGCGCTCCGCCCGCGCCGACACCCGCGCCCGCCCGTCCACCACCGCCGACAACAACCCCACCACCGCGCCCGACAGCATCGCCAGCACCGCCAGCGCGACCAGCACCTCCAGCAGCGTGAACGCGCGCCGCGTCAAGGCCGGCCTCCCCCGCCCGCGCCGCGCGCCGGCGACCGTGCCGACCCCGCGCGGCCGCCGCCGCGCTCCGCGGGCTCGCCCAGCGCGCCCGGGCCGCGCTCACGCGCGTCGTCCAGCGACACCGCGCTCACGAGCTGCGTCAACTCGGCCAGCACCTCGTCCGAACCGCCCGCGGCGCCCGCGCCCTTCGCGCCCGACGCCCGCTCGCCACGGCGCACCCGCACCGTCACGGCCTGCAACCCGTCAAACGGCACCGGCGCCGTTTCAAACGACACCGCCCACCCCGGGCCCGCATCGGCCGAAAAAATGTCCTCCCCGCCACCCACGCCCACCTCGGCGCCCCCGCCCGGCCCGCTCTCGCTCGACCCGCTCTCGCCCGTCACCTCGGCGGGCCACGTCGCCGGCACCTCGCCCTCCAGCGCGTCGGGCGTCGCCAAGCCCAGGTCGATCAGCGACAACGCCGACCGCGCGACATCGCGCGCCCGGGCCCGCTCCCCCGCGGCCACCGCCGCGTCGGCCGCGCGGCCGATCGCGCCCACCAGCACGAGCGACGCCGCCGCGAGCAGCGCGACCGCGAGCAGCACCTCCAGCAGCAATGCCCCGCGACGTCGCCGCACGCTACCGCTCCTCCGGGGCACGCCCCGCGTCGCCGTCCGTCGTGTCGCGCGGGACGTCGGCCGAGCTGTCAGGCCGCTCGCCGGTCGAGCCACCGCCCGAGCGCCCGCGTGCACGCCCGCTCGCGCCCTCGCGGGTCGCGTCGCCGTTGGGCTCGCTCGGAGCGGGCAGCAACGCGTCGTCCGCCCCGTCGTTGTCAGGCCCGTCGCGATCTTGCGTCGTCTCGTCATCAGCCGCGGCGTCCGCCGCGTCACGCCCGCCGGCATCACGGAGGCTGGCCCGCCGCATCACGACGGCCCCGCTCCAAGGCTCCACCTCCAGCGTCCACACCCACCCCGACGGCGCGCGCAGCAGGAGCCGCTCCTGCCCCATCACCACGCCGTCGGGATAGAGCACCGCTGCGACCATGGGCCACGCCCCCCCGTTCGCGTCATCCTCGCCCGGCCCGTCCTCCGAGTCCCCGTTCACCCCGTCGCGCCACATCGCGTTCGCGGCGTCGGCCGCGTCGGGGTCGCGGCGACCAGCAAATCCGCCGGCATCCTCCGCCGCGAGCGAGACCGCCGCGGCGGGCATCACCCGCCACCCGCGCGGCAGACGCGCGAGCACAACCGTGGCCCCCGCGGCCCCGGACCCGTCACCCACAACCCCATCACCAACCCCGTCATCCGCCGCCTCGGCGGAATCCAACGATCGCTCGCCGCCCCACGCCCGATCGGGCGTTACGGATGAGCGGCCGGGCGAAGCGGCATCGCCCGCCTCGGCGTCCTCGGCGTCACGCGCCCCGGGCCCGACGGCCCGCGCGTCCATCGCCACCACGTCCAAGCCGTCGTCGGGGCCGTCGTTCGAGCCGTCGTCCGGGCTGCCGGCCGAACGCCCAGCCCCCGTGCCCCCGGCACCGCGGATGGTGGGCGCCGGAGTCGACGCCGCACCACCCGCGTCATCCGTCAAACCATCGCCCCACCCCGCGGGTTGCACGCACACCGCGACGGCCCGCCCGCGCCGCGACGCCAGCTCGCGGGCCGTGGCCATGCCCGCGGCGACGCGCTGCGCCGCCTCCTGCTCGCCCAGCCCGGCAAAGCCGCCGACGACCGCCGGCATCACCAGCGCCGCCGCGGCCGCCAGCAGGGCGAGCACCACGAGCATTTCAACGAGCGAGAACGCGCCGCGCCGCGCCGGCCCAAGGCCGAGCCGCGCGCGCACGGCGCGCGTCACACGATCGCCCGCGCGTGGGCGAGAGCCGTGCGGGGCGCGGGTGCTGCGGGCGAGGGTGGTGGCGGCCGGGGCCCGGGCCCGGGTCGCGCGGTGTCCGCGTGGCATCGCGTCAGGGTGCCGCCGGGGGCGGGGGAGCGACGCCGGAGTCGCCGGCCTCGGCGCCCTCCGCCGCGGTCCAACTGACGATGTCGTCCTCGGTCCCCTCCTCGCCGTCGGGGCCGTTGGACCAGAGGTCGTAATCCTCGCCGTTCTCGCTCTCGGCCCGGTAGTTCCAGGCGTTGCCCCAGCGGTCGGTCGCCATGGGGCTCTCGAGGTACTTCCTCCAGGTGCCCTCGGGCACCTCGGCGTCCAGGGTCTCGTTGCTCCACAGCACGGCGAGGCCCTCCTCGTCCGTGGGAAAGCGGTCGAAGTCGAGCCGGAAGAGGCGCAGCGCATCCTTCAGCGTGTTGAGGTCGGTCTCGGCCAGCTTGCCCTTGGCGTCGTCCTGGCGACCGAAGATGGCGATGCCGACGAGCGCGCTCAGCGCGAGCACGATCGCCAGCACGATCAGCACCTCGATGAGGGTGAAGCCGCGACGGGCCCGCGGCGCGCGCCCGCGGACCAGCCCCGTCTCGGCCAGGCCAGACTCAGGCAGCCCCGACTCAGGCAGGCCAGACTCAGACACCCGACGAACCCCCGCGGCCGTTCTTCCGTGATGCATCGGCATTCTCCATCGGTGTCGAGAACACCCCCCGCAACGGGCCCCACATCAGCGCTCCGGGCCGGCTCCGACGCTGCGTCCGTGCGCGCCGACGAAGCCACCGCCCCAGCCACCCCGGGCCCACGGCCCGGCAAGCCCGCCACACGTTGGCGATTCCCAAACAAACCCCACAGCGGCCCGAACAAGTCGGTCCAACTTAGTGCAGGCTAGCCGGCGTCGCCGCGCGACGCAAGCGCCTTCTCAGGCCTTCATGCGGGGCAAGGTGCGGCGGGGGCAACTTTGTGTTCGTGCGTGTCATGCCCCATGGCATCTGTGTGCGCCCCAGCCACGCGCGGCGCGGGCCCGCGCACACACCCGCGGCGTGCGCCCGCGCATCGTCACAGGTCGGCGGTCATCTGCGTCAGGGGCAGCAGGATCGCGGCCGCCACCGTCACCACCGCGAGCGCGATCGCGATGAGCAGCGCGGGCTCGATGAGCTTCACCGCGGCGCCGAGCTGCCGCTCCACGCGGTCCTCCAGCGTCGCGGCGACGTTCAGCAGCACCTCGTCCACGTTGCCCGCGGCCTCGCCCACCATCACCATCTCGATAACGTCGTCGGCGAACAGCCCGCTCTGGGCAAGGGCCGGGGCGAGCTGACCGCCGGCACGCACGGACTCGATCGCCCCGTCGATCGCCCGCTCCATGAGCGTGTTGCCCGCGGCCTCGCGGGCGATCTGCAGCGCGGCGAGCATGGGCACGCCGTTGGCCTCCATCGTGCCGAGCAGGCGGCAGAAGCGGGCGGTGGCGAGGGTGCGCGTCAGCGGGCCGACGACCCACGCCTTGGTGCGGGCGATCGAGAGCCAGCGGCGGACGTCGTCCCGCCTCCGCAGGGGCCACGCGACCACGCCCCCCGCGACGAGCCCCGCCGCGAGCAGCGGCCCGAACCGCGTGACCCACTCGCTCAGGCCGAACACGAACACGGTGATGCCGGGGAGGTTCTCAACCCGCTCAAACATCGTGCGGAACATGGGCACAAAGACGCCGAAGATGAGGCCCACGACGACCGTGCCCACCGTGGAGACAATGGCGGGGTACATCAGGTTGCCGCGGACCTGCTCGTTGAGCTTGGCCTGGCCGATGACCATGACGCCCAGGCGGCGGAGGACGTCTTCAAGAAAGCCGCCGCGCTCGCCCGCGCGCACCATCGCGACGTGCACGCGGGGGAAGACGCCCGGCTGCTGCTCAAGGGCCGCCGAGAGCTCGGCGCCGTCGCCCACCTGCTCGGCGATCTTCGCGAACACGGCGGCGAGGCGGGGGCGGCTCTTCCGCCGCGACATGAGGACGAGGGCCCGCAGCATCGGCACGCCGGCGCGCAGCAGGTCGCCCAGCTGGCCGTAGGTCTCGCCCAGCACGCGGGGCGAGAGGGCCCGCTGCTGCGCGGCGGCCGACTTCACCTCGCGCACGCGGACGGGCAGGAACTTCTTGCCGTCCAGCTCGGCGAGCACGGCCTGCTCGCTCGCGGCGGCGAGGGTGCCGCTGAGGCGGGCGCCGTCGGGCCGGATGGCGACGTACTCAAACGTGGGCACGGCACCCCCCCGCCCCGCGGAACGCGGCGCGAACGGCCCGGGGCGCACGCCGCACGGGCCACGCGTGCCCGACGGGCCGCACAGGCCGCCGCGGGGCCATCGCCGTCAGCCCTCGCTCGCCGGCGCGGCGGGGGATTCCGGCGCGGCGGGGGTCGCGGGGGTCGGCGTGCCGGTGCGGGCGGGCTTGCCCATCGCGGCGATGATCGCTGCGCGGACGGCCGGGTCATCGGGCGTCACCTGCGGGCGAAACTTGGCGATGACGTAGCCGTCGCGGTCGACCAGCACCTTGGAGAAATTCCACTCGGGCTCGCCGCCCATGGGCCCGGGCAGGCCCGCGAGCTGGCGGTAGAGGGGGCAGCAGTCCTCGCCCTTCACCGAGACTTTTTGCGACAAGGGGAACGACACGCCGAACTTGCCCGTGCAGAACCGCGCGATCTCCTCGTTCGTGCCGGGCTCCTGGCCCATGAAGTTGTTGGCGGGGAAGCCGATGACGACGAGGCCCCGGCTCTGGTACTGCTTGTAGATGCGCTCGAGCGCCTCGTACTGCGGCGTCAGGCCGCAGCGGCTCGCGGTGTTCACGAGCAGCAGCACCTTGCCGCGGTAGCGCTCCAGCGTGGAGGGGGTGCCGTCCATCCACGCCACCTCGTGGCTCAGGACGTTGAAGCGTTCGTCCACGCGGGCGGCGAGGGTGTCGCCCGCGTTCTCGCCGGTTTGGGCGCCCGTTCGGTCGGGCTCGGAGGCAGGGGCTTCGGCGACGGGGGCCGTCGCGGGGGCCGCGGGCGTCTGGCCCGCCCGCGCGGCGCCGAGAGCCGCGACCACGACCAACCCGCACGCCGCCGCGGACCGCGCGGTGGTCTTCATCGTCCAGTTCTTCATCGTGCCGTGCGTCATGGTCTCATCTCCTGCCCGCGTGCGGGCGGCTTCAACACAACCGGGGCCGGCGGACGCGGCGGCAAAGGTGACGCCGAGGATGCCCCGAGGCCATGCCGCTGAAACACCGGTGAAACACCACCGGCGGCCGCGAGGCCGAATCCCGCGGCGTGGCCCGTGCTCGCGGCCCGCCAATCCTATCGTTCGCCTGATGGTTGAACTCCGACGCACCGTCCGATTCTGGCTCGACCCCGCGGGCGGCGCGAGCCCGTCGCCGCGGTCGGGGAGCGGCTACACCGGGCGGCCGGCGCCGTCGGCGTTCCTGTCGTACCACGAGCTCGACCTCGTCGCGATCGGCGAGCCCGACCCGAAAACCGGGTATCTCGTCGACATCAAAGTGCTGGACGACGCCGCGCGGCAGGGGCCCATCCCGCGGCTCGCGGCGTACGCCGCCGCCACCCGCGGCCCCGTACCCCCGCAGCCCGAAGCCCAGCAGGCCGATGCCCTGCAGCCAGACGCCGCACAGCCCGACGCCGCACAGCCCGACGCCACGGCGCTGCTCGCGTCCCTCGCCGCGGCGGCGGCCGAGCGGCTCGCGGCGGCCACCTCGCGAGGTCGGCTCGCGCTGCTGCGCTGGCGGCCCGGGCCGTACCACACGATCGAGGTCGCGCTGCCCTTCCGCCATGAGCCCGACCCGTCCCCCCCGACCGAGGCCCACCGCACGATGACCACCCCCGCGTACGCCGCGTCACCGAATGCCTCTCCGCCCCGCGTGCTGCTCCGCGTGCGGGCCGAGTTCTCCGCCGCGCACCGCCTGCACGCCCCGGGCCTGAGCGACGAGCAGAACCGCGCCCTCTTCGGGAAGTGCAACAACCCCAGCGGCCACGGGCACAACTACGCCGTCGAGGCGGCGGTGTCGCTCCCGGCGTCGGGCGGCGGTCCGTCGCTCACGCCCGCGGCGCTCGAGGCGCTGCTCGACCGGCACGTCGTCGAGCCCTTCGACCACAAGCACCTGAACATCGACACGCGAGACTTCAACACCGACCGCGGCGGCGTGATCCCCAGCGTCGAAAACATCGCGCGGGTGTGCTACGACCGACTCGCCCCGCACGTCGCGCAGCTCGGCACGCACGCCGCGCAGTACGGCACGAACACCGGGCCCGGCGCGGGCCACGTCGCCGCGAACCTCGCCAGCGTCACGGTCTGGGAGACCGACCGCACCTGCGCCACGTACCCCGCGCAGCCGAACGCCCCGGGCCACAGCCCCGCGGCCGCGCCGACCGCCCGCTGACCCGCACCCCCTTCGCCGAGCGAGACCCGCCCATGGCCATCGGAACCCTGCTTGCCGAAGCCGGCCTGATCAGCCGCACGCAGCTCGACGAGGCCGTCGCCGACCAGCGCAGCAGCGGCGAGCGGCTCGACCGCGTGCTCGTGCGGCTCGGGTACGTCACGCGGGACCAGATCCTGCACGCCCTGGGCCGGCAGTTCACCATGCCGGTGATCGACCTGACCACGACGGTGCCCGACCCCGACGCGCTCGCCGCGCTGCCCGCGCAGCTCGCGTACAAGCAGCACTGCGCCCCCATCAGCCGCGCGAACGGGACGCTGACCGTCGCGACCGCCGACCCGTTCGAGCTGTCGGCGCTCGACGAGCTGCGCCTCCTCACCGGCTGCTCCATCGAGCTGGTGCTCGCCGACGAGGAAGACCTGGCGAAGTTCATCCGCGCCCACTACGGCGTGGGCGGCGACACGCTGGACGCCATGGGCCAGTCCGCGGGCGCAAAGCCCGACGCCGCCTCGGGCGCCGACGCCGCCGAGATCGAGCAGGCCCAGGAGGCGAGCGTCATCAAGCTCGTGAACGACCTGCTCGCCGAGGCGATCAGCGAGCGGGCCACCGACGTGCACGTCGAGCCCTACGAGCACACCCTCGCCGTGCGCTACCGCATCGACGGCGTGCTGCACCGGGCCAACACGCCCCCGACCATCAACCGCTTCGCCGCCGCCATCATCTCGCGCCTGAAGATCATGGCGAACCTCAACATCGCCGAGAAGCGGCGCCCGCAGGACGGCCGCATCACCTTCCGCCACCGCTTCACCTCGGGGCCCTTCGCGGGCCGCGCCGAGGAGTTTGACCTCCGCGTCAGCGTCATCCCGATGCTCTTTGGCGAGGGCGTCGTGCTCCGCGTCCTCTCAAAGTCCGCCGTCCTGCTGAAGCTCCCCGACCTCGGCATGCCCCCGGGCGTGCTGGGCCGCTGGATGCACCTCATCGACAAGCCGCACGGCATCGTGCTGGTCACCGGCCCCACCGGCTCGGGCAAGTCCACCACGCTCTACGCGAGCCTCAACACCATCGTCACCGACGAGGTCAAGGCGATCACCGTCGAGGACCCCGTCGAGTACCACGTCCCCGGCGTCAATCAGATCCAGGTGAACACCAAGGTCGGCCTCACCTTCGCCGCGGGCCTGCGCTCCATCCTGCGCCACGACCCCGACGTCGTCATGGTCGGCGAGATCCGCGACAAAGAAACCGCCGAGGTCGCCGTGCAGGCCTCGCTCACGGGCCACGTCGTCTTCAGCACGCTGCACACCAACGACGCCGCCGGCGCCGTCACCCGCCTGGTCGACATGGGCGTCGAGCCCTTCCTCATCGCGAGCAGCGTCGAGGGCGTCCTCGCCCAGCGGCTCGTCCGCCGCATCTGCCCCGAGTGCCGCGAGACCTACGCCCCGGACCGCGCCGAGCTCCCCCCCGACCTGCACCTGCCGCCCGGCGCCCCCCTCGCCCGCGGCGTCGGCTGCCGCGCCTGCCGGAACACCGGCCTCCGCGGCCGCGTCGGTGTCTACGAGCTGCTCGCCATGACCGCGGACCTCCGCGACATGATCATGCAGCGCGACAGCGCCCCGGCCATCGCCGCCCACGCCCTCGCGACCAACCAGCTCACCACCCTGAAGGAAGACGGCTACGCCAAGGTCCGCGAGGGCGTGACGACGCTGCAGGAGCTGGCGCGCGGCCTCGCGGTGTAGGCGTGAGGGCGTTCGCCCTCACACCCACACCCAGATCCACCGCGAACGCCGCCGTCACCCCTGCTCGACGCGCGCGTTCACCACGGGACGGTCATGGGGTTCTCCTCCTCCATGCCGCCGTCGCCTTCGTCCTCCTCGAACTCCTCATACTCCCAGTCGTCGCCGCCGCTCATGCGGTCCATCACGTCGTCGAGCGCGTCCGACCCGAGCGCCCCCCCGAGCGCCGCGCCCGCGACAAACGGCACCAGCTCCTGCACCGAGCCGATCGTCGCCGCAGCGTTCGCCAGCAGCGACCCGTCGCCCGTCGACACCGTCGTCATCGAGTCGCCGTCGAACTGCACGTACCACAGCAGGGGCCTCACGCCGTCGCGCAGGTCGCCCATCGGCGGCACCACCAGCCCCGGGTCGCGGTCGTCGCCCAGCCCCGACCGCACGCCGTTGGCGATCGCCGACCCGACGCGCGACACCAGCGCGTACCCGCCGGGGATCGTCGCGTACGAGTCCACAAAGCCCATCGACCACACCGGGCCGTCCGCCGCCTTGAACGCCTCGGCGAACCGCGGGTTCGCCGGCAGCCCGCCGTCGCCCCGGCCCGTCGCCTGCCGCGCCGCCGCGAGCGCCCCCGCCGGCGACAGGCTCAGGATGAACCAGTCTTCCGTCACCACGTACGTCGGCTCCAGCGGCACCGGCACGCCCGACACCCGCAGCGTGTGGAACGTCACGCCCTCCTGCGTCCACTCACGCACGCCCACGCGCTTCGCCTGCGGTCCGAACGCGGCGAGGCCCTTCTCCGCCGCGGCGAGCACCTGCGCCTCGGCCTTGCGCAGCCCCGCCGCGTCCTTCACCGACATCAGCGCCACGCCCGAGAGCACCGAGCCGCCCCCCGTCGTGTCGGAGATGTACGACACCGCCGTGTCGCCGAAGTACGACGCGATCTCGGTGATGTCGATCCCCGTCATCGCCTTCACCTGCTCGAAGTTCGCCGACGTCATCTGCCCGATCGTCATCCCCGTCGGCAGCTCGATGTCGCCGAACGGGTTCGCGCCGAACGTCCCGTTCCGCTGCACGATCACCGCCCGCGCGTCCGACGGGATCGCCCGCAGCACGCTCATATCGATGGGCGCGGCGGGGAACCCCATCGCGCTCATGATCGGCGACACGCCCTCAAACTCGCTCCGCGCCTACAGCCCGCCCCCCGCCACGCCCATCATGGTCCTGCCGCGGATCGCGTTCTCG
>CAZCBN010000118.1:0-10256 GCA_964496975.1 uncultured Phycisphaeraceae bacterium
GCTGCGTGATGCCGTACAGGTGGTCCACCGCCTGCATCGTCCGCTTGTTGTGCGTGATCACGATGAACCGGCTGAAGCTCGTGAACTCCCGCACCACACCGCAAAACCGCCCCACGTTCGCCTCGTCCAGCGCCGCGTCCACCTCGTCCAGCACGCAGAAGCAGCTCGGCTTGCTCCGGAAAATGCTCATCAGCAGCGCCACCGCCGTCAGCGTCTTCTCACCACCCGAAAGCTGGCTGATGCTCCGCGGCTCCTTGCCCGGCGGCTTCGCGATCACCTCGACCCCGCTGTCCAGCAGGTCGATCTCGTTCGTCTGCACCCGCTCCCCGTCCACGTCCTTCACCAGCGGCATGAGCCGCACCTCGGCCCGACCCCCGCCGAACAGCTTGCGGAACATCCCCTCCGGCCCGCCGAAGTGCTGGCGAATCGCCTCAAACGCCTCGCCGAACCGCGCCCGGCTCGCCTCGTTCAGGCGGTCGATCAGCTCCCGCATCTGCGCCGCCGCCGCGTCCAGGTCCGCCACCTGTGACACCAGGTCCTCGTTCCGCTCCGCGAGCTGCGTCTCTTCGCCGATCGCGTCCAGGTTCACGTTCCCCAGCTTGTCGATCTCGCGCTTCAGCTCCGCCACCCGCTTCGTCCCCGCCGCCCGATCCACCGTCACCACGTCCCCGCCCTCGATCACCGCGCGATAGTCCGCGTACTCGGCCCCGAGGTCCACCGACAAGTCCTCGCCCGTCCGCTCCTCCAGCGTCTCCCGCTTCACCTCATACTCGCGCCTCGAAATCTCAAGCCCGTTCCAATCCCGCTCGACAAGTTCCGCCCGCTGCCGCGCCGCCCGCTGCGTCTCCGCGAGCGCCGCGACGGCCCGCTCCGCCTCCGCCAGCACGCCGTGGTGCCCCGCGAGCGCCGCCTCCGCCGCGCTCACCGCCGCACGCGCCGCGTCGATCGCGCGCTCCGCCTCCGCCCCCGCCGCCTCGTGCCGCTCCCGGCGCTCTCGAGCCTCCTGCGCGTGCCGCCCGTGCTCCACGAGCTGCCGTGCCGCGTGCTCCGACTCCGCCTCGAGCCGCCGCACCTCGCGCTTCGCCGCCGACGCCTGCTCCGCGAGCTTCCCGGCCTCCGCCCGCGCCGCCCCGAGGCGTTCCGCCGCCGCCTCCGCCCGCAGCTCCTCGGTTTTCAACTCCGCCGCGAGCCGCTGCACCAGCGCCTGCTGCTCGTCCAGCAGGCGTGACAGGCTGTCCGCCTTCGCCGCCGCCGCGTCGCGCCGCGCCAAAAACTGCTCCGCCCGCTGCGCCGTCGCCCGCTCGTCCTCCGCCGCCCCGCGCCGCTCCCGCTCCAGCCGCGCCGCGTCCGACACGGCACGATCGAGCGCTGCCTCGGCCCCCACCAGCGACCGCCGCTGCTCGGCAAGCCACTTGTCCGCCGCCGCGCGACGCTGCTCCGCCGCCGCCACCGCCGCGTCCAGCGAGGCAAGCCGCTCCCGCCGCGCCGAAAGCTCCGCGTCCAGCCCCGCCACCACCCGCTCCAGCTCCGCCAACTCCGCCGCCCGCTGCAGCACGCCCCCCACCGCGCCCTCGCCCGACCCCGCCGGCCCGGCCGTCACCACGCCCCGCTCATCCAGCACCGACCCATCCCGCGTCACAAACCGCGCCCCGCACCCCGCGAGCGGCCCCGCGCGCAGCAGCAGCGCCGACCCCACCGAGTCCACCACCAACGCCCGCCCCAGCAGCCGGTCCAGCAAACCCTCCTGGGTGGGCCGGCTCTCCGAGCCGGCGCCTTGCGTGGGCCGGATCTCCGAGCCGGCGCCTTGCGTGGGCCGACTCTCCAAGCCGCCACCTTGGGTAGGTCGGCTCTCCGAGCCGGCGTCTCGGCTCACCCCATCCCCAATCCCACTCCCCCCCCCCCCGCCTACCCCCCCCCCCCCGCCCCGCCCCCCACGCCGCCCCAGCCCCCCCCCCCCCCCAAACCGCCCCCCCCCCCCCCCGCCCCGCAGCCGCACCACCCGATTCGCCAGCAGCCCCGCCACCGCCTCAAACCGCCCGTCCGTCTCCGCCGGCTCGTTCTCCCCCCCGTCCATCGCCACAAACGCCGCCCGCCCCGGCAGCCGCTCCAGCTCCGCCGCCGAGGGCAAGTCGTCCAGCGTGCGCACAACAAGCGCACTCAGCATCGACCCGAGCCCCGCCTCCACCAGCGCCGCGTGCGCCGCGTCGGTCTCAATCAGATCCGCCAGCGCCCCCACGACGCCGCCAAACCCCTCCCCCGCATCCCGAAGCCGCAGCGCCGCCTTCGCCGCCTCGTCCAGCCCCGCCCGCGCCTGCGCAAGCTCCGCCAGCGTGTGCCGCCGGCCGTCCAGCCGCGCCCGCCGCTGGTCCAGTTCCGCCGCCTCCGCCGCGAGCCCCGCCCGGTCCCCGCCCAGCCGGCCCAGTTCCTCCGCGACCTGCGCGCACGCCGCCTCGCCCGACGCGATCGCGCCCGCGAGCTCCGCCACCCGCGCCGCGCACGACTCGCGCACCCCGCCCACCCGCGCAAGCTCCGCCTCAAGCCCCGCCACCCGCTCGCGCAGCCGCTGCGCCTGCTGCTCCGCAGACTCAAGCTGCTGCCCCGCGCTCTTCGCCTCGGCCAGCGCCTGCGTCCGCTCCCGCTCCATCCCGCCCGCCCGGCCTCGGGCCCGATCCGCCTCGGCCCGCATCCGCGCGATCGACTCCGCCGCCTGCGCGCGCGCCTCCTGCGCCTGCTGCACCTCTCCCTCGGCCCGCGCCAGCGACTCCGCGTACCCCGCCGCCGCCTCGCGCTGGTCGGCCAGGTCGCCCTCCAGCCCGCGCACTTTCTGCTCCGTCGCCGCGAGCCGCTGCCCGTCGATCTCCACCTGCCGCGCCGCC
This sequence comes from uncultured Phycisphaeraceae bacterium, assembly GCA_964496975.1. Taxonomy (GTDB): domain Bacteria; phylum Planctomycetota; class Phycisphaerae; order Phycisphaerales; family UBA1924; genus CAZCBN01. Next base: position 2,877 of record CAZCBN010000118.1, read on the forward strand.
TCCTCCGCCGCCCGCCGCGCCATGGAGCGCCGCTGCTCCGCCTGCTCGGCCGCGTGCGACGCCGTGCGACGCTCGTCGTCCAGTTTCCGCCGGTGCTCCGCCGCCGCGTGCCGCTCAACCTCGGCCTGCTGCCGCGACAGCTCCGCCTCGCGCAGCGCCTGCTGCGTCGCCGCGCGCTCCACGTCCAGCGACTGCAACTGGCTCGTCAGCGCCGCGAGCTGCGCGCGCAGCTCGTGGTACTGGTCAAACGCCAGCGCCAGCCGCAGCGCCCGGTGCTCCCCGTCCAGCTCCTGAAAGAGCCTCGCCTTGGCCGCCTGCCCCCGCACGATCCGCAGCCGCCGCTCCGTGCTGTCAAGCTGCTCCCGCGCCCGCACCAGGTTCGCGTCCGTCCGCTCCAGCCGCCGCTGCGTCTCGACGCGCCGCTGCTTGTACTTGGCGATCCCCGCGGCCTCTTCAAAGATCGTCCGCCGCTCCTGCGGGCTCGCGAGCAGCATCGCGTCGACCTTGCCCTGCTCGATGATCGAGTACGCGTCGGCCCCGATGCCCGTGTCCAAAAACAGGTCGCGGATGTCCTTCAGCCGCGCACGCTTCCCGTTGATCAGGTACTTGCTCGTCCCGTCGCGGAAGAGCTGCCGCTCCACGGCCACCTCGTCCGCGTCGATCGGCAGGGGCCGCCGCACCCGACGCCGGTCCGCGAGCAGAACTTCCGAAGGCTCTTCGTCCGAATCCGGTCCGGCTCCTTGGTGGCCCAGGCTTGCAGCCCGGGCTTCCACGGCCTGCAAGGCCGTGGCACCCAAAGCCGGCACAGCCTGCAAGGCTGTGCCATCCAAAGCAGTTCCAGCCTGCAAGGCGGGGCCACCAGAGGTCGCCTCCGGCTCATCCACCACATCCCCCGGCAGCACCGGGTTCTCAAAAGTCAGCGTGACCGCCGCCATCCCGCTCGGCTTGCGCCCCGCGCTGCCCGCGAAGATGACGTCCAGCATCTCCTTGCCGCGCAGGCTCTTGCTCGAGCGCTCCCCAAGCACCCACTTCAGCGCATCCACCAGGTTGCTCTTCCCGCACCCGTTCGGCCCGACGATCCCCGTGATCAGCTCGTCAAACGCGAACTCTGTGCGGTCGGCAAAGCTCTTGAACCCGTTCAGGCTCAGCGTCTTCAGCCGCAGCCCCACCACCGACGCGCCGAGCGGCATCCCGGCCAACGCGCCCGCCGGCGAACCCGCAACCGCCTCGATCACGTCCGCGTCCATGCCCTCGCGCACGTGGTCGATCTCGCCCGCCTCGGCGAGCGTTCCCTCGCGCACGGCCACCGCCGTCGCCGCCGCCTCCACCGAGGCCTCACGCACGGGCTCCACCTGCGAACGACGGTTCACGCTGGGCGTTCGGGCCATCGGACGGCACACCTCCGTGTCGGCTCGGCGTGCCGCGCGCCGAACGGGCGCACGGGGCGGGTGGTTGCTCCACACCCGCCGGGCAGGCCGAGGTCGCATCCCTGCAACTGCGGCCGAGCGTACCCACCCCCCCGCCGCGACGCCACACCCAACAAACCCCGCGGCCCGATCTCCCGCCCCGCCCCGCCCGCCTCGCGAGTCCAACCGCCCCCGCCAACGCCCCCGCCGATGGGCGGGCCAACGGGCGGGCCGACGGCCCCGACTACTTCCCCTTCGCCTTCCCCTTGCCCGACCCCTCCTCCTTCGGCGGGATCGGCACCAGCAGCGGCTTGCCCTCACGCCCCGGCACCACCGGGGCCGCGGGCGCCGGCGCGCCCGACGCCGCCGGGCGATCAAACACGATCGTCTCCCCGCTCCGCCCCGGCGCGATCGGCCGCGTCTCCACCGCCCGGGTCGTGTTCGCCGCGATCAGGTCCGCCACGAGCCGGTCGCGCTCGGTGGCAAACGCCGCGTCCGTCCCGCCCTGGCGGAACAACTCGTGCAGCGCGCCCACGATCTCCGAGTACGTCAGGTCAAGCCCGGGCCGCGGGCTCTCCGGCGTCGGCTTGTGCGCCATGAAGTCGATCAGCTCCGTCACCGTCTCGCCCGCCTCGTGCTGCACCGGGGGGGCCGAGGGCTCGTTCTCGCTCGGCGCGGGCCGGCGATAGAAGACCCGCACCTTGTCCGAGGGCGTCTCGGCGATCATCATGAGCCGGTCCGACCACGCCGACACCAGCAGCGGCTTCTTCAGCGAGAGATCCGTTCCGAACAGCGCGATGCGGGGCGTCCCCTGCTGGCTCACGTAGATCAGCGGGTCCCCGAACGGCACCCTGTCCAGCAAAAACTTGTCCGCGATCAGCAGCCGGCTCACGCCCTGGATGGTCCCCGCGGGCAGCCGCCGCGCCGCCAGTTGCTCGAGCGTGCTCCGCGACACCGGCAGGCCCTTGGTCTCGCGGTTGGCCGCGCGGGCCGCGAGCCGCTCCACCTGTGCCCGCTCGGCGCGCGAGGCGAGCGCCTCGTACGCCGCGATCCGCAGCGTGAGCGTGCGCTCCGACAGCAGGGCCCGCAGCGCCTCGTCCACCGTCGGCCCCGCGTCGAGACGGCCCAGCAGCTCGATCGCGTCGGTCCGCACGTTCTCGGGGCCGTTCAGCGCGATGTCGCGCAGCGCCGGGGCCGCGCGCGCATCGCCCAGCGCCGCCCCCGCCCGCAGCGCCGCGAGCCTCGGCACAATCTCGGGGTACTCATACAGCTCCCGTGCAAAGGGCAGCGACCGCTCGCCGAGCCCCTGGAGCGCCCATGTCATCTCCAGCCCCAGATAGGGGGACGACTTCAGCGTTTCCGTGTACTGCCGCGCAAAGATCTGCGGCGCCGACTGGTCCACCTGCATGTGGATCAGCGTCTGGATGAACTCCCCGGGCTTGCTGCGAAACTCCCGCGGCATGCGCACGAGGATGAGCTGTTCGTCCCGCCCCCGCGCCACCGGCTCGGCCTCCCCGCTGCGGCGGGGGAAACGCGCGTTGATCGCCGAGGTGACGAACCGCGCCCGCCCGTGCGAGGGGTTGTTCAGCTCCACCACCACCCGAAGCGTCTCGCGGCTGACGCCGCCGTCCAGGATCCGGCCGATGGTGCGCGTCACGCCGGCCACCTCGCGCCCGGGCTCGGCGAAGGGGTTCACGAAGATCTCGCCGCGGGCCTGGCCCACGATGCGCCCCGCGCGGCCCCCGAAGGGCTGCGGGTCGCCCAGCCGCAGGTCGGTCGTCAGCAGTCGGCCGCCCTCGAGGCTTGTCGCGTTCAGCGCGCGCACGACGACGTCGAACGTGTCGCCCTCGCTCGTGCCGGGGGGGACCGCCGCCTCCACCACCACCGCGGCCACGTTGGGGTCAAAGATGATCTCGCGGGGCGTCTTGCCGTCGAACGCGGTGTCCTTGTACGCGTCGGGCTGGCCCACGCCCTGCAGCGCCATCTCGCGCTCGAGCGTCACCGCGACGGCCTCGTTCAAAAACTGCCCGCCCGTGCCGTTCAGCCCCACCACCAGGCCGATGCCCGACGCCACCAGCGGCTCGGCGCCGCGGACGCGGGCCATCGAGCCGATCGTGCCGCGGAGCACGGGGGGCGTGTCGTTCTGCACGTCGGGCGTGACGCGCTGCGGCGCGGCGGCGGACTTTTTCCCGCCCGAGCAGCCGGCGCCGAGCAGCGACCCCGTCACCGCCATCGCCACGACGCCCACCGCCGCGAGCAGCGGCCGGGCGGCGAGCCGGCGGCGCGACGCCGAGGCCGCGCGGCGCTCGTCCAGCGAATCACCCGGGGCCTCCACGACAGCGGGGCGCGACCGAATGCAAAGACGGTGCACGGGCGAACGATGCAGCGGCATCGGGGTCTCCGGGTCGGGTCTGCGGTGGGCCGCGCGGCGCCGCACGGGGCGCGTGGTCGGGCGCACGGGGCGCGGCCGGGCCTTGGGGTTGTACCGCGGAACGCCGCGCGGCGGTGCGGCGGCCGGCGCGGCGAAGGGGTTTGCACGCCGACGCGGCGCCGGCGGGTCCACGCCGCCGGGGCGTGGTCGGCGTCGCTCGGCCGCGGTGCCGTGCGCGAGAGACAGGTTATCCACACCGCCCGCCGCCGGAGAGGCCGACACCGGGCCCCAAACCGGGGCGGGGCTGGCATTCGCATGGCGAACGAGATACGATCATTTCCCGATCATGTGGAGGCGGGCCCGCCTGGGTGCAACGGGGCGGGAGTTTGGTGGGATGAACCACAAGATGTGGGGTGCGTCGGGCGGCCTCAGGACTACGAATGGTGTGAAAAACCTGTCGACGGCGCGGGCGGTGCGGCGCGGAATCGGGCGCAACTCTCGATGAAAACGACACTTCCGGCAATCGACAGGTTATTCAACATCGGACCACAGCACTTTGTGGTGCTTCGGGCTTGCATCCACGACTGGTGGTAGTATGCTCAAGGCTCGCCCGGCGGCATGGCCGACGCGGCGAGGCGAGGGGAACCCGGTCAGGATGTTCGGGTCCGCTAAGCCAGATTCAACACCACCCGCGGCCTGGAACCATGGGGTTCCGCCGCGGAACGACCCAACGCCGTGACGCACGGCGGGCCATGCACGGAGCGATGGCCCGAGCGAGAGCGGCTGACCACGACGCGGGGCCCACCACCACGCCGATACGGCGCGGTGTTTTGGGGCCCTCCGCATCGGCCACAACCCCCGGGCCTACGCCGGGACGAGGGCCGAGGCGGGTGTGCGGGGCACGGAGGCACGGCGACGCACAAAGGCGCCGCCCCGCGCACGACAACGACGGGCTCCCGCGGGAGCTCTGGCTGGGGCTCCAGCTGGGTTTCCAATCGGGACTCCAGTTGGGGCTCCAAAGCAGATGCCGGCGAAGGGCCGCGAAGGCAGGCCCGAGCCGGGTGCGGGCGCGGCACGCGGGGCGTGCGGCGTGGGCGGAGAAGCCCCGGTGGGACGGGGCTGGCGGGGGATGGCGGCGGCGGGGAGGGGTGGCGATGGGCGTGTTGTGCGACAGCCAGATCCGCGAACTCATCGGCATCGAGCCGTTTCAGGACGCCGAGAAGCGGCCCGGCCGCATCTCCTACGGCGTCTCCAGTTACGGCTACGACGTGCGCGTCGGGACACGGTTCAAGATTTTTACGCCCACGCCGAGCGGCGGGGGCGTGGCCGTCGTGGACCCCAAGTGCTTTGACGACCGCTTCATGGTCGAGGTGGACGTGGCGGACCGCGCCGCGGACCAGCGGTGGGTGATCATCCCGCCGAACTCGTTTGCCCTGTGCGAAACGGTCGAGATCTTCAGCATCCCGCGGGACGTGCTGGCGATCTGCGTGGGCAAGAGCACGTACGCCCGGTGCGGGCTGATCGTGAACGTGACGCCGCTGGAGCCGGAGTGGCGCGGCAAGGTGACGCTGGAGATCAGCAACACGACGCCGCTGCCAGCGAAGGTGTACGCGAACGAGGGGATTGCGCAGTTGGTGTTCTTGAAGGCGGACCGCGTGTGCGCGGTCTCGTATGCCGACAAGGCCGGGAAGTATCAGGATCAGCATGGGCTGACGCTGCCGAAGGTGGATTGAGTTGTCCATTTCCACAGGAGTTTCCATGAACAAGAAAACTGGAAAGACCGCTGCTTCTGCAGCATCCAAAGTCCTCCGAGACGGACGGACGAGTGCCGCAAGCAAGACGGCTGCGGCGAGCGCTTTGTCGCAGCGCGTGAAGCCCCGCAAGCGTTCAAAGTAGGTGGCCTAAGGGCGCATGATTCAAATCGCGACGTAGCGGTTTGCTCATGTTGCCCAACATTCTGGAGTACCTTATGAACGACCGTTGGGAAATTTATCAGGACACGCAAGGCATGTGGAGGTGGCGGCGCATCGCGCCTAACGGCAAGGTGGTTGGCGCCTCAACTGAGGGCTACCGCAACCGTCAGGATTGTGTGGAAAACGCACGTCGCCACGGGTACACCGGCAACTAGCCGGTTGATCGTGGGAGATGGGGGTGTGTGATGGCAGGGGTCAGCGAAGTTTTTTCGCTGAGCAGGAGCAGCCTTGCATAGCGGAAACGCTATGCAAAGCAGTACGTAATGCAAAGAACCAAGTTTCCGTTCGGGGTGTGGTACAGGTATGAAGATTTCCCGCAAGTTCACCACCGCCGGCAAAAACCCCTTCGACAGCGTTCGCTGGACGACGCGGTCGTCGAAGATCTCCAACCCCGACGGCTCCGTCGTCTTTGAGATGAAGGACGCCGAGGTGCCGGAGACCTGGTCGCAGCTTGCGACCGACATCATGGTCTCCAAGTACTTCCGCAAGGCGGGGGTGCCGGTGGACGGCGGGCCGAACGGGTTGGCGTCGGCCTCGGCCTTGGGGCATGAGGCGGCGAAGGGGGCGAAGAGCGGCGGCTCGGAGAGCCGCCCCACCCAGGCCGCCGGCTCGGAGAGCCGGCCTACGCAAGACACTGGGCCCGAGCGTTCGGCGCGGCAGGTGATCCACCGTCTCGCCGGGTGCTGGCGGCACTGGGCGAGACGCACGGGTACTTTGACTCGGCCGAGGACGCGCAGGCGTTTTATGACGAGCTGGCCTACATGCTCGTGCACCAGATCGCGGCGCCGAACAGCCCGCAGTGGTTCAACACGGGGCTGCAGTGGGCGTACGGCATCAACGGGCCGGCGCAGGGGCACTGGGTCGCGGACCACAAGACGGGCGAGCTGAAGCTGGCGGAGGACGCGTACACGCACCCGCAGCCGCACGCGTGCTTTATCCAGTCGATCGATGACGACCTCGTGAACGAGGGCGGCATCATGGACCTGTGGGTGCGAGAGGCGCGTCTCTTCAAGTATGGGTCGGGGACGGGGACGAACTTCAGCCGGCTCCGGGCGGAGGGCGAGCGGCTCAGCGGGGGCGGGAAGTCCAGCGGGCTGATGAGCTGGCTCAAGATCGGCGACCGCGCGGCGGCGGCGATCAAGAGCGGGGGGACGACCCGCCGGGCGGCGAAGATGGTGTGTCTGGACATGGACCACCCGGACATCGACTCGTTCATCAACTGGAAGGTGCGCGAGGAGATCAAGGTCGCGGCGATGGTGGAGGGCCTGCGGGCGATCGCGGGGAAGAAGGCGAGCCGGCACGACGCGGAGACGGTGGGCGAGACGGCGGAGCGGCTCGGGCTGAAGCTGGACTACGACTTCAACGGCGAGGCGTACCTGACCGTGAGCGGTCAGAACAGCAACAACTCGGTGCGGATCCCCGACGAGTTCTTCGACGCGGTGGACCGCGCGGGCGAGTGGCGGACGACGTGGCGCACCGACGGCAAGGTGGCGCGGACGTACGACGCGCGGAAGCTGTGGGACGACATCGCGTACGCGGCGTGGCGGTGCGCGGACCCGGGCGTGCAGTACGACGGGACGATCAACGCGTGGCACACGTGCCCGAGCGCGGGCCGGATCAACGCGAGCAA